>CANFPU010000042.1 GCA_947448955.1 Burkholderiales bacterium
GGCCACCTTGGTCAATGGCCAGATCAATGTGTTGAACGGCGAACACACGGGGCTGCGTGCGGGCCGGGTGTTGCGTCACCAGCAATGACCACCCAGCAATCAGCACACAGCAATCAGCACCCAGCAATCAGCACCCAGCAGCAACAAACACCAGCAAGCACCACCAGAAAGCACCACCAGCAAGCACCGGCAGCAAAACAGCGCGCGGCCCAGCAGCGACTCAGCCGGCCGCGGCCTCGAAATACGGCAAGGGCTTGCCGGCGAGCGTGCGGACCTCGCAGCGCACCCGGTCGCCGATGACGAGGCCGGGCGCACCGTGGCCCATCGCCCGGAATCCCTCGTCAAGGTCGACCAGCACGATGCAGTAAGGCAACAGCGCGCGGAACTCGTCGTTCGGTGCGCGTTCAACCTGGGTGCAGGCCTGAACGGTGCCCGCACCGATGCACACCGATGCCGCCGGTTCGGCCTGGCCACAGGCCGGGCAAAAGCCGCGCCTGAAGTACCAGACCTGGCGGCACGCCAGACAGTGCTGGTACATCAACTGGTCACCGCCTCGGGTCCAATCGCGGGTCCAGTCGATCGCCTGTTCTTCTGCGAATGCGTCGTTCATGCGGACTCCAAAACCAGGCTGACATGCGACGAGACCACGCCGCCATCACCGTGCAGCAGCGCCACGCCGGCACGCGGGGCTTGACGCGCGCCGGCCCGACCGGTCATCTGCAAATGCATCTCGGCCAGATGCGCCATCGCCCCGGCGACGCCGCAATGGCCGTAAGACATCAGCCCACCGTGCAGGTTGAGCGGCATTGCACCGGTCGCGCTGAAATACCCTTCGCGAGCCAGCACGCCGGCACGCCCGCGCGGTGCCAACCCGATCTCCTCGAGCAGCATCGTCAAGGTGATCGTGAAGCTGTCGTAGATGGCTGCTGCCTCAACATCCGCCAAGTGGCGTCCGGCAGCGGCCAGCGCGCGCGCGGCGCAGGCGCCGGCACCGCAGTCGGTCAGACTGGCGAGTGCACTCACATGCTGGGCATTGTGGTGCTGGGTCGCTGCAGCGACGCGCAGCGGATAAGGCCCGACCGGCTCGGCCGAAACGATCACGGCGCAGCCGCCGTCGGCGATCGCGCAGCAATCGAGCAGTTTCAGCGGCGACGCGATCGGTCTCGACGCCAGCACGTCCTCCACACGGATGGGGCTGCGGAACTGCGCGCCCTCATGCTGCACCGCATGCTGGCGCATCAGCACCGCAAGCTCGGCCAGATCCGCCTCGGTGCTGCCGAAATCGTGCAGATAGCGCGAGGCCAGCAGGCCGTAATAGGCCGGGATCGTCGCGCCCAAAGGCACCTCGTAGACCGGGTGCCCGACCTGGGCCAGCACCTGCACCGAGGAGTCACGGCTTTGTCCGGTCAGGCGGTTCTCGCCGCCGACCACCAGCATGCGCCGCGCCATGCCTGCGCCCACCAGCGCATGCGCCAGCATCACCAGCCCGAAACCAGTGGCACCACCCAACTGCATCGCATGCGCATAGCGCGGGTGCAGGCCGTAATGTTCGGCAAACACGGTGGCCAGCATCAGGTGCGGCTGGGTGGTGGCGTAGCCACAAAGCAGCCCATCGATGTCGCCGCGCGCCAGGCCGGCATCGGCCAGCGCCAGGTCGGCGGCCTCGCTCATCAGGTCTAGCGTGTTGCGACCCGGATGGCGACCGAAGCGGGTCAGGCCGCTGCCGACCAGGTAGCTCATCGCACCAGATCCTGCTGACGCAAGCCCTGAAAGGGCGGGTGGCGGCGCATCGGCTTCACACCGTGGCCACCGGCGTCGCGGGCGACCCCACGGCGCCTGGCAGACGCAGCGGCGGCGCGGTCATCAGAAAGCGGCTGCGGCCATGGGCGCGCAGCCAGTTCGCCAGCTCGCTGAGGTGCCAGATTTCGCCCAGGTGAACGCCAAGCTTGAACAAGCAATGCTCGTGCAGCGGCAAGGTCGCACAGCAGCCCGGATGGCCGATCGCCGGATGCGCCTCGACCGCGTAGTTGTCGGCAATCAGCACCGACAAGCCGCTGTCGGTAATCCACTGCAGCAGCTTGGCGTCGCGGCCGTCGAGCACCGCACCGGTCTGGTCGAGCACCGCCGCATCGGGCTGGCCGGCCATCTCGATCAAGGCCTGCGCGAAACCGGTGTGCAGGCAGACCATGTCGCCGGTCTCGACCACCACCTTGTCTGCCTCCAAGATGCGCATCAGGCTGTCGTAGCCGACCAGGCTGCGCCCCCGACCCAAATTGGCCTGCAGATCGATCATCACGCCGCGGCCCTGCACGCAGCGCACGGCCATGTTCTCGATGCCCAGCGCAGCGGCCTTGGAGGTCGAGCGGGACTGGCCTGGCGCGGGCACACCCGCATCGCTGCCCTCGGTCGGCGCCAGGATGTGGCGACCGGCCCTGAAGCCGTTGTAGTACACCGCCTCGGCAATGCCGTCACCGTTGGCGTCGAACATCTGGCCCACATGCGCCAGGCTGTCCCATTGGGTGGAGTACTGCAAATGCATCACCACCAGGTCGTCGCTGATCACGTCGGTGTGCATCGGGTTGTCGGTGATCAGCCGGTAATTCATGTTCGGCCGGCCATTGCGCAGCGTGGGCCGCAACACTGGCGGCAAGCGCCGTGGGTTGAGCACGTTGCCACCGGGCAGGTCGAGCGGCAGGCTCAGGCAGAAGGTCAGCCCCTCCTGGACCTCGGCCACACCTTGCTTGACCTTTTGCGGCGTCAGCAGATTGATACGGCCACATTGGTCGTCGACACCGAAGTCACCCCAGTTCGAGCCTGGCGGGCGGTGGACCCAACGGCGTTCTTCGGCTTCGCGGGGGTGGTTGGACTCAGACATCAGATCAACTCCTGGGGTGTCAACAAGGTTAAAAAGCGACCGACCGAGGCCATCGCGGCTGCACGGGTCCGGGATGGATTGGGGGCGCTGCGGCCCACGGTGGAAGGGTTTGTCACAGCGTCTCCCGGGTGCCGAGAATCGCGGTGACTTGGCTCGACAGCACGCCGCCATTGCCATGCGCAAGCGCCAACTTGGCACCCTGCACCTGGCGCGCCCCGGCGGCGCCCGTGAGCTGCTGCACCGCCTCGACGACGGTGAACAAGCTGTACATGCCCGGGTGCACGCAGGACAGGCCACCGCCATTGGTGTTGACGGGCAGCGCGCCGCCCGGCGCGATGCGGCCCCCCTCGACGAAGCGTCCGCCCTCCCCTTTGGCACAAAAGCCTAGGTCTTCGAGGAACAAGATCGTGTTGATCGTGAACGCGTCGTAGAGCTCGACGACATCGATGTCCGCCGGGCCGTAGCCAGATTGCGCGAAGGCCCTGGCGCCGGATTGCACCGCGCCGGTGACCGTCAGATCAGCCATCGCCGAGATGTTCATGTGCGTCGTTTCGGCAGCGGCGCCTAGCAGATAAACCGGTTGGGCTGCATGGTCGGGGGCACGGTCAGCGCGGCACATCACGACCGCGGCCGCGCCGTCCGTCACCAGGCAGCAATCCCGCACGCCCAAGGGATCAGCGACCCGGCGCGCGCTCAGCACCTCGGCGATCGTCAGATCGTCGCGCATGAAGGCCTCTGGGTTCTTCTGCGCCCATTTGCGCGCCGAGACCGCGACCTCGGCGAGTTGCTCAACCGTTGTGCCGTACTGGTGCATGTGGCGCGACGCCGCCAGCGCATACGCCGACACCGGCATCAGCGGCCGGTATGCCGCCTCGAAATAAGGAATCTTCTGCGAGCTCACCAGTTTGCCCGCGCCCGAACGCTGGTTGCTGCCATAAGCGACGAGCGCAACATTGCACTGCCCCGTGGCCAGCGCGTTGGCGGCCCAAAACATGTGGGTCAAAAAAGCCGAGCCGCCGGTGCGGTTGTTGTCGGTGATCTTGGGGTGGATGCCCAGGTACTCCGACAGCGACAGCCCGGACAAAAAGTCCTGCGGCAGGCCGACGAACAAACCGTCCACATCGGCCGGGGTCAGGTTGGCCTGCTTCAGCGCCTTCAGGCTGGCGCGTGCCGCCAGGTCAATCGACTCGAACCCGGGCGCCTCGCCGATGCCGTCAGTGGCAGCGCCCACGATCGCCGACTGTCCCCGTGGAAACCCATCCTTCATCCCGACTCTCCTGAGAAGTACTGTGGCCGACCCGCGGATCAGGGCACCGGATCGAAGACGACGAGCGGCACGTCTCCTTCGAGGGCGATGCGCGCCTTGACACGCATCCCAATGCGCACCGCGTCGCTCGCGATGGATTCGACACGGCTCATCATCCGAGGCCCTTCATCAAGGTCGATCAAGGCGACGTTATAGCTCTGGGCCGGTGGGCGCTGGCGCATCGTGCTGGTGGCGTAGACCGTTCCGCCGCCCGAGGCCTCGACCCACTCCAGGTCGGTCGCGCCGGTCGCCGGTTCGGCCACCCGCGGATAGAACACGAATCGGCCGCTGGCACGGCTGCGCTGGATCATGAACCGCCCCTCGGCCAGGTGCTGCAGGTACTCGCGCTCAGGCTGTGGCGAGGCAGAGGGGGTCGTCTCGGACATGTCGACAGTTCCGTGGTGTCTGGGTCAGCGTCGAGTCAGCATAGGCGGTGCGGACCAGGTGGGCTGTCGCCTTCGGCTCAAGCCGCGGTCGATCGATGCGGAGAAGCTTCAACCGCGCAACGGCAGCTGCCAGCCGGCCGCCCAAGGGTCAGGCCAAATGACGAAGCCAATGACGAGCCCATTGGCAAAGCCACCGTTGGTTGAGAACGCGAGAATGACCGCATCGACTTCAAAGCCGCGCGCCAAACCCTCAACGCCCGAGATCGGATCCCTCAACATGACCCCCACCGAGCCCTTTGACGACATCGACGACTTTGACGATTTCGACACCCGACGGCGCAAGATCCACGCGATGGGCGGCGAGGCCAAGCTGGCGGCCCGGCGGGCCAGCGGCGTGATGAATGCGCGCGAACGCATCGCCGCACTTTGCGATGCCGGCAGCTTCAGTGAGATCGGCGAATTTGCCCGCTCCGCGAGGCCCGAAGACCTGGACCGCACGCCGGCGGACGGTATCGTCACCGGCTTCGGGCGGGTCGATGGCCGCAACATCGCGGTCGCATCGTTTGACCTGACCACCCTGGGTGCGTCGTCGACCGTGACCAACATCCGCAAGCTCAATTTCCTCAAGCTCAGCGCCTCCAAGGCTGGCATCGCCTGCGCGTTCTTGATCGAGTCGGCTGGCGCGAGGATGCCCGACATCCAGGGCGCCGTCGGCATGGGCCGGGTCGGCCAACTCAACGCCACCAACCGCGACCGGGACGTGCCCTGGGTCTGCGCGGTGCTCGGGCCTTGCTATGGCATGGGCACCTGGTACGCCGTGCAGTCAGACTTCGCGGTGATGCGCCGCGACGCCACGTTCTCGGTGGCCAGCCCCAAGGTCACATCGGTCGCTTTGGGCCAGGCCGTCACCCCCGAAGCGCTGGGCGGCTCAGACCTGCATGCCGACACCACCGGCCAGATCGACCTGGTCACCGACACCGATGCCCAGGCGATCGCCGCGCTGCGGCGCTTCCTGTCTTATCTGCCGTCCCATGCGCAGCTGCCAGCGCCAAGGTCCGACAGCCCGGTCCATGCGCGCCCGGCCGCCGAGCTTGAGGCCTTGATCCCAAGGGCGCGCCACCAGATCTATGACGGCCGGAAGTTGGTTGAATGCCTCGCCGACATCGACTCGGTGATGCCCTGGCGGCCGCGCCATGGCCGCGCGCTGGAGACAGCGCTGGTGCGGATGAATGGCCAGCCGGTGGGCATCGTGGCGAGCAACCCTTGGCCCAAAGGCGGCGCGATCGACGGCCCGTCCTGCGACAAGATGACCGAGTTCATCGTGCTCTGCGACAGCTTCAACATCCCGCTGCTGCTGCTGGCCGACACACCCGGTTTCCTGGTGGGATTACAAGCCGAACAAGCCGGCGTGGCGGGCAAGATCATGAACAACCTGCGCGCGCTGTCGCTCGCCACCGTGCCCAGGATCGCGGTGGTGGTGCGCAAGAGCTATGGCCAGGCCTACCTGAACATGGGCGGTGGCGTCGCCGATGCGGTGGCGGTGATGACCACCGGCGAAGTCGGCTTCGTCGACCCCGCGGTGGCCGTCAGCGTGGTGCACAACCGCCGAGCCCAGGATGGCGACGCCGCATACGAATCGCTGATACAAGACATGGTGGTCAGCAACTCGCCTTACGAGTTGGCCGGCATGTTCGCCGCACATGCGGTGATCCGCCCAAGTGAGACCCGCGACTGGGCGATACGGATGCTCGAGGTCTTCCAACAGCGCGCCCGAGGCGGTATCGGCGAGCATCGACTCGCCACTTGGCCCACCAGCCTGTGAGCAGGATGGAAGGGTCTTTGCCGATCAACTGGACCAATTAGCGGATTACACTCTTTACAGATTTCAAGGCGTTTGCTTGACCGGGATCGCGGCTGCCGGGACTTCTCCCTCAAGGCATCCGGGTCCATCTTTGAATTGGCCGTGGGACGACCCGCCATTTCATCGCTTGCCAGCCGTTGAACAGGAGTGGGCCCGTGCCGCAAGATCCTGATGCAGACCATGCTGCTGTGTTCAAGCGACACGACGCCGCGCTGCTGGCGGCCCTGCGCCCGTCAATGGAAGCCTTCCAAGTTCCTGCCGGCGAGCCCATCTTTCACCAGAACGACGTGGCCGATGGCATGCATGCGATCACCGCAGGCAGGGTCTCGATCAAGAGCCGCACCTTGGCCGACGGCCTGGTCGAGCTCGCCCAAATGGGACCGGGCGACATCTTCGGTGAACTGAGCCTACTCGACCAGATGCGGCGATCTGCCATGGCCGTGGCCATCGAGCCGACCTCAGGCTATTTCATGGCGCGCGAACAGTTCGAACGGCTGTTGCTCGTCGGTGATCCGGTGACCTGCAGGCTGGCGATGCACCTCCGGCAGTTGGCCTCGGCCCGCACCCGGGCAACCCTGACCGGGCTGACAAATGACCCTTTGCCACTGACCGAGCGGCGCGGCCATTCCCATGCGGATCCTGCGCGCATCCAGCCGACCCGCTCCCACGCGGAGATCGCCGACTGGTGGCAGGCCTTGCACCCGTTCCGCCATTTCAAGCCAGCGGCCATCAGCAAGCTCTTGCAATCGGCATCGGTCTTCGGACTGCAAGCCGGCTCGACCTTGGCCCG
Source organism: Burkholderiales bacterium (assembly GCA_947448955.1). Classification (GTDB taxonomy): domain Bacteria; phylum Pseudomonadota; class Gammaproteobacteria; order Burkholderiales; family Burkholderiaceae_C; genus Pseudaquabacterium. Next base: position 7,219 of record CANFPU010000042.1, read on the forward strand.
GCAGGGTGCGCCGGCCGACGGCATCCACATCGTGCTGCGTGGCGCCATCAGAATGAGTCTGCACCGACCCGAAGCCATGGAACAACTGTTGATCCATGGCCCCGGCAAAATCACTGGCTGCACGGCGGCGATCGATGGTTTGCCGCACCCGGTACACCTGGACGTTCGCGAGGATGCCTGGCTCGTGCACCTGGATCAGACGCAGCTCAAGTCGCTGGAAAACGATCAAGGCCCCACAGCGATCAAATTGCTGGATTTGGTCAGCAAACAGGTCGCCCACGATTTGCGCAGTCTGTCGCGCCACCAAGGTCGCCGGGAAAGCATGGTCGCACTCAATCACCAAACCGAGGCGGCCCATGTGTAGGATGCTCGGCTACCTGGGCGGGCCCGTGCTGCTCGACGACCTGCTTTATGCGCCCGACAGTTCCTTGTTGAAACAGACGGTCGATGCGCAGATGCTCAGCATGCTCAATTTAGCCGGTTTCGGCTTTGCTGCCTGGAGCGATGGCTGGCGCCAGTCCGATGCACCGCTGTGCTATCGCAACACCCAGGTCGCCGTCTTTGACAAGAACCTGCAGGCACTGGCTCGCAAGATCAGCGCCAATGGTTTGATTGCCCACCTTCGTGGCGTGCCCTACCGCGCTGACACCCAGGTCAATCTCGAAAACGTACACCCGTTCCATTTTGAAGGCCTGCCGATCGTGCTGGCCCACAACGGTGACTTGGCCGATTTCCACGCCATCAAGTTCGACCTGGTCGAGCATGTCAAACCAGAATTCCTGCGCCAGATCCACGGCTCCTCCGACAGTGCCTGGCTCTATGCGCTGCTGGTCTCCCGGCTGGAAAACCCGGCGGGCCGTCAGGCTGCAGTCGATCTGGTCCACGCTGTCGACGAGACCCTGTCGATCATCCGGCGGGCGCGGCAACGTCGCGGCATCACCCGTTCATCGGCGGTGAACCTGATCATCGGCGACGGCAGAAGCCTCGTGGCAACCCGTTTCACCTTTGATTTCGGACGCTTCGACCAACTGCCGTTCCAGGGTGGTGTCGAATATCTCAGCCAGTGGTACACGTTTGGCCGCGACTACGGGCTGCACGACGGCGAATGGAAGATGATTGATGGGCCCGCCGGCGCCAATGCGGTGATCGTGGCGTCGGAACCCTTGACCCGCGATGTCGCGACCTGGGTCGAGGTGCCGGAATATTCGGCCCTGATGATGACCAAGGATGACCAAGGCTGCCGCGGTCAAGTCGTCGCGCTGGACGTCTGATCAAGCCGGCGCGACCCTACACTTCGCCACTGACGCTACCCAACACGCGCTACCCAACACGCGCTACCCAACACGCACCGCCCACCACGCACCGCCCACCACGCACCGCCCACCACAACCGCCGGTCGACCGATCCCCAACGAAAGCCCAGCTTGCTCGCCAGACTCTCACGCCGACTCCCTTTCTACTACGGTTGGCTCATCGTCGCGGTGGTGTTCGTGACGATGGCCATCGGCGTCAACGCACGCACTGCGTTCTCGCTGCTGTTTCCGCCCATCTTGACGGAGTTCGGCTGGGAGCGCGGCGTGACCGCCGGGGCGTTCTCTTTCGGCTTCTTGCTGTCGGCCGCCTTGAGCCCCACGCTGGGCCGGTTGATGGACAGCCGCGGACCGCGGGTCGTGATGGAGTTTGGCGTCGCAGCCACGGGCGCCGGGATGCTGCTGGCCACGCTGGCCAGCCAACCCTGGCATGTCTACGCGACCTTGGGCGTGCTGGTCGGCGCAGGCAGTGTGTGCCTGGGCTACACCGGTCAAGCGCTGTTCCTGCCGGCCTGGTTTGTGCGCCGGCGCGGGCTGGCGATGAGCATCGCTTTCGCCGGCGTCGGCGTCGGCTCGATCGTGCTGCTGCCCGCCATGCAGACCCTCATCGAGCGCAGCGGCTGGCGTGCCGCCTGCTGGGTGCTGGGGGTCACCACGCTGGTGCTGCTCGTGCCGCTGAACCTGCTGCTGCGTCGGCGACCTGAAGACCTCGGCCTGCAGCCCGACGGCGATGCCACGCCCGGCACTGCCGGCGCGCCGGTGCGCCGCGTCAACATCGTCGATGCGGCCTGGGCTGCGACCGATTGGACACTGGCCCGCGCGCTGCGCACCGCGCGCTTCTGGTGGCTCGCGCTGGGCTATTTCGGCGGGCTGTTCGCCTGGTACGCGATCCAGGTTCACCAGACCAAGTACCTGATTGAGACCGGTTTCAGCACCGCGCAAGCGGCCTGGGCACTGGGAGCGGTCAGCCTGGCCGGCGTACCCGGACAGATCGCACTGGGCCATTTGTCAGACCGCGTCGGCCGCGAAATCGTCTGGGCCATCGGCTGCCTGGGCTTCGGGCTGACGGCTGTCGCCTTGCTGATGCTCGAAGGACGACCCAGCCTGCCGCTGCTCTACGGGATGGTGTTGGCGCAGGGGGCACTCGGCTACGGTTTGACCTCGGTGGTCGGCGCGATCCCGGCCGAGATCTTCGAAGGCCGGCATTACGGCAGCATCTTTGGCACACTGATGCTCGCTGCGATCACCGGCGGCGCCACCGGTCCGTGGCTGGCAGGCGTGCTGTACGACCGCACCGGCAGCTATGCACCACTGTTTTGGATCGTGATCGGCTTGTGCGTCGTGTCAGCCTTGTCGATCTGGCGCGCCGCGCCAGGCGGTGTGCGCGCCGTCGCCGGCCGGATGCGCAGCTGACCGATCGGCATCGTCAATCCACCCAAGCCACTACCATGTTCAACTGGTTCAAGCCCAAACCCAAACCCAGACCCAAACCGCCGGCTCAGCCGTCCGCCAGGTCGCCGGGCAAAGCGTCCGAAGGCAACAAGGCGGTAGCGCCGGCCCAAGCGGTACCGCCATCGGCCGATGAGTTGATGGCCTCCGAGGTGGCCGCCGCACGCGAGCTCTGCATCACCCGCGCAGCCAGCGCGACCGCCGTGATGCGGATGTGGCTGCGCGAAGAGGACAGCAGCCAAAGCCCACAAAACCCAGCCCGCAGCGACGCCAAGCTGCACTAGCGCCTAGCTGCACTAGCGCCTAGCTGCAATAGCGCCGAGCTGCACTATCGCCTAGCGCCGCTCAGAGCTCGAGGCTGATGACCCGGCGGATCTCGTCGGTCTTGAACCCCAGCGCCATCGGGCTGCGAACGCCCGGCAGGGTGATCACATCGTAGAGCTCCTCGACCAGGCCCTCGATGCGCAGCCAGTGCACCGCATCGCCGGTGCGCAGGTCGATCACCTGCACGCCGCAGCGCGCCTCGGCCTGGCGTGACCGCAACGCCTCGTCGAGCGGCAGGCCCAAGAAGGTCTTGTTGTGGCGCGGTTTGGATGTGCCCACCAGCGCGAAGTCGCCGTGAAAGTACAAGCCACGCAGGTAGCCGGCGCAAAACGTCACCGGCACGAAACGGCCGGTCTCCAGCTCCACATAGCCGAATTCACCGGTGCCCGAGTTGCACAGCCACAGCTTGCCCTGGTGCCAACGCGGCGAATGCGGCATCGACAGCCCGCGCGCGACGATCTCATGGCCTTGCACGTCGATCACGATGCCGCCGCCTGCGCGGTGGTCGCGCCAGCCATCGACCACATCCGACTGGCTGACTGCGGTGACATAAGCCGCGCGGCCATCGCGCATCGCCAGGCCGTTCAAATGGCAGCGGTCCTCGGCCGCGAGCTTGCTGATGAAGGGCGGGCGCCACAGCGGCTTGAAGCTGTGGGTTTCGCTCAAGCCCGCCAGACAGCCAAACAAGGTGTTGACGAACACGAGTTGGCCATCGGCATCGACCGCCATGTCGTGGATGTCGCAGTCGCCGGTGGTGTTGCCGACCTGCGGCACGTAGAGCCGGTCATGGCCATCCTGCTGCTCGCCCTGGGTGAACATGTTCTCGAAGCGCCAAACCTGGTGCAGGCTGCTCATGTAGAAGCCGTTCGGCGTCGGGCACAGCCCCATGCAGCGGTTGAAGGTTCTCTCAAACACCGACAGCTCGCCGTTGGGCTTCAAGCCCAGCAAGAACAGCTTGCCGATCTGGTAAGTGGTCAGCGCCATCGACAGCTTTTGCTCGGCCAGCCAGGCCAGCATCTGGCGCGAGGTGGTGATCTCAAAGGATGGGCTGCTCATCACGTTCTTCATGGCTTGCACGGCGAAAACTGATCACGCGCCCCGTGCCGCCTCGCCCGGTGTGCGCGACGGTCAGCACCGCCAAGAATCCCAGCACATAGGACATCGAAAACACGCGGTCCTCACCACTTCGCTTGACCCATGCGTCGAGCGGGTACCGCGAATCGAGAGCCTCGCCAGCATCGGCAAAGTCCAACCCATGCTTGTGCAGATTGGCACGCGGTTTCGCTTCATCCCAGCTCAACCGGGTTTTCATGGCAATAATTGTAGATGCGAAGATGGGAAATGTTCGGTATTTAGGCCTCAGGCTGACGCGATGGCGAACCGTCAACCGCGCTAGTGCCTGCCTGGCCGCGCCGGACTGCAAATTCACCCCACAGCGACGCCCAGCAGCCGCCCACCGCCACCCGCGCAGTGCTGCGCCCACATGCGCTGCAGCAGTGCCTGGAAGGCCTGCACATAAGCATCGACATCGCACAGCGCCGAATCCGCCATGCGAGCGCGCAGCGCAGGCCGACCGGCGCGCAGGCTCGCGATGTCTCGCGCCAGATTCACCGCTGCGGCGACATAACGATCATCGTCAACGGCCACCCAATCTGGTCGGCCCAGCGTGTGCAGAAAGCTCGCCCCCATGCGCGAGACGAAATTGGTGCCTGCCAAGGCCACCACCGGCACACCCATCCACAAGGCCTGCAAGCTGGTCGTGCCGCCGTTGTAAGGCGTGGGGTCGAGCGCGATGTCGATGTCGCGGTACTCCTGCATCATGTCGGCCAGGCCGCTCGGGCCTCTGAAGACCAGGCGATCAGCACTGATGCCCTGGGCTGCGAACAGCGCGGCAAAGCGGGCTTGCACCTCGGCGTCTTTCAGCGACGGCGCCTTGAGCAGCAGTTCAGCGCCCGGCAAGGCCTGCAGCACCCGCGACCACAGCGCGATGGTTCGCGGCGTCAGCTTCATCGCGTTGTTGAACGAGCCCAGGCGCAGCGCAGCGCCGGGCTCGCGCGGCGCGGGCAGCGGGTAAGCGTCGACCGGCGCCCAGCAAAACACGCTGCCGGGCAGCTGGGCGATGCCCTCGCTGAACAAGTGGCCGTGCTCGGCCGGGCTGACCACCGCGTCGCCGATCAGCCAGTCGATCGCCGACAAGCCGGTCGAGTGCGGGTAGCCCAGGAACGTGGCTTGCACCGGTGCCGCGCGCAGCGCAAACACGCCGAGCCGGTGCGTCGAGGTGTGGCCGCCCAGGTCGACCAGCAGGTCGACGCCGTCGGCGACGATGGCCCGCTGCAGCGCGCTGTCGTCCAGCGCAGCAGCCTCGACCCAGCGGTCGGCGCAGCCCTGGGCTTGGCGGGTGTACTCGTCATGCATCGTCCCGGTGTGGTAGACACAGACCTCGAAGCGGGTATGGTCCAGCCGCAGCAGCACCGGCAGCATGAAGATGTTGACCGGGTGCTGGCGGTGCAGGTCGCCAGTGACCAGGCCCAGGCGCAGCCGCCGCTGGGCCAGCTTGGTGTTGGCGAAATCGGTCTTGCGATGCACAGCAGCCTCGATCGGCGCGCAAAGACGGCGGTGCAGCGCGGCGATCTCGGCCGCCGGCAACTCGTCTTGGTACAGCGAGGTCATCGCGATGCTCGACGCCAACCTTGAGAGCGGGTCGCCACCGGCTGCGTAAGCCGATTGCAACGTCGCCAGATGGCCGGCAGCGTCACCCATCCGGCCCTGCAGCCCGGCTTCGAGCAGTCGGGCATCGGCATTGCCGGGATCGATCGCCCGCAGCTTGGCCAGCGTGGCACGGCAATCGGCCAAGGCATAGACCTCGGACTCGATCCTGGCCAGCGCCAACAGCGTGGCCACGCTGGCTGGGCGAATCGCCAATGCTTTTTTCAGCACCTCGATCGCCTCTTGCCAGTAGTTGTGGGCGTACACCCGACCGGCCAGCGTTAGCAGAAAATCAGGGTTGTTCGACCGCGCAGCGCGGGCGAATGCCTTCTCGGCCGCCGCCAAGTTGCCCAGGCGCTGCAACGCCTCGCCCAGGTACATCATCGAGCCGTGGCGCAGCGGGCGGATGTCGAGCAGGCCTGACAAAGCCGCCACCGCGCGCCGCGCATCGCCGGCGTTCAGGCGCCACACGCCGAGCCAATGCAAAGACTCCCCCAACAGCGGCTCCAATGCGCGGGCCTGATCGATGGTCTCGGTCGCGTCAGACCCGCCCATCTCTTTCAGCCGCGCCAGGTACAGCGTGCTCAGCCAATCGCCAGGCTCCTGCTGCAGCCAATCGGCAAAGCGCAAAGCCAGCTCACCGGCATCGGTCAGCGCCGCTCGGCCCAGCAGCGCGTCGCCGGCGCTGGCGTCCTGCCAGCGGTCGATACGCAGCGCCTGCAGTTCGGGCAGCCAAGCCGGGTTCAGCCGCAGTGTCTGGCGCGCGCTGTAGCCCGCTTGCCAAGGCAGTCCTTCGGCCGCGTAGGCCCGCGCCAAGTCGCGCCAGGGTCTGGCCTGTGCGGGGCCGGCGGCGACTTCGCGCCACAGCGCGCCGATCGATGAAGCAAGCGATGAGCCAAGCGAAGCGGTATCTGACAATTCAATGCACTCCGAAGCAAGCTCGAAACCAAAGGATATCTGCGCCGCCAGGCTGAGAACAAAGGCCTGAAGGTCAACCACTAGGCCGCGTTGCCGGAGGCGTTGAGCACACAGGCTTGCAACCGTTGTGCCAACAACGCGCCCAGCGTGTGTTCGTCTTGACCGTCGGTTTTCCAGAACAGGTCAAACGCCTGCTTGCGGACACCAGCGAAGGCCAGATGGAGAACGCGGGACATGGTGGAATCTCGATGCTGAGAGGCCGGACTTTGTTCGATCAAGGCCACGGCGATGGGTCATCTGCGGCGGACCGCTGCTACTTCAGGTTGCTACGGCTGAAGGGGAGCAGGTCATTCAGGGCAGGATCCCCAATCTTTGCCAGAGCGCTGTCTTGCCTTGCTGGAAGCTGGTGAACACAGCCGCCAGCTCCCGCAACGAGGCCTCCTCGGTGGACAGCACCAGGCCATCCTTGACGAGTTGGCCACCCAGGCTGACCAGCAATTGCCAACCAGCGCTGACGAAAGCGTCTTGGGTCAAATCCGGCGTCTCGATCAGCAGCATCGCCGCCACCATGTCGACAAAGCTGACCTCGATCGCGCTGCCCAGCGTGGGGGCCGCGAAGTAGTTCAGGCGCTGCCCGTCCATCACCTCGGCACAGATGAAGCGGTTGAGCGCTTGTGCCAAGGCCGACTGCACAGCACCGACCTTGGGCGCCACATGGCCGGCACTGATCAGCAGCATCGCGACCTCGATCAACTGGGCCTGGGTTTTGCCCGCCAATTCCGGGCGCGCGGCCATCTCGGCCAAGCTCAGTTCGCCTTGAGAAAAGCCCTGCATCAGCGCTTGGTAGAGTTCCGGCCGTCCGCTGGCTGGGCCAATCGGGGTTGGAAAGACGATGGCACCGCTGGTCTCGATGGCCAGCGGAAACAGGCAGATCCGGCGCAGCGCAGCGGCATGTTCGCGGGCGTTCAGCCGTGCCAGGCCTTTTTGAAAGATGTCGCGCCGAAAGCCCTTGTTGGCGGCAAAGTCCAGCAAGGTCTGGTGCAAAACGGTGTCGCCCGTCTCCGCCAGCAGCGGCAGCAAACCGGCCGGGGCCGAACGGTGGTCGAGGTTTTCCAGCAGGCAAGCGCTGCCGAGATAGTCCAGCTTGGCCCGCGCGCCATCTTGTGCGACCGCCGCGAAATCGATGATCTGCCAATCGCGGTTGAGGTATTCATGGGCCAGGTAGCGGCTGTCTGACTTGGCTGCATTCGCCAGACGCACCGAGACATCGGGGTGCGCGCTGAAGTACTTCGCACCGCCCTCGCGCAGGCGCCCGACGAAGTCCAGGGCCCGCTGCGCCTGCAAGTCTGAGCGGGCCGGGTGCTGGTCGGCGTGGCGCCTCATCAGGTGCTGCAAGGGCACCATGGCCGAACAGCCCGGCGCGCAGTTGTAGGCGATGTAGACCAAACCGCCGGGTTTGAGAAAGCGGCGGATGAACTCGATGATGGCCAACTGGTTGGCGCGCGAAACCCAGCTGTAGACGCCGTGCAGCACGATGAAGTCGAATTCGGGCCAGCAACCTGCGGCGGATTCGGCGAGCTGCGCGAAGCTGGCCTCGTGGAACTCGATGTTGGCGATGCCACTGGCGGCCGCCATGCGCCGACCCTGGGCCACATGGCCGGGGTTGAAATCAAAGCCCCAGAACCGGCCGACCGGGTTGGCTGCGGCCATCAACGCGGTGCCAAATCCCTGGCCGCAGCCCAGATCGGCATAGGCATAGGGCTGGTCCAACGGTGGCGTGCGGTAGCCCAGCAGCGTCGCGGTGGTGCTCAGCCAAACCGGCGTCAACTCTCGGTTAAAGGTACCCAGGTAGTTGATGTCGGTGACATAACCTTCGTTCCAGATGTCCATGGTGTGCCCTGGGTGAAGATGTTCTGAAAGGCGCAGCACCGATGCCCCGGCTTGTCCGGCGTTGCAGACCCAGCCTGGATCGGCTTGATCAGCGCTCGTTCATCGCGCCGCCAAAAGCCTTGAACACCGGCTTGGCGAGGTATTTCAGGATCGAGCGGCTGTCGGTGCGGATGTCGACCGATGCGGTCATGCCGGGCTTGAGTTCGACCTCGGCCAGTTTGGTGCCGGCCGCGGCCGGGATGATCCGAACCTGGGCCCGGTAATACGGCACCGCCTGGCCGTTCGCACCCTGGTCGACCAGCGTGTCCGCGCTGAGGTAGCTCAGCGTACCGCTGAGGCTGTTGTAGACCGAGTAGTCGAACGCGTCGAGCTTGATGGCCACCGGCAGGCCGGTCTTGAGTTGGCCGATGTCGACCGGGTTGAGCTTGAGCTCGAGCACCATCGCGCCGTCGGTCGGCGAGATCTGCATCAGCTCGTCGCCCGCGCGCAGCACGCCGCCTATCGTGTTGACCTTGAGCACCTTGACGATGCCCGCCACCGGCGCGGTCAGCGCCGTGTGGTCGAGCATGCTGCGCCGCTCTTCGAGCTTGTAGCGGCTGCTCGACAGCTCCTCGGCCAGCTTGCTCGCCTCCTGCCGGGCCTCCTGCAGGTACTTGTTGCGCAACGCGCTGGCGCGGCCCTGCAGCTCGCCGACCTGGCGCCTGGCCCGCATCACCTCGAGCCGGCTGGTGTCGCCGGTCTTGAGCAGCGCCTCGTTCATCTCGAGCTCCTGCTGCGCCATGTCAAGGCCATCCTGGATCGTCGCGAGCTCTTCACGCAGGCTGGTTTTGCGCTGCTCATACAAGGCCCGCTGCACTGCGACGAACTGGCCGTACTCCTTGAAGCGCGGACCGAACACCGGCGCAGTCTCGTTCGCTTCGGCCTGCGCCCGCAGCAGTGCGGCGGCCAGCGCCGCGTCCTTGGCCCGGCTCTCCTCGAACGCCGCATTGGGTCGCTCGCGTTCGAGCACCGCGAGTTCCTGGCCCGCGACCACCGCTTGGCCTTCATGCACCATGATGCGCGACAGCACGCCGCCGTCCGCCGCCTGGATCACCTGGGTGCGCTCGCTGGGAATGATCTGACCCTGGGCCCGCACCGTTTGGTCGATCTCGAACATCGCCGCCCAGCCCAAAAAGATCGCCAACCCCAGCGCCATCAACAGCGTCATCGACACCACGCCTCGCGGCCTCGTCGCGCCCAACGGGACACTCATTTGGCGATTGCGCTTGCTGTTCATGCCACCCGCTCCAGCGCCGGCGCGTTGAGCTTCTGCAACACCTGCGCCTTCGGTCCATCCATCACGACACCATGCTTGGCGATCACGATCACCCGGTCGACCAGTTCGAGCATCTCGGCCTTGTGCGTGACCAGCACCAGGGTGTGCTCAGGGGCCAAGGCTTGCTTGAGCGCGCGCGTGACCTGCAACTCCAGGCTGCGATCCATGCTGGCGGTGGGCTCGTCCAGCAGCCAGACGCGCGGCTGACGCAAGAAGGTCCGTGTCAGATTCACCAACTGGCGCTGGCCACCCGACAGCCCCGTGCCGCCCTCATAGATCTCTTGCTGCAAGCCCTTGGGGTGGTTGCTGATCACCGCTTGCAGCAGACCGGTGGTCCGCGCCATTTGCAGAATGATCTCGTCACCGGGGTCGAGCTGGCCCAGGATCAGGTTGTCGCGCAGCGTGCCCGAGAACAGCCTGCCATCTTGCTGCACATAACCCAATTGCTCAGCCAGCGCCGGCTTGGCGATGTGCGCCAGGTCGACATCATCGAGCAGCACCCGGCCTTGCTGGGGTTTGTACAGACCCGACAGCAGCCGCAGCAAAGTGGTCTTGCCGGCACCCACCGGGCCGAGCACGCCGACCTTCTCACCCGGCGCGATGTGCAAGGTCTCGATGGCCAGCGCCAGCCGGCCGTGGTATTGGGCCGTGACGGCCTCGAGCTGGTAATGGCCACGGATCGTCGCCGGCACCACCGGCTGCTCCTGGCCATGGTGGTCGTCTTGCAGCGACCACAGCCGGTCCAGCCCTTGCAATGCTGCCTTGGTGTGGGCCCATTGCGCCAGCTGGCTGGGGATCATCGCCACCGGCGCCAGCACCCGCCCGGACAGGATCGAGCAAGCGATCAGCGCGCCCATCGTCAGCTCACCCCGGCTCACCAGCAGCGCACCCGCGGCCACCAGCAAGACATAGGACAGCTGCTGGAACGCGGCCGTCAAATGCTGCGCGTGCTCGCTGATGTTGCGGCTGCGCAGCTCGGTCTCGCGCGCATCGTCGGTGTTGCGCATCCAGCGCGACAGCATGCGCCAACCACCCTGGCCAGACTTGATGGTCTCAGCACCCTCGACGGTCTCCACCAGCAGCCCGGTCTTCTGGTTGCTGGCGGTCATGGCCCGGCCCGCGAGCCCATCGACCTGTGCCCGGTAATACAAACCGATGGCCAACGACAGCCCGAGAAAAGCCAAGGGGATCAGCGCCAGCGGGCCCGAGATCAGCGCGATCACCGCGCAAAACAGCAGCGCAAACGGCGCATCGACCAGCAGGTTGGTGGTCACCGCCGTGAAGAAACCCCGCACTGTCTCATAACCTCGCATCTGGGCGGCCAACGCACCCACGCTTTGCGGCATCTGGTCGAGCCGCACCGACAGGAATCGTAGATAGACCGCCCTCGCCAGTCGCTGGTCGACCTGGTCGATCATGCGCTCGAACAGCGTGCTGCGAATCCGCTTGGCCACCAGCTCGAAGCCGACCGCGGCGATCACGCCCAGCGTGAGCACCAGCAAGGTCTGCGTCGCGCCAGTGGGCATCACCCGGTCGTAGACCTGCATGCTGTAGAACGACGCCGCGAGCGCGACGATGTTGATCATCAGCCCACCGATCACGGCCTCGCCGATGGGCTTGCGGTGCGACAGCATCTCTCGGCGGATCAACTGGTAGACCGCGCTGTCACTGGTGGAGAAAGGTTTACGCAGTTTGAACAATGCGATCAAACAGCCCGCCAGCTCGGCATCGGCCTGCTCGCGCCATCGCTTGGCCTCAGGGTCCCACCACTCGCTGACCCATTGGCTCTGCGCGTTGCGACCACGCAGCACACCCCATTCACCCGCTTGGATACCGGGCTGGATGCCGGGCTGGATGCCGTGCTGGATACCCGGCTGGATTTCAGTTCGACCCGCGCCGACAAAGATCAGCGCAGGCACTGCGGCCGGATCGGGCGCGACCAGCCAGCGCGGCGGACGCAGCTGCAGATGGCGCGCGACCACCTTGAGCTGAGCCCGTGCCTGGCTGGTGTTGGCCGCCGTCATCGCCCCCGACGTCGCATGGGCGGCCCCCTCGGCCGCCTCCGCCGCCTCCTGCAGCGCGAGCCGGTCGACGCTGTCGTGCTGCAACTGCGCCAAGCGCAACAAGCAGGGCAGCAAGTTCATGGTCGCACGCCCGTGACGGCCTCAAGCCCGAGCGTGGTCAGCGCCAGGCGCCAGGTCACCACGACCTGCGAGGCCTGCAGGTCAACCAGCGCCAGCTCGGTCTGGGCCAGTTCGCGCTGCGCGTTCATCACGTCGAGCCAACTCTTGCGACCGGCCAAAAACTGCCGGTCGTAGGACAGGCCAACGGCTTGCGCGGCCTTCAGCGAGGCCTCCAACGCCGCCCGTCGCGAGTCCGAGCTGCTGGCCTGCGCGTGGTCGGCCAGCAGCTGCTCGGTCGCGGCGCGCCGCTGCACCTGCACATCGGCCAGCGCGGCTTCTTGCTGGGCTTGCGCGGCCTCGACGTTGGTCAGCGTCGACAGCCCGGCGCCAAAGCGCGTGCTCAGGCCCAGGAAAAGTCGGTTCTCGGGCACCGCGTTGCGTAGCGCGTAGTTGCCATACTGGCGCTCGGCGCGCAAGTAGACCTCGGGCGAAAGCTCGGCGCGGCGCTCGGCCACAACAGCTTCTTGAATGCTCGCCTGGGCTTGGGCTTTTTGCACCGCCGGTTGCGCCGCGAGCACGCTGTCGAGCTGCGACAACCAGCCTGGGTCGACCAGGCGTGGCGCAGCGACGGACAACTCGGCCGACAACACCGGCCGGCCAAGCAGCTGGCCAAGCCGCGCCAGCGCAGTGTCTTGCTGGAGCTGCGCGACCGACAGGTCGGCAGCCAGCGACTGCAGTCGGACATCGGTCAACACCAGGTCGCTCTCGGCCGATATCCCCTGCTCGACCCGGCGCTTGACCCGGACCTGCAACTCCTCATGGACCGCACGGCTTTTCAGGTGCGACGCGGTCTTGAGCTGCGCGGCGAGCCAATCGCCATAGGCCTGGATCACGCGCAGCGCGAGCTGCTGGCGCACCTCATCCAACGCGGCCTGGCTGTAGACCAGTGCGGCATCGGCCCGACGCTGCCCCGCGCTGAGCCGCCCGCCAGTCCACAGCGGCTGCTGCAGCCGCAGGGTTGCGACCCGGTGGTCGCCTTGGTAAGCGTTGTCGCTGGCGCTGGTGCCGGCCGTCTCGACCAGCACCGACGGCGTCGGCCAGTACTGCCAACGCGCGCTGGCCAACCCGGCCCGGGCCGAGGCCTGCTGCGCCTGGGCTGATTGCGTGGCCGGGTGCTGGCTCAGCGCGGCGCCGATCAGGCGGTCCAGGGGCTGGCTCATGGCGACCCGTGGCCACAGCACCAGACCCAGCACCAGACCCAGCCACAGCGCCAAGCCCAGCCCCCCCGGTGACCGCAGGCGGTGCATGCGCCGAGCCGCTGAAGCCTCTTGCCAGTCGGCTCGGGTAAGGGCCATAGGTGACGAAAAGAAATCGTTAAAGGCCGAAAAGTATCTCAATCAATGATTCCAATATTTCAAAATATTTCAATCAAGTTGATGCTGTATCAGCGCCGTAGAAACCGCGCAATTGTTAAAAAATATGGATAATTGAGTAAAGCCCTAAAATGATAGAGATATCGTCCCGCGATCTGCAGGGTCCGCCCTTGCTCACAACCCCGGTGCGCTGCGGTCCGGTGGGACCTTTCCGTTTGGGCCGTGTCGTCCGTGTCGTCCGCCTCACCCGTCTGATTTGGTGGCTCGCGCTCGGGTTGCTGGCAGTCGGGTTGCCCGCGGTCGGGTTGGTCGCCGTCGGGCAAACGCCGGCGCTGGCGCTGGCGCAGCCAGCCCAGCCAGACCAGCCAGCCCAGCTCACGCCGTCAACCCAACCGTCCACCCCCTCGCGGGACGCACGCGACCACATCACCGCGCGTGCCTGGCTCGACGATCCGGCCAGTAGCCTAGGGCCCGACCAGGTGCGGTCGATGCGCTGGACGCCTTACACCGGCCCACTTCGGCGAGGCTTCACCGACTCCACCACCTGGCTGCGCCTGAGGATCGACCCTGCGAAAAACCCAGGCCAGCCCGACACGGGCGGACAAACCCGGCTGGTGCTGCGGATGCAGCCCGGGCACCTCGACGAGATCGCGCTGTTCGACCCTCGGTACCCGGACCGCCCGCCCAAGCTGGCAGGTGACCGACACGACTGGCGGCTGAGCGAATACCGGTCGTTCAACCAGAACCTCGTGATCGACGCACCGCACGAGCCGATCGAGGTCTTGTTGCGGCTGCGCACGACCAGCCACCACGGCATCCACGTCGAGGCGCTGCATTGGGACGCTGCCGAAGCCACTGACCGGGTGCAGCAGCTGGTGATGGGCGCCGTGATCGCGTTCTTGCTGATGGTGCTGGCCTGGGCTTTGCTTGCCTGGGTTGAGAGCCGCGAGCGCGTGATCGCCGCGTTCATTGCCCACCAGTTCGTCTCGGTGTTGTTCGCGCTGTCGCTGCTAGGCTTCTTTCGGGTCTACCTGTGCGACTGGCTGCCCGCCGCCGTGACGGACCGTATCAGCTCGGCGATGTTTCCCATCGGCGCCTCGGCGGTGCTCTGGTTTCACTGGCATTTTCTGCGCGAGTTCAAGCCGCCGCGGCTGGCCATGCATGGTCTGCAGGGGCTGGCAACAGGGGCGGCCCTGTTACCGTTGGTCGTGCTGGCCGGGCTGACACGCCAAGCCTTGCAGATCACCGTGGCGCTGACGGTCCTGTACCCGCCGCTGCTGCTGCTGATGGCCTGGCGTACCAAGGTATCGGCGAGGGACGACCCGCCCAGACTGTCGCGCCGGCGTCTGATGTCGATCTACGGCCTGATGATGCTGATCCTGGGCACCGCAGCATTGCCCGCGCTGGGCTGGATGCCCAGCCCGCCCTGGGCGATGTACAGCGCCATCGCCTACGGCCTGATCAGCGCGGCGATGTTGTTCAGCGCGCTGCGCGCCCGGGCCGCCTATGCCGCCAGTGCACGTCGCAAGGTCCAGGCCGACTTCAGGTTGGCCGAGCAGTTGGTCGCGCAAGAGCGTGCAAGGCTGCGCGAGCAGGAGCAGTTCATGACCATGCTCACGCACGAGCTGACCAACGCGCTGGCCACCGCCCACCTCGCCATTGGCAGCCTGGGTTCCGATTCACCGATGCGTGGACGCGGCTACCGGGCGATCGACAGCATGCGCGACATCATCAAGCGCTGCGTGCTCAGCGGGGAGCTTGAGACGGCCGATTCAGTGCTGAAGGTCGCCGCGGTCGATATCGCGGCGCTTTTGCAGGAACTGCGCGCCCAGTTGCAGGCGGGCGCCAGCATCACGTTGAACACCGACGCCGGGCTGCCGGAATGTGCCACCGACCGGCAGTTGCTCGGCGTGGCCCTCGGCAACCTGTTGGACAACGCACTGAAATACCGCGCCGTCGCCAGCGTCGTCGAGGTCAACGCCCAGTTGCAATCGCGCGGCCCGCAGGCCGGCCTGCAAATCAGCGTATGCAACGCGCCTGGCGAAGCGGGCCGGCCCGACCCCGAGCAGGTGTTCAAGAAATACTGGCGCGGCGTTGGCGCCACCCGCCACGCCGGCTCGGGCCTGGGCCTGTACCTGTCGTCGATGATCGCCCGTCGCCTGGGCGGCGAACTGTGTCACCAACCCGATGAAGACGTTGTGAGGTTCGTGCTGTGGCTGCCCATCTGAACATCGTCGTCGTCGAGGACAACTACGACCTGCGCGAGGCCATCGTCGAGGTCCTGACCGCACTCGGTCATCGGGTGCTGGGTCTGTCCTGCGCCGAAGAACTTGCCGATGAAGGCGCGCAGGCAATGATCGACCTGCTGGTGGTCGACCTGAACCTGCCGGGCGAGGACGGCGTGAGCCTGTCGCGCCGGCTGCGACGCACCCAGCCTGGGCTGTGCATCCTGATGATGACCGCGCGCGACACCGTGCGCGACAAGGTTGCAGGCTACGAGGCCGGCGCCGACATCTACCTGACCAAGCCGGTCAGCATCGAGGAGCTGATGGCGGCGGTGCAGTCGCTCGGGCGAAGGCTGCGCACCGGACAAGCCTTGTTTGGCAGCCAGGCCACGCTGTCGGTGAGTGGCGCCGAGCTGAGGGCACAAGGCCCGTCCGGGGGCATTGATCTGACTGCTGTCGAAGTGGCGCTGCTGACGGCGCTGGCGCGCGCGCCCGGCCAGCGCCTGGCCTACTGGCAGCTGCTGGAGATCCTGCCGCCGGGCATCGATGGCACCAGCTTGTCCAATCTGGCGGTGCGGATGACCAGGCTGCGCAAAAAGCTGAGCGAGATCGGCTTCAGCGGGCAGACCTTGCAAGTGATCCGCCATGAGGGCTACCAGCTGTGCCTGCCAGTGCAACTGTGCTGAGTCGCTGACGGCAGACGATGACGCCCAGCGCAAGACCGGCCCTCTACTACACCGCTTCGTTGCCGGTCAAGGCCGGTGGCGAACTGGTCAACCTGCAGCATGTGGCCTCCCTCCGGCAGGCCGGCCTGCGCGCCTTCTTGTTGCTGGACCCTGCCGCCCGGGTGCAGGCGCCCAAGCAGCCCTTTCCAGTGCCGATGGTGCACTGGAGCGAGCGATTGACGTTCCTGCCGCAAGACTGGTTGGTCGTGCCCGAGGTCACACCGCCCGCGACCTTCGAGCGGCTCGCCGCGATGTCGTGTCAGGTGGCGATCCACAACCAGAACCCCTATTACAGTTTCAAAGGCTTCGCATCCATCGACAGCCTGAACCGCTACCCACTGGCCGGCGGTCTGTGCGGCAGCCTGAGCACGCGCGATACCTTGCAGCGCTGGGGCTCGACCACCGATTGGCAGGTGGTGCGGCCCTATGTGCTGCCGACCTTTTTCCGCACGCAGACCAAACTGCGCCAGATCGCCTTCATCCCGCTGAAGCGGCCGGCCGATGCCAACCTGCTGGTGCAGTTGTTCCGGGGCCGGTACCCGCAGCACGCCGACCTGCGTTGGGTGCCGATTGGCGGCATGTCGCGCCAACAGATGGCGCAGGTGCTGGGCGAATCCCTGGTATTTGCCAGCCTCAGCCGTTTCGAAGGGCTGGGGCTGCCACCGCTCGAGGCCATGGCCGCCGGCTGCCGGGTCTGTGGCTTTGACGGTTATGGCGGCAGCGAATACGCCAACCCTGAGAACGGCAGCTGGGTCCCGGATGGCGACCTGGAAGCCTTCAGCGAAGCCCTCGCCGGCCTGCTGTCGATGGACGATGCGGCGGCGGCCCGCCGGGTGGCGGCCTCACGTGCCACGGCGGCCCGCTACAGCGTCGAACGCTTCAACGCCGAGCTGCTCAGCGCTTGGCAGCATCTGCTGGGCCCGCGCATCGATCAATACCGATTGGCGGATGGCCCGACCGGGGCACAGAGCCGCTGATGCACATCCACCACTTGGCGCAGGTCGACGTGGTGCTGGCACAGCACCATGGACGCTTCTGGATCGACAGCTGCGGTGGCCGCGACCAGGTCGCGATGACGGTGATGCAACAAGGCTGGCAGGCTTACGAGCCACCGCTGCCTTGGCTGGTGGCGCAGTGGTGCGCTGCCCTGCACCC
>CANFPU010000043.1 GCA_947448955.1 Burkholderiales bacterium
AAGTCCGCGATTGGCAAGGGTCCAGTCGCGCTTGGCAGGGTCGTAGGACAAGACCTCTTAAACGGTGTGATGTGACTGTGCAAACGGAAGAAAGACGGCCGCATCGGCGAGCGACTTCCAGGCGGCAGGCACCGGCAGGACCACTGTCCCGCCGGCGCAGGCTGTCAGGAAAATCCCAACAGTCGCTTGGCGTTTTCCTTCAGGATCAGGGGCTTGACCTTGTCCTTGAAGCCGGCTTCGTCGAAGTCTTTCATCCAGCGCTCGGGGGTGATCAGCGGGTAATCGCTGCCGAATAGCATGCGGTCTTTCAGCAGTGTGTTGGCGTACTGCACCAGTTGTGCGGGAAAGTACTTCGGACTCCAGCCCGACAGATCGATCCAGATGTTGGGCTTGTGCAACGCCAGACTCAGCGCTTCGTCCTGCCACGGCCAACTCGGGTGCGCAATCACGATCTGGATGTCTGGGAAGTCGATGGCCACGTCTTCGAGCAACATCGGGTTGCTGTTCTGCAATCTCAGCCCGCCGCCACAACGCATACCGCTGCCGATGCCCGAGTGCCCGCTGTGAAAGATCGCGGGCAGCTTGTATTCGGCGATCACCTCGTAAAGCGGCCAGGCCATGCGGTCATAAGGCAAAAATCCCTGCACCGTGGGGTGGAACTTGAAACCCTTGACCCCGTGCTCTTCGATCAAGCGTCTCGCCTCACGCGCGCCCATCTTGCCTTTGTGCGGATCGATGCTGCCAAACGCCACCATCATGTCGCTGTTCTTCTGCGCTGCGTCGCTGATCTCCTCGTTGGGGATTCGGCGCCGGCCCAGCTGCGACTCGCTGTCGACGGTGAACATCACCAGACCGATCTTCTTCTCGCGGTAATGCGCCACCGTCTCGTCGATCGTCGGACGCAGGTTGGAGCCGAAGTACTTGTCAGCAGCGCGGTCATACTCCTCGCCATAGCTGTCGAAAGGGTTGCGGCACGACACCTCAGCATGCGTGTGGATGTCAATCGCGATCAAGTCTTCGGTCTTCATGGAGTCTCACAGATGTTTAAGGATAAGAAGCAATAGTTCAATGAATCTAGCCAAGTGACGGATTTTCTGGCCTGATTGAGCGGCCAATATCAGGGTTTGCCCTGTATTTAAAGTTCATGCAGTGAATTAAATTCGTGGCTGTTCGTAAAGGCGCCCTGATGATCTCCTCGTTCAATCCCGTCACTGGCTTGCTGTCCGCACTTGATTTGTTGCAGATTTCGCAATCGGGCGCTGTTTTGCATGTTCGGCTGAACCGTCCGGCCAAGCGCAACGCCATCAGTGATACCTTGATCCAGCAATTGCACACCTGTTTTATCAATCTGCCTGAAGGGGTCAAGGCGGCGGTGGTCAGCGGCGAGGGCCCGCATTTCTGCGCAGGGCTCGATCTGGCAGCATTGGTCGAGCGCGACATCCACAGCGCGGTGTTGCATTCCCGCATGTGGCATGCAGCCTTCGACGCGATTCAGTTTGGCGCAGTGCCGGTGGTGGCGGTGCTGCAGGGCGCGGTGGTGGGCGGCGGGCTCGAGTTGGCCTCGTCGTGTCACCTCCGGGTGGCCGAGGATTCAGCTTACTTCGGCCTGCCCGAAGGCCAGCGTGGCATCTTCGTCGGTGGTGGCGGGTCGGCCCGCATCCCTCGCCTGATCGGCGTGGCACGCATGACGGATCTGATGCTGACCGGCCGGGTCTTCGACGCTGACGAGGCACAGCAGATGGGCTTGGTGAACTATCGCTCGGCCGATGGCACAGGCCTGGCTCGCGGTTTGGCGCTGGCCGAGCGCATCGCCACCAATGCGCCGATCTCGAACTTTGCGGTGATGCACGCCTTGCCGCGCATCGCCGACCAGGCGCAATCCGAAGGTTTGTTCACTGAGTCGCTGATGGCCGCAGTGGCCGAGAGCACCCCCGAGGCGCAGTTGCGCTTGCGCGCCTTCTTGGAAGGGCGGGCGGGCAAAGTGGTCAAGTCATGAGCGAAGCGAGATACCGTGACGCGACGGTCGGTGGCTGCTTGGAGGCCACGGTCGAGCAGCGCGGCGACGCCAGCACCTTGATCCGCTCGACCGAAGCGCTGCGCTGGTATCCGGATCGCCTGACCGATTGCCTGCTGCAATGGGCGCAGGAAGCGCCTGACCGCAGCTTCGTGGCTCGTCGAGGCCCGGGCGGCGACTGGACTCACATCAGCTATGCCCAGATGTTGCAGCGGGCGCAGTCGGTCGGGCAGGCGCTGTTGGACCTGGGCGTGTCGGTGGAGCGGCCGGTTGCCATCCTGTCGGACAACGACCTGGAATACCTCACGTTGGCGATGGCTGCGATGTGGGCCGGCGTGCCCTATGTGCCGGTGTCATCGGCCTATTCTCTGATCTCTCAGGACTACGGCAAGCTACGGCATATTCTCGACACCGTGACCCCGGGGCTGGTGTTCGCCAGCGGCGCGTCTTACGCCAAGGCGATCGCCGCGGTCGTACCCGACGATGTCAAGGTGGTGCTGACCGGCGGCTTGGCCGAGGCCGCCGCCTCGGGCCTGCTTGCCGGACGTGACGTGCGGGCTTTCGACACCTTGCTGTTCGCCCAGCCTGGGCCGGCGCTGGCGGCGGCCAATGCAGCCATCGGACCCGACACCATCGCCAAGTTCCTGTTCACCTCGGGCTCCACCAAGGCGCCCAAGGGTGTCATCAACACCCACCGCATGTTGTGCGCCAACCAGCAGCAACTGCGCCAATGTCTGGCGTTCCTTGCAGAGGCACCGCCGGTGCTGGTCGACTGGCTGCCTTGGAACCACACTTTCGGCGGTAACCACAATGTCGGCCTGACGCTCTACAACGGTGGCACGCTCTACATCGACGAAGGCAAACCCACGCCCAAAGGTATCGCCCAGACCTTGCGCAACCTTCGCGAGATTTCGCCGACGATCTACTTCAACGTGCCCAAGGGGTTTGAGGAAATCGCCACGGCGATGGACAGCGACAGTGTGTTGCGCGACACGCTCTTCAAGCGCTGCAAGGCTTTCATGTTCGCTGGCGCCGGCTTGAGTCAAGCGGTTTGGGACAAGCTCGACAGCCATGCCGAGGCGGCGTTAGGCGAGCGTCTGCGCATCATCACCGGCCTGGGGATGACCGAGACTGCGCCGTCCTGTACATTCATGGTCGGTACCCATGCACGATCGGGCTGGATCGGACTGCCGGTGCCTGGGGTTGAGGTCAAGCTGATCAAGGACCCAAGCACCGGCGGGAAGACTGAAATCCGCTTTCGTGGCCCGAATGTGATGCCGGGCTACTGGCGTGCACCGGCGCAAACCCTTGAAGTCTTTGACGACGAAGGTTTTTACCGCACTGGCGACGCCGCTTGCTGGGTCGACGCCGAGCGGCCTGGCCTGGGTTTGATGTTCGACGGGCGCATCGCCGAGGACTTCAAGCTGTCCACCGGCACCTTTGTCAGCGTTGGTCCGCTGCGCGCCAAGATCACCCT
This sequence comes from Burkholderiales bacterium, assembly GCA_947448955.1. Taxonomy (GTDB): domain Bacteria; phylum Pseudomonadota; class Gammaproteobacteria; order Burkholderiales; family Burkholderiaceae_C; genus Pseudaquabacterium. The sequence continues at coordinate 3,492 of CANFPU010000043.1, forward strand.
GGCCGGTGACCCCTGCGTGCTGGATGCGGTGATCACCGGCCTGAACCGGGACGAGGTTGGCGCGATGATCTTTCCGCGGCCTGATGAATGCCGCAAGCTCGCTGGCCTGGCCGAGAGCACGCCGTTGCCAGAGGTGTTGCATCACCCAGTGGTACGGCGTTTCTTCCAGGCGCTGGCCGATCGACTGTGGCGTGAGGCCACCGGCAGTGCCAGCCGGGTGGCGCGTTTGCACGTGCTGGCCGAGCCGCCAGCGATCGACGCCGGTGAGATCACCGACAAAGGTTCGATCAACCAGCGCGCGGTGCTGTCACATCGCGCGGCGCTGGTCGAGGCCTTGTACCAGGGCGGTCAAGCCGACCCTTTCCTGATCCTGCCGGACAGGCACTGAACTGTTTCAGATGAGCCTCATCCCCACAGTCTCGGCGCGCCGAGCTGACATGACCGATATCCCACACCAACCCAAGATGCATGTCCACCGGATCAATGCGCCCTTCGGCGACCGCGACGCTACCGGCATCCTTTATCAAGTCCTTCCCGAAGACATCAAGGCCCTGTGCCCTTGATGTCACACCGATCCCATGTCATGACCCAGGAGACTAGAACATGAAATTGAACCAAACCCTGGTGGCTGCGGCCACCGCGCTGCTCGCCATGGCTTCGGCACATGCCGACATCACCATCGGTGTTAGCTTGCCGATGACCGGTCCGGCCTCGGGGCTGGGCATCCCGATGAACAATCAGTTCAAGCTCTGGCCAGCCACCATCGCCGGCGAGAAGGTCAAGTTGACCATCCTTGACGATGCCACGGACCCGACCAAAGGTGTGCAGAACGCGCGCCGTTTCGTCTCTGAAGACAAGGTCGACATCATCATCGGCTCAGCCGCAACGCCGGTGGGCATCGCGATGGCCGAAGTCGCGTTGGAGTCCAAGACTGTGCAACTGGCGGCAACGCCTATCGGTCTGCCGCCAGGCAAGGATGCCTGGACATTCCGCTTGCCACAGTCCAATGAAGTGATGGCTTTTGCGATGGTCAACCTGATGAAAAAGCAGGGCGTCAAGACCATCGGCTTTCTGGGCTACACCGACGCCTATGGTGAGCAATGGCTCAAGGCGATCACCGCCGAAGCCGAGAAAAACGACATCAAGATCGTCGCCGTCGAGCGTTTCGCACGCACCGACACCGGAGTCACGGCGCAGGCGCTGAAGCTGAGCGCCGCCAACCCCGATGCGATGTTGATTGTTGCCTCGGGGTCAGGCGCGGCGATGCCGCACAAGGCGATCGTCGAACGTGGTTTCAAGGGCAAGATCTTCCAGACCCATGCTGCAGCCACCAAGGACTTGATGCGCGTCGGCGGCAAGGATGTCGAGGGCTCGTTTGTGGTCTCCGGACCGGCTGTGGTCGGCGACTTGTTGCCCGACAGCCACCCCAGCAAGAAGGTCGCGATGGATTTTGTGGCCAAGTTCGACAAGGCCTATGGCGCGGGCTCTCACAACCAGTTTGCAGGCCATGCCTACGACGCGCTGATTGTGCTGGAGAAGGTGGTGCCGGTCGCGCTCAAGAAGGCCAAGCCTGGCACGCCAGAGTTCCGCGCCGCATTGAAAGACGCGATCGAGAGCATGGGGCGCACCGTCTTTTCGCATGGTGTGATGAACTGGACCGCCAACGACCATTGGGGCTATACCCTCGAAACCGGTGTGATGCTCAAGGTCGTCAATGGCGATTGGGCGCTAGCGAACTGATGACCTCCAGAGCGCGCGATCGGGCTGCGCTCCAGGATCCGTCTGATCCTTCCGGGTTGCGCGTCGACTGATACGGCCCGGGCCACCTCAAGAGTGCTCAAGCGCTCAAGTGCTCAAGCATGGGGCCCCGCAGCGGGTTCGAAGCGATGGACTTCTCGATTGCCGGCATATTGGCGCTTGATGGTGCGACCAACGGCGCGGTTTATGCGCTGTTGGCGCTCGCCACCGTGTTGGTGTTCGCCGTCACGCGCATCATCTTCATCCCGCAGGGTGAGTTTGTTGCTTTCGGGGCGCTCACGCTGGCGCTCTTTCAAATGGGCAAAGTGCCAGGCACGGTGTGGTTCTTGCTGATCCTCGCTAGCGCGGCGGCGGTGGCTGACCTGATCGAGGGGCTCAGGCAACACCAGTCCTTCGCCCGTTTGATCAAGCAGGTCTTGCGGACGCTGGCCTACCCGGTGGCGGTCTCACTGCTGGCGATCTGGGCTGCGCCGCTGAATCTTCCCATGTGGGTGCAGGCTGTGCTGACGCTGGCGTTGGTCACACCGTTCGGCGGCCTGATCTACCGCCTGGCCTACGAGTCGCTGGCCGACGCGACCTCGCTGGTGTTGTTGATTGTCTCGGTCGGCGTTCATTTCGCGCTGACCGGGCTGGGGCTGTTCTTCTTCGGTGCCGAGGGGTTTCGCAACCCGAGCTTCTGGGACATCCGATGGGCTGCCGGCCCGTTGCAGTTGACGGGCCAGACGATCTTTATCTTCGCGGCTTCGCTGGCACTGATCGTCGCACTTTGGTTGTTCTTCGAGCGCACGCTCCACGGCAAAGCCTTGCGTGCGACCGCGATCAACCGGCTCGGTGCCCGGCTGATGGGAATTTCGAGCAAGGACGCGGGTCGCAGCACGCTGACCGTGGCGGCTTTCATCGGCGCGCTGTCCGGCCTACTGATCGGTCCGACCACCACGATCTTCTATGACTCGGGTTTCCTGATCGGCCTGAAAGGCTTCGTTGCCGCCGTCTTTGCGGGCTTGTCGAGTTATCCGCTGGCGCTGCTCGGCGCCATGTTTGTCGGTTTGCTCGAGAGCTTCGGCTCGTTCTGGGCCAGTGCTTTCAAGGAGGTGATCGTGTTCGGCTCGATCATCCCGGTGCTGCTGTGGCGGTCATTGCGCGACCCGCAGCACGAGGAACATTGACATGACGCTCCAAAGACTGGGATTTCCCTTGTTTGTCGTGTTCATGTTGGCGCTGCCCGTGCTGCCGCTGCCTGATTTCTGGATCACCCAGCTCAACTACATCGGTTTGTATTCGATCGTCTCGCTGGGTCTGGTGTTGCTGACCGGTGTGGCTGGGTTGACCTCGTTTGGTCAGGCGGCCTTTGTCGGGGTCGGGGCTTACACGGCCGCCTTTCTGGCGATCAAACTGGGTCTTTCGCCCTGGTTGACGCTCTTCGTCGGTGTGGGCTTGAGCGTGCTGGTGGCGCTGGTGCTGGGCGCCATCACCTTGCGCATGTCGGGACATTACCTGCCCTTGGCCACCATTGCCTGGGGTCTGACGATCTATTACACGATCTCCAACATGGACTTCCTGGGCAAGTACGACGGCCTGCTCGGCGTGCCACCCATCACGCTGTTCGGTACCAGCTTGGGGTCGGGGCGTGGCATCTACGTGTTGATCTGGATCATCGCGCTGGCTTGCGCGTTGGCCGTTACCCGCTTGCTCGACTCGCGGCCCGGCAGGGCAATCCGGGCGCTCAAAAATGGCACGACGATGGCCGAGGCGATGGGTATTTCGACCCTGCGCTACAAGCTCATCGCGTTCGTGCTGGCGGCTGTGCTAGCGGCGATCTCGGGTTGGCTTTTTGCGCATTTTCAACGCACGGTCAACCCCTCGCCGTTCGGGCTGAACAAAGGCATCGAGTATCTTTTCATGGCCGTGTTGGGCGGGGTCGGCCATGTCTGGGGTGCGTTCCTGGGCGCGGGCATGCTCAAGCTGGTCGAGGACGAGTTGCAGACACTGTTGCCCAAGCTGATCGGCAGTTCGGGCAACTTCGAGATCATCGTCTTCGGTCTGGTGTTGATCGGGGTGCTGAAGTACGCACCGGACGGCCTGTGGACTTTCGTCGGCAAATGGTTGCCTGCGCCAAGAAGAGCTCGTGACTGGGGCGACGCCGCCAGATTGCCGGCTCGCGACAAGCCCGCCCGCGGCGATCTACTGCTTGAAGTCGACGCGATGCGCAAGGCTTTTGGTGGTCTGGTGGCCGTCAATGACCTGAGTTTTCAACTCAGGGCCGGTGACATTGTTGGATTGATCGGGCCCAACGGGGCTGGCAAGTCCACCGTCTTCAATCTCGTCACGGGCGTGCTGTCGCTGACGAGCGGTGCGGTGCGTTTTCGCGGCCAGCCGATCGCCGGCCTGCCTTCGCGCCAGATCGCCCGGCTTGGCATGTCGCGTACCTTTCAGCATGTCAAGATGATTCCGGAGATGACGGTGCTGGAGAACGTCGCTTTGGGCGGCTACCTGCGCACCCAGTCGGGCAGTCTCAAGGCGATCTTGCGTTTGGACCGCGCTGAAGAACGGTCGCTGTTTGCTGAAGCTGAGAGCCAACTTCAACGCATCGGCATGGCCGAACAGATGCACGAGTTGGCAGGCAACTTGGCGCTGGGCCCACAGCGGCTGATGGAGATTGCCCGCGCGCTGTGCACCGACCCGTCGCTGTTGTTGCTCGACGAGCCCGCCGCCGGACTGCGTCACAAGGAGAAGCAGGCATTGGCGGATGTCTTGCGGCAGCTCAAGCGAGAAGGCCTGAGCATCCTGTTGGTCGAACATGACATGGAGTTTGTGATGGGCCTGACCGACCGCATCGTGGTGATGGAGTTCGGCACCCGTTTGATCGAAGGCACGCCCGATGAGGTGCAAGCCAGCCCGGTGGTACGAGCCGCTTACTTGGGGACGGAGCACTGATGGCTATCGATAACACCATAGATAAGCGTCTTTTACCGCTGCCTGAGATGTCTGTGCAGCAGCCAACGACGCTGTTGACGGTCAAGGATTTGCGCGCCGGGTATGGTCGGGCCGAGGTGCTGACCGGCTTGAATTTCTCGCTGGCCAAGGGCCAGGTGGTGACCGTGATCGGCCCCAATGGTGCCGGCAAGAGCACCGCGTTGAATGCGTTGATGGCGGTGTTGCCATCGCGTGGTCAGGTGCTGTTTGAAGGGGTCGATCTGGCCGACGCATCGCTCGAAGACAGGGTGATGCTGGGGCTGGCGCTGGTGCCCGAGAAGCGTGAGCTGTTCGGCACCATGCCGGTCGAGGACAACCTGATTTTGGGCGGCTACCGTTCGATGAAACTGCGGGTGCCGAATTGGCGCCAGGAGATTGAGCGCGTCTACACCTTGTTCCCGCGACTGAAAGAGCGCCGCCTGCAGTTGGCGGGTACGCTGTCGGGAGGGGAGCGCCAGATGCTGGCGGTGGGTCGCGCGCTGATGTCGGACCCCAAGCTGCTGATGCTCGACGAGCCCAGCCTCGGATTGGCGCCGCTGATCGTGCACGAAATCTTTCGCATCATCGAACAGCTGCGTGATGCGGGCGTTTCGATTCTGTTGATTGAGCAGAATGCCCGCGCTGCGCTCGAGGTCGCTGACCACGGCTATGTGCTGGAGACGGGTGGTTTTGCCTTCGATGGACCGGCGGCTGAACTGGCTGTCGACCCTCGCGTGATCGAGACCTACCTTGGCGCGGCGCGCAAGCCGTCTTGATGCGAAGCCGGGGGCACCAGCGCGATGTGGTCCAACCAGGTCTCGTTGGCCAACGAGTTGAATTTGACGATCCTGGCGATCTGCTGGCATGGCGCGTGATCCTGCCTCCGCGGTAGAGCGCTCGGCAGATCCTTCGGCGCTGTCGCTGGGTCCACTGAGCGGCGTGCTGGGCTATCACCTCGCCCAGGCATCGGTCACGACCGACGATCTGTTTGAGCGCTATATCGGTCAGCCGCTCGGCCTGCGCAAGGTGGAGTATTCGCTGCTGGTGTTGATCCTTGCCAATGGACCGCTCGCGCCAAAACGCCTGTCCAAGGCGCTGGCGCTGTCGGCGCCGAATCTGACCATGTTGCTGGACCGTCTGCAGCAGCGCGGTCTGTTGTCTCGAGAGCGCAGCCAGGTCGATCGCCGTTCGCAAAACGTGGTGCTGACCGAGGAGGGCCAGCGCATCGCGCGGGCGTCGGTCGATGCTGCTTCCCCGATGGAATGGGCCTTGCTTGACCGCTTGAGCCGTGCCGAGCACGCGATGCTGATTGAACTGCTGCGAAAAGTCGCGGTGCGATGATTGCGTTTTACCCCGTCGGCAGGTTGGCGCGATGGGCTTGAGGCCTACGAAAACATAGCCTACGGATCATTCGGCCGAGCATGCCGTCATCGAGCCGGCCGATCGGTCTGCTCGTGGCGATCACCAGGGTGCGTGGCCGATGCCCATCATTCGCCGGTACCACTCGTGGAAGTGCTGCATGCCGTCTTCCATCGGGCTCTGGTAGGGGCCTGCCTCGTCGTCGCCGCGCTCCATCAGTGCCTTGCGTCCGGCGTCCATGCGCAGCGCGATCTCGTCATCCTCGACACAGGTCTCCATGTAGGCGGCCTGCTCAGCAGCGATGAATTCACGCTCGAAGGCGGCGATCTCCTCTGGGTAGTAGAACTCCACCATGTTGACCGTTTTCTGCGGACCTTTGGGGTAGAGCGTGGAGACCACCAGCACATGCGGGTACCACTCGACCATGATGTTCGGGTAGTAAGTCAGCCAGATCGCGCCCTGTTTGGGCGGTGCACCGTTGCCCAGCGCCAGCACCGCCTCATGCCAGCGCTTGTAGGCTGGTGAGCCAGCCTGGCGTAGCGAGTCGTTGATGCCGACGGTTTGCACCGAATGGTGGTGGCTGAACTCCCATTTCAGGTCATCACAGCTGACAAAGCGGCCCAGTCCAGGGTGAAACGGGCCGACGTGGTAATCCTCCAGGTAGACCTCAATGAAGGTCTTCCAGTTGTAAGCGCACTCGTGCAGGTGCACTTTGTCGAGTACATAGCCCGTGAAATCGAGGTCAGCGCGCGGTCCGACATGGCCGAGTTCGGACTCGATGTCACGACCGTTGTCCTCGAACACCATGCCGTTCCAGGTTCGGGTGGGGTAGTTGTTGAGATGCAGGCAGGGGTCGTGGTCGAACAGCGGCGCGCCCAGCAACTTGCCCTTCAAGTCGTAGGTCCAGCGGTGTAGCGGACAGACGATCTGGCCAGCGGCGCCCCCGCGCACCTGACCTCGTCCGCGGAGCATCAGTGCCTGGCGGTGTCGGCAAATATTGGAGACCAATTCCACGCCGTCCGGTGTACGCACCAAGGCTCTGCCTTCGCCCTCTTGGGGCAGTGCATAGAAATCGCCCACCGCTGGTACTGACAACTCGTGCCCCAGATAGCGGGGCCCGTGCTGAAAGATGAGCTCCATCTCGCGACGGAACAATTCATCCGAAAAATAGGTGGTGACGGAGAGTTGCGAGCGGGCCGACACATCGTCAAGACGTGCGCGCGCAAGAGCTTCGAGACTGACGCTCAGGTTCGACATGATCCCCGGGTTCTCCAGCAAGGATGTCAAAAACCCTCCCATCCGGTGGCCCTGCGGATGGGCTTGTTCAACAATGGTGAAAACGGCTCCAATCCGGTACCCGCTTTCGGGAATTGTAGTCGGCGGCTGTGGTCGCTCCACCACAGTCAGCGACTAAAATCCGTTGGTCCCCGGACCCTGTGAACTGTTCTTGCGCCCGCTTCCCATGATCTTCTGTGTATCGCCAATGACTCAGCCTGGCCGTTTCGAAACGGCCAGATGCGCGCGCGGCGATACGTCACAGCGGCGTGGGACATCGGCATGACACAGGACGCTTTCGAACGCTGGATGCGCGAAGCGCTGTCAATGGTCGAGCAGCGTCTGTCGCTGTGGGTGCCTTTCTCCGCGCCTGCCGGCTTGGGCGAAGCAATGCGTTATGGCGTGCTCGATGGGGGCAAACGCCTGCGACCCTTGTTGGTGCTTGCAAGCTGCGAGGCGGTGGATGGCGATGTTGAAGCGGCCCTGCGGGCAGCGGTCTCGGTCGAGTTGATCCATGCTTATTCCTTGGTGCATGACGACATGCCCTGCATGGACAACGACGTGTTGCGCCGCGGCAAGCCCACCGTCCATGTGCGCTTCGGCGAGGCTGGCGCGATGCTTGCCGGCGATGCGATGCAGGCTTTGGCTTTTGAGGTGCTAACACCCGAGCAAGGCTTGGCGCCCGAGTTGCAAGCCAGACTTTGCGGCCTGTTGTCACGTGCCGCTGGCCATGGTGGCATGGCTGGCGGGCAGGCGATTGACCTGGCCAGCACCGGCCTGACCCTCGACGAGGCCGGTTTGCGCGATATGCATTACCGCAAAACTGGCGTGCTGCTGCGGGCCAGCGTGTTGATGGGCGCAGCCACTGGCGCTTGCTCTGCAACCGCCTGGGCAGCGTTGACCGAATTTGGTGACGCGATTGGCCTGGCCTTCCAGGTGGTCGACGACATCCTTGACGTCACCCAACCGTCGGAAAAACTGGGCAAGACTGCTGGCAAGGATCTGCACGCCAACAAGCCCACCTATGTCACCGTGCTGGGCCTGACCGAAGCGCGGCGCCAAGTACAGGTGCTGCATGGCCAGGCGCAGGACGCACTCATGCGAAGCGGTCTTGCCGATGCCGGCAGGCTTCGCTTGCTTGCCGACATGGTGGTTGAGCGCGACAGCTGATCAGAAAGTGCCCATGCCCTTCTCGTTGTTAGACACCGTCAACGCCCCAGCCGACCTGCGCCGAATGTCGCGTGTCGAACTCGGCCGTTTAGCCAACGAATTGCGTAACTTCGTGCTGAACACCGTGAGCAAGACCGGCGGCCATCTGTCGTCCAATTTGGGCACGATCGAGTTGACGGTTGCGCTGCACTATGTGTTCAACACCCCGCACGACCGTATCGTCTGGGACGTGGGTCACCAGACCTACCCGCACAAGATCCTCACGGGCCGGCGAGACGCGATGGCCACGCTGAAGCAGTTGGGAGGCATCAGCGGTTTTCCGCGTCGCGCCGAGAGCGAGTACGACACGTTCGGCACCGGTCACTCGTCGACCTCCATCTCTGCGGCACTGGGCATGGCCCATGCCGCCAAACTCAAGGGCGAGCGCCGCCGCGCGGTGGCGGTGATCGGCGACGGGGCTTTGACCGGTGGGATGGCCTTCGAGGCCCTCAACCACGGCGGGGCGGCGAATGGCGTGGGTCTGGCCGACTTGTTGGTGATCCTCAACGACAACGACATGTCGATCAGCCCACCGGTGGGCGCGCTGAACAAGCACTTGGCGCGCTTGATCAGCGGTAACTTCTACACCGCGGCTCGCGAAGGTGCGAAGAGCGTGCTGAAGAACACACCGCTGTACGAACTGGCGCGTCGATTCGAGGAGCACACCAAGGGCATGGTCGTGCCTGGCACCATCTTCGAGGAACTCGGATTCACCTACGTCGGCCCGATCGATGGTCACGATCTTGATGCCTTGATCCCGACCTTGGAGAATCTCAGGGATCGGCCGGGCCCGCAGTTTTTGCATGTCATCACCAAGAAAGGCAACGGTTACAAGCTGGCTGAGGCCGACCCGATCAACTACCACGGGCCGAGCAAGTTCGATCCCGCCGTTGGCCTGCAAAAGCCGACGACGGCGCCCAAGCTCAGTTTCACGCAGGTCTTTGGTCATTGGCTTTGCGATATGGCGGCGGCGGACGAGCGTTTGGTGGCGATCACCCCAGCGATGCGCGAGGGCTCCGGTTTGGTCGAGTTTGAGCAGCGCTACCCAAAGCGCTACTTCGACGTCGGCATCGCAGAACAGCACGCCGTGACGTTCGCCGCCGGTCTGGCCTGTGAAGGGCTCAAGCCGGTGGTGGCGATTTACTCCACCTTCTTGCAGCGCGGTTATGACCAGTTGATCCACGATGTGGCGCTGCAGAACCTGCCGGTGGTGTTTGCGCTTGATCGTGCAGGCCTGGTTGGCGCCGACGGCGCCACCCATGCCGGGGCTTACGACATTGCCTATCTGCGCTGCATCCCCAACCTCAGCGTGCTGACACCCTCGGATGAAGATGAGTGCCGCAAGGCGCTGACCAGCGCATTCCGCCAAGACCATCCGGTGGCAGTGCGCTATCCGCGCGGTGCGGGCATCGGCAAAGCTGTCGAACCCGGTCTTGCCGAACTGCCCTGGGGTCGAGGCGAATTGCGACGGCAATCTGCCTGGCCGGTGGGATCAGGCAGGCGCATGGCGATCCTGGCTTTCGGCACATTGCTCTATCCGGCCTTGGCCGCGGCGGACAAGTTGGATGCCACCGTGGCCAACATGCGGTTCGCCAAACCGATCGACGCCACGTTGGTCATGGAGCTCGCTCGCAGCCACGATGCACTGATCACGGTCGAAGAAGGTGCGATCAGCGGTGGTGCGGGCAGCGCCATCGGCGAGTGCCTGGCAGCCGCTGGCCTCACCATTCCGCTGCTCCACTTGGGCTTGCCTGATGAGTTCATTGAGCACGGTGATGCGGGCAAGCTCCTGATGGGTCTGGGGCTGGATGCAGCAGGCATCGAGGCCGCGGTCCGCAAGCGCTTCGGTGGCCACCTTTCGCTGGTCAAGCCAGCGGTCAACGAATGAACGTCGGTCGCTCGTCTCGGTTGTGGAGCATGGCGCGGTGAGCCTCGGCGCTGGCTTGATCGACGCTGCGGTGCACGATGCGCAGGCCATGCGCCGGGCCGACGCTGGGCTGCTGTCGCTGGCGCTGATGGATGCTCGCAACCGTACCTTGGGTTGGCTGGCGGCTTTCGAAGGCTTGCCCTTGGACTTGGCGTTCGATGGCTTTGACCCGCCATGGTGGTTGGCAGGGCAAGCGGCCTGGTTCCAGGAGTTCTGGGTCGCTCGCCATGTGCAACGGGGCCGCGGTGAGGCGGCTGACCCGGCAGGGCTTCGCTTGGCGTCCATCGAGCCGCGCGCCGACGGCTGGTTCGGTGCTCGCGCCAGTGGTCGGTCGCAGCGTTGGCAGCAGTCTCCGCCCAAGCTCGATGAGTTGCAAGCCTATCTGGCGCTGACATTGGAGACCACGCTCGAGTTGCTCGACAAGGCAGACCCAGGCGACCAAGGCTTGCATGTCTTTCGCATGGCGCTGCTCAACGAGGACAGGCTGGGCGAGACCTTGGCGGTGCTGGTGCAGGGCTTGGCGTTGGGGCCTGAGCGCTACCAACCCTTGATGGAGCGCCGCTTGTGGCCCAGTTTGCCGAGTCGCAGCCGGCGCGACCCGTTGCACCTGCCCGGCCAGATGCTGATGCTGGGTTCGCCCCCGGGTGGCGCGGTGCCTGACGCTGAGCGGTGGGCGCACCAGGTGCAGGTGCCTGAATTTGAGATCGATGCGCAGCCGGTGACCTGGTCTCAGTTCGTCGAGTTTGTTGATGACGGCGGCTACGACGACAGGCGCTGGTGGACCCAGGCCGGTTGGACGGCGCTGTCTGCCAGCACTCGGCGCTCGCCGCGCTATGTCGAGCAGATGGCGGGCGGCGTGCTGGCGCGCCGTCAGGGCCGGCTGCAGCGTCTGCCGTTGGCGCAGGCGCTGGTGCATGTCAGTGCGCACGAGGCCGTTGCCTGGTGCAATTGGTCCGGGCGCCGTTTGCCCACCGAAGCCGAATGGACCTTGGCGGCCACCACCGCCAGTGCCCGTGGGTTTGCCTGGGGTGAATTGCTGGAGTGGGTAGCTGGCCAGGCCGGACCTTATCCCGGGAATCCGGGTGGGCCGGCCGCGCTGGATGCGCAGGACTTTTCGACGGGCTGGCGGGTGTTGCGGGGTGCCTCGGCTTGGGGCAGTCCGCGCCTCCGCCATCCGCAAGCCCGCCGTTTTGCCGCCCCTGAGCGCGACGAGTTGTTTGTCGGTTTTCGCAGCTGCGCGGTGTAGTCATTTCGAGCGGTCGTTCTCTGCGCCCGCGTCTTCACCTGATGCTGTCATGAAAATAGCCGCTGGCATGTTGAATCGCTTGACCAAGCCCTTTGTTGCGGCTTGCCTGGTGGCTTGGCAACTGCCCACAGCCTCGGCCGCCGAGGTTGTCGTGACCGGCTCGGCCCGGGCGCAACAAGTCCTCGACGCACCCTTCGCCATCACCGTCGTCGACGCCTCGGCGCTGCGCGACGCCGGGCCGATGGTCAACCTCTCCGAGGTGATGGCACGGGTGCCCGGTCTGGTGGTCAACAATCGCAACAACTATGCCCAGGACTTGCAGATCAGCTCGCGCGGGTTTGGCGCCCGCGCGGCTTTCGGCGTTCGCGGTCTGAGGCTTTATGCCGATGGCATTCCCGCGACGATGCCCGATGGTCAGGGCCAGGCGGCGCATTTCGACCTCGCTGCGGCACAGCGCATTGAGGTGCTGCGCGGGCCGTTTTCGGTGCTGTATGGCAATGCTTCCGGTGGCGTGATTGCGCTGTTCTCAGCGCCGGTCAAACAGGTGCAGACCGACTTGATGCTCGATGCCGGCAGTTTCGGCCTGCGCCAGCAGCGTTTCAGCGTTGCCAGCCCATTGGACGGCGGCTTTGACCTGCGCGCCAGCTACGCCAACCTCGATGTCGACGGCTTCCGTCCCCAAAGTGCGGCGCACCGCAGCTTGGGCAACTTGCGCCTGGGCTGGCAGGGTGGCTCGGACAAGCTGACGCTGCTGGTGTCAGATCACATTCAACGGGCGCAGGATCCGCTAGGGCTGACCGCATTGCAGTTCGCCGCCAACCCGCGGCAGACCGCGCCCGAGGCGCTGTCCTACGACACCCGCAAGACGATTCGCCAGAGCCAAGCCGGGGTCAACTGGCGGCATGATTTTGGCGACGCCAGCGTGCTGCGTGAAAGCTCGTTGACGCTGTACCGCGGCTCGCGTGGCGTCACACAGTGGCAGGCGATCACGCCGGCTTCCCAAGCCAATGCCAAGAGCGGTGGCGGTGCGGTTGATTTCGACAGACTCTATGGCGGCGTCGAAGGCAAGCTGACGCTTCAACTCGGCGCCACCGACCTTGTCGCAGGGGTCAGCGTTGAATCGCTGCGCGATGACCGCCAGGGCTACGAAAACTTCAACGGCCCGTCGGCTGCGCCGACCTTGCTCGGCATCACCGGCAAGCTGCGGCGCAACGAGGTCAACCGTGCCACCACCACCGATGGTTTTGTTCAGGCGCGCAGGCCGTTTGCCGAGGGCTGGGATCTGACCGGCGGCGTGCGCGCAGGCCGGGTGGAACTCAGCACCGAGGACCGCTTCGCGGTCAGCGCGGCCAACCCTGACGATTCGGGCAAGTTGTCCTACGCCTATGCCAACCCGGTGCTAGGTTTGCGTTGGACGCCTGCGCCCGGTTGGGCGCTCCATGCCAGCGCGGCGCGCGGTTTCGAATCGCCCACCTTGGGTGAGTTGGCTTACAGCGCGGCATCGGCGGGCGGATTCAACGGCACCATCAAGGGCCAGACCAGTCGTCAACTTGAGCTCGGCGCTAAATGGCGCAGTGCGGGGCTTGAACTAGATGGCGCGTTGTTCAACGTCGCCACCTCCAACGAGATCGGTGTGCTGTCGAACAGCGGCGGTCGCTCGATTTACCAAAATGTTGGTCGCACCCAGCGCTATGGTGCCGAACTCTCAGGCTTGTGGCGTCCGGCGACCGGCCTGCGGCTGCAGGCGGCGCTGTCGCTGCTGCGGGCGCAGTATGCCGACAGCTTCCCGACCTGCACAGGCACACCTTGCAGCCTCACCAGTAACGCATCGAATGTGCAGGCTGGCAACCAGATATCGGGCACTCAGAAAGCGACCGGCTGGGCCGAGGCCGCCTGGCGATCGGGCACGGTCTTGGCCGGTTTTCCCGGCGAGTTGGGGCTGGAGTGGCGAGGCATGGCACGAACGCTGGCCAACGACACCAACAGCGCCGTGGCGGCAGGCTATGCCCTGGCCAACTTGCGCTGGAGTGGCAGCCTGCCACTGGGTCCGCGGGACACAGTCGAGGTGCTGGCGCGGATCGACAACCTGTTTGACAAGGCTTTCGTTGGCAGCGTGATCGTCAACGACGGTAACAGCCGATTCTTCGAGCCCGGTGCGCCGCGCAGCGCGCTGGTGTCGCTGCGCTGGCAGCATCGCTGGTGAGCTGACCGCGACTCGGCCCGGCGGTGCGCGCTGGACTCTGGCACTGGCCTCATCACATGACAGCGCATATCGCCAGTCGATGAATCACCTGATCGGTATGCTGGCGTTGCTGCTGGTCGTCATCGTTGGGCTGCTGCTGGCGATGCGCTGGAAGCTGCGTTGGGCGCTGGCACCGTTGGACCGCATGCTGGCGGCGATCCGCAGCATCGAGGGCCATGATGACCTGCAGGCTGTTCAGGCCTTGCCGACGATGCCGGTTCGCGAGCTCGAGGCCGTGGCCTCAGCCTTGCGCCATTTGGCCGCCGCGCTCGATGCGGCGCGAGCGCAGCGGCGTCTGCTCAGCCAGCAGTTGTCGACACTGCAGGAGGACGAGCGCGCTCGACTGGCTCGCGAACTGCACGATGAGTTCGGGCAGCGTCTGACGGCCTTGCGCTTGGACGCTGTGTGGCTGTCGCAGCAGGTCGACGCGCAGCCCTTGCTCAAGCCGGTGGTCGCCGGCATGGCCTGGCAGTGCGCGCTGGTTCAGCAAGACATCCGCTCGCTGTTGTCGCGGCTGCAACCCTTTGGCCACGGCGACGATGCCGCCAGCGAGAGCCTGTTGCGCTTGGTCACGTTGTTACGCTCGCTGGTCGACCACGGGCGCCAGGCGGGTCGTGAGCCCGCCGCTGTTTGCCAGCTCGACCTGGTTTGGCTGGACCAGGACGGCCAGCCCGGCGCCTGGCCTTCGTCTTCTGACGCCTCGGTCGAGGCCTTGCGCCTGCCGAGCCCCTTGGCGCTGGCGATTTACCGCATCAGTCAAGAGGCGCTGACCAACGTTGCCCGCCATGCGCAGGCCAATGTTGCGACGCTGACGCTGAGTTGCTGGGGCGATGCCAAGCCTGGCGCACCGCTTCGCATCGATTGGTCCGCTAGCGATGACGGGGTGGGTCTGCCTGGTATCGATGCCGATGCCGTGTCCCTGCGCAGCCATGGCCTCGATGGCATCCGGGCGCGGGTCTGGTCCCAGGGCAGTGAATTGCGCTGCGAGCCCTTGAAAGCCGGCAGCGCAAACCCCGGTCTGCGGCTGTCGGCCAGATTCATGAGCACCTGGTGTGCGTAGCGTGTGCCGCTGTACGCCGCTGAAGCCCGAACTTCAAAGCCGCATGGCAGCCGGCTCAATCGGCGGTTCCAGCCAGCCCCAGGCGTTCGACCATCCGCCGCTCGCCCTCGTATGCCGTGCGCAACGAGCGGGCATAGTCTTCCGGTCCCAGGTAGTTGATTTCCTGATCGTAGAGCGCCAGCTCGGCCAAGTGTTCTGGGTCGTTCATCGCGATGCGGAAGACGTCATGCAGGATCTGCACGACGGACGGCGGGATACCGGCAGGCCCGGCGATGCCATAAGGCGAGCTCGCGACGATGCCATACCCCAGCTCTTTCAACGTGGGTACGCTGGGCCAACGCTTGCTGCGGTGTTCGCCGAAGGTCGCCAGCAGGCGTAGCCGCCCGCGGTCTACGAACGGCGCAAAGCCGTTGGAGTTCACACCGACCATCACCTGGCCCGACGAGACCGCGATCATCTGCTCGGCCGTGCCCTTGTAGGGTACGTGGATGTAGCGCAAGCCACGCTTGCTGAACAACTCGTCGACCACGCCATGCGGCGTGGTGCCGACCCCGTTGGTGGCGATGGTCAGCGTGCCTGGGTGGGCCCGTGCGTAGGCGAACAGGTCGTCCAAGCTGCGCAGACTGCTGGCCGCTGGCACGACGATGCCGAAGGTCACGCCCGAGAGTTGGATGATGGGCGTGGTGTCGCGAATCGGATCCCACAGCACTTTGCGGGTCCAGGGCGCGCGCAACACGGTTTGAGGCATCTGTGCCAGCGTGTAGCCGTCGGGCGTCGCTTGCTGCAGGATGGGCATGGCCAGTGTGCCGCCGGCACCGCCTCGGTTCTGCACCAGGATCTTCTGGCCAAGCAGGCGCGAAGCGGCTTCACACAGCACGCGAAAGCTCAAGTCGGTGGCGCCGCCGGCGGGCCAGGGCAGCCAGAGATGGATCGTTCGGGTGGGAAAGCGTTGAGGCGCCTGGGCCAGCGCAGCGCCCCAGGCCGGTCCCAGTACGGCGGTGGACAGCCACCCCAGCAGCTGTCGTCGCTTGCCTGTGCGGTGCAACTCTACCGTCCGGTTTGGGTCAGCGCCTGGGCTTGCCAGCGAGCGGCTGAGAGGGCGTTTTTCATAGGCGATATGGGTCGCGGCCCAGTCCATGACCGCAAAGCTGCGGGTTGCAATCAGCCTCTATGCCGGACTATATCGGTCTGAAACGCAGGGCCAGACCTGCGGCACCAAGGCGTCGCCGCCGACAATGGCCGCTGGAGCGCTCGGCGTACCAGCCTGCGCTTGTCGTGCCGCCTTGGCACAGTCCGGTTAAAACCCCAGGAGAAATCGCATGGATCTCGGAATTTCAGGCAAATGGGCATTGGTCTGCGCGGCCAGCAAAGGCCTGGGCAAAGGTTGCGCGCAGGCGCTCGTTCGCGAAGGCTGCCACGTCGTCATCACCGCACGCGGCGATGAAGCGCTGCAGGCGACCGCGGCTGAACTGCGGGGCATCAACCCGGCCGTCAAGGTGATCACAGTGGCTGGCGACATCACCACCCCGGAAGGCAGGGCAGCGGCGCTGGCGGCTTGTCCGCAGGTCGACATCCTCGTCAACAACGCCGGTGGTCCGGCACCAGGTGACTTCAGGACCTGGGATCGCGAGACCTGGATCAAGGCCTTGGACGCCAACATGCTCGCACCGATTGAACTGATCAAGGCTTGCGTCGACTCGATGGCCGAGCGCGGTTTTGGCCGCATTGTCAACATCACCTCGGCCGCGGTGAAAGCGCCTATCGACATCCTGGGCCTGAGCAATGGCGCCAGGTCCGGCTTGACCGGCTTTGTGGCCGGTGTTGCACGGCAGACGGCGCTGGCCTCGCGCAACGTGACGATCAACGGCTTGCTGCCGGGTCCGTTCGACACCGACCGGCTGCGCACGACGATGGCTGGTGCGGCGCAAAAGAGCGGTCAGCCGATCGAGGCCGTGCTGGCATCGCGCCGCAAGCTCAATCCGACCCAGCGCTTCGGCACGGCCGAGGAATTCGGCGCTTTCTGCGCCTTTATGTGTAGCGCGCATGCCGGCTACATGACCGGGCAGAACATCCTGCTCGACGGTGGCGCCTATCCTGGCACCTACTGACCTGGATGCCTGGGCCTGCAGCCGTCGGGCCCTGAGGCTGTTCTCGAACGATCAGCCCATCTGCTTTGGCAACCAGGTGACGATGCCCGGAAACATCCAGATCAATCCGACTGCGATGATCATCAGGAAGAAAAAGGGCAGGGTGACGCGGGCGATCCAGCCAATCTCTCGCCGCGTCATGCCTTGCAGCACAAACAGGTTGAAACCCACCGGTGGCGTGATCTGCGCCATCTCGACCACCAGCACGATGAAGATGCCGAACCACAGCAAGTCAATGCCGGCTTTCTGCACCGTCGGCAGGATCACGCCCATCGTCAGCACGACCATCGAGATGCCGTCGAGGAAACAGCCCAGCACGATGTAGAACAGCATCAGCGCGGTCAGCAGCGCGACCGGTGACAGGCTCAAAGAGCCAATCCACTCGGCCAGATGCCGGGGCAGTCCGATGTAGCCCATCGCCAAGGTCAGAAAGCTCGCGCCGGTCAGGATCAGCGCGATCATGCAGTACAGCCGGGTGCCGCCCATCAGCGCCTGCTTGAAACTGTCCCAATTCAGTGATCCCTGCAGCGCCGAAAGCACCAGCGAGCCGATCACGCCCACTGCTGCGGCCTCGGTGGCGGTGGCCACGCCCGAGTAGATCGAACCCAGCACTGCGCCGATCAAACCGACGACCGGGATCAGGTGGCGCGACTCGAACAGCTTTTGCTTGAAGCTCATCGGCGCGTCGGCGGGCGGCACGCGCTCGGGGTTGAGCAGGGCCCAGACCAACAGGTAGCCCGAAAACAACGAGGCCAGCATCACCCCCGGCAGCACCCCGGCCATGAACAGCTTGGCGATCGACACGTCGGCGCTGACACCGTAGACGATCATGATGATCGACGGCGGGATCAACAGCCCCAACGTGCCTGCGCCTGCCAGCGAGCCAATCGAGATGTCGTCGGGGTAGCCACGGCGCTTCAACTCGGGCAAGGTCATCTTGCCAATGGTGGCGCATGTCGCCGCGCTAGATCCCGACACGGCCGCGAAGATCGCGCAGCCGATCACATTGGTGTGCAGCAATCTGCCGGGCAAAGCCTGTACCCAGGGCGACAGGCCGCGGAACATGTCGTTGGACAAGCGAGTGCGGAACAGAATCTCGCCCATCCAGATGAACAGCGGCAATGCGGTCAAGGTCCAGCTTGACGATGAGCCCCAGATGGTCACGGCCATCGCGTCACCCGCAGGCCGGTTGGAAAACAACTCCATGCCGATCCAGGCCACGCCCGACAGCGCCAGGCCGATCCAGACACCGCTGCCCAGTATCGCGAACAGGGTGGCAATCAGCAGCGAGGTGATCAGCAGGTCGTTCATGGTGGGTTTATTCGTTGTGCAGCATCTCGTCGCTGGCGGACTCGACGCGCAGGCCGCGCCACTCCAGCACCCACTCGTCGACCAATGCCAGCAACAGGATCAAGGTACCGGCGGCCATCGTGAGTTGCGGCAACCACAGTGGTGTGGCGTCGTTGCCGGTCGAGATGTCATTGAAGCTGTGCGATTGCCAAGCCAGCCGCACGCTGTAGTACGCCATCAGCGCGGCCAAAGCCGATGCGCCAGCCAGCGCCCAGAGTTCGAGCGCATGCTTGGCGCGGCCGTTCAGGGCGCCCAGCAGCAAGGTCACCCGGATGTGCTCGCCGCGCTTGAGCGTGTGGGCCAAGGCCAGAAAGCCCGCGCCCGCCATCAGGTAGCCGGCGTAAGCGTCGGTACCTGGTACATGGAAATGCAGCAAGCGGCTGACGATGCCCAGCATCACCATCACCAGCAGCGCCACCATGCACAGTGCGGCCAGCGCGGCTGCACCGTCGAACAAAGTGTCGAGGGCGCGTCGGACGGATCGGTTGGTCACTTCAGGAAAGCGTCGACCAGCGCCTTGCCCTCTGGACCGGCTTTTTCAAGCCACTCCTTCAGCATGGTGTCGCCCACCTTCTTCATGTCGGCCTTGAGTGCTGTCGATGGCGGCAGGATCGTCATGCCGTTCTTCTTCAACAGGTCCAGGTATTCACCGTTCTTGACCTTGGAGACGGCCCAGCCGCGCGCCTCGGCGTCAGCGCCGGCCTTCAGCAGCGCGGCCTGGGTCGATTTGTCCAACGCGTCGAAAGCCACCTTGTTGACCAGCACCGCGTTCTTCGGCAACCAAGCCTGGGTGTCGACAAAGTATTTCAGGTGTTCGAAGGTTTTGGTATCGAAACCGGTCGAACCCGACGACATGTAGCTCTCGATCACGCCGGTGGCCATGGCCTGGCTCAGTTCGGCGGCCTGCACGGTGACCGGCTGGGCGCCCACCAACTCGGCGATGCGCGAGGTGCTGGGACTGTAGGCGCGCCATTTCACGCCCTTCAGGTCGGCCGCACTGTTGATCGGTTTCTTGGCATAGATGCCCTGCGGCGGCCAGGCCACTGAATACAGCAGCAGCATGCCCTGCTCGGCCAGCTTCTTCTCCAGCAGTGGCTTCTGCACCTTGTAGAGTTTGGCCGCTTCGTCATAGCTGTCGGCCAGAAAGGGCAGGCCATCGGCTGCATAGATCGGCCACTCGTTGCTGAAGTTGGCGAGCAGGATCTCGCCGATCTGTGCCTGCCCGCCTTGCACCGCGCGTTTGATCTCGGTGGCCTTGAACAGCGATGCATTGGCATGCACGGTAATCTTGAGTTTGCCGCCGCTGGCCTTGTCGACATCGGCTGCGAACTGTGTCAGGTTCTCGGTGTGGAAGTTGCTTGCGGCGTAACCTGCCGGCAAGTCCCATTTGGTCTGTGCCTGTGCGCTGGACACGCTGGCGGCGACCAGACCAACAATGGTGACTGTCGCCGCAGCGGTTTGGGTGAGGAATCGCTTGAACATCGGTGGGCTCCTGGGCAGTCTGAAGGTGTCGAGGATAACGGCTGCTCGACAGCATGCCATGGTCGATGTCCCAAGCCCAAGCAAGACCCTGGCCCAGGCCTGGGTGGCCGATACTTCAAGTCTTGCACCGGAGCGGGCTGATGGGCCCGATGAGATTGATGAACATGGGCAACTCGACCACAACGCCACCACTGTCCGATTCGCGCCGCTGGCAGTTCTGGATCGACCGCGGCGGCACCTTCACCGACATCGTCGCCTGCCGACCTGACGGCAGCTTGGCCACCGCCAAGTTGCTCAGCGAGGACCCTGCGCATTACCCCGATGCCGCGGTCGAGGGCATCAGGCGCTTGCTCGGCCTGCAGCCCGGTGAAGCGATCACGCCGGCCCAGGTCGACTGCGTGAAGATGGGCACCACCGTGGCCACCAACGCACTGCTGGAGCGCCGCGGTGACCGCACCGTGCTGGTGATCACGCGGGGGTTTCGCGATGCACTGCGCATTGCCACCCAGGCCAGACCGCGGCTGTTTGATCGCCGCATCCTGCTGCCTGAGCTGCTCTACGAACAAGTGGTCGAGGCCGACGAGCGACTGGATGCACAAGGGCAGCCGCTGCAGGCCTTGGACGAGGCCGCGCTGCGTCGCGACTTGCAGTCTGCGTTCGACGCCGGCATCCGCGCCTGCGCGATCGTCTTGCTGCATGGTTGGCGCAGCCCTGGGCATGAGTTGATGGCTGAACGTCTGGCGCTCGCGATCGGTTTTACCCAGGTCAGCGTCTCGCACAGGGTGAGCCCTCTCATCAAGCTGATCCCGCGTGGCGATACCACCGTGGTCGATGCCTATCTGTCGCCGATCCTGCGCCGCTACGTGGCCCAGGTCGAGGCGCAAATGCCCGGCGTGCCGCTCTACATGATGCAGAGCTCGGGTGGATTGACCTCGGCCCAGCGCTTTCAGGGCAAGGACGCGATCCTGTCCGGTCCGGCCGGCGGCATCGTCGGGATGGTGCGCACCGGTTTGGCGGCGGGTCATGGTCAGTTGATCGGCTTCGACATGGGCGGCACCTCGACCGATGTCTCCCACTACGCCCTGGGCGCTGATGGCCAGCCGGGTGAGTTC
>CANFPU010000044.1 GCA_947448955.1 Burkholderiales bacterium
AAGCGCTGCTGTTGCACCGGCCCCAGCCTGGAGACCATGATTTCGGCCAGGGCCAGGTGCCGGTGGGATTTGGTGCCGGCCGCCGTGTCGGTGAACTGGCCCAGGTACTGGCCGATGCGGGCGTGCCAGTGGCCGTGCCGCGTGTGTATTCGGACCTGGCCAACATCATTTACACCTCGGGGACGACCGGCCCGGCCAAGGGCGTGCTGCAGAGCTTTCGCTGGATGAACCAGTATTCGCTGGTGATGCGCAGCATGAACGGCCCGGACGATGTCATCTATTGCGACTTGCCGCTGTATCACGTGGGCGGCGCGTTCTTCATGATCACGCGGGCGGTCTGGAACGGCAACACGGTGGGGCTGTGGGACAAGTTCAGCCCCAACACGTTCTGGGACCGGATCGCGCGCACCGGCTGCTCCACTGCCGTGTTAGTCGACGTGATGATTCCCTGGCTGATGAGCGCTGCACCTCGCGCCAGTGATGGCGAAAACACGCTCAACAAGGTCCACATGCAGCCGTTGCCACTGAACCACCATGCGGTGGCGCAGCGCTTCGGCATTGACTTCATCAGCTGCGGCTTTGGCCAAACCGAGACCGGCATGGGTTGCGCGGCATTGATCGACGAGTGGGGCGATGGTCAAGGCACGCCGCAGGCGCTGTGGCGTGGGCCGTCCAAGGTCGAGGTTCGCGCAGCGATGTCTGCGTTCGGCCTGCCAGTGATCCGCGGCGACCAGCCCTTGTCCAAGGGCTTCATGGGCTTGCCATCGCCGCTGCTCGATGCCGCGGTGCTCGACCCCGAAGACAACCAGGTGGCCGATGGTGAGCTGGGCCAATTGGCGTTCCGTCCGCGTTTTCCAAGCCTGATCCTGCAGTCGTATTTCAACAAGCCCGACACCACCATCCGCACCTTGCGCAATTGCTGGTTCCACACCGGCGATGCCTGCTACCGCGGCAAGGATGGGCTGTGGTACTTCGTCGACCGCATGGGTGGATTTTTCCGGGTGCGCGGTGAGAACGTCTCGTCGTACCAGGTCGAAGACCTGATCAACAGCCACCCGAAAGTGCGTGCCACTGCGGCCATTCCGGTGCCGGCGGATCAGGGAGATGAGGAGGATGTGGCGGTCTTTGTCGAGCTCAAGGAGGGGCAGACGATGAGCGATGACGAACTGCGCGACCATGCACGTGACGTGATGCCGAAATACATGGTGCCCAAGCATGTCCGTTTCGTGCCGGCGCTGCCGCTGACCCCGACCAACAAGGTCGAGAAGTACAAGCTCAAACAGCAGCTGATGGCCGAGCTGGGCAAGGCGCCACGGACGGTGGCCTGAGCCTGCTGACCCCCAGCCTGGCTTCACTGATCAACAACCCGAGGAGAACATCTGCATGAATTACCCGCTGATTTCAGCCGATTCGCACATCACCGAAGCGCCAGATACCTACACCGCGCATATCGACCGCGCCTGGTGCGACAAGGCGCCACGCATCGTCTCGACCGAGCACGAAGGCGATGTCTTCCAGATCGACGGTATGGCGCGGCCGATCCAACTCGGTCTGGTCGCCGCCGCTGGCAAGCCGCCCGAACAGATCACCAGGGCGGGCGTGAAGTTCAGCGAACTGCACCGGGGCGGCTGGGACCCGGACGCGCGCATGGACGATCAGGCGCGAGACGGTGTCTCGGCCGAGATCATCTACCCGACCGTGGGCATGCTGCTGTGCAATCACAGCGACTTCGATTACAAGGCCGCTTGCTTTGCGGCTTACAACCGCTGGATCGCCGGTTTTTGCGCCAAGCATCCGACCCGGCTGTTGGGTTGTGGCCAGTCGGCGGGTCGCTCACCGCAGGAGATGGTCGCGGACTTTCGGGCAATCAAGGCTTTGGGTCTGCGCGGGGTGATGATGCCGGGCAACCCGGCAGTCGAGGACTACGATTCGCGCGTCTATGACCCGGTCTGGGAAGCCGCGATCGAACTCGATCTGCCGCTGTCGTTTCACATCCTCACGACCAAAGATTCAGCGAAGGTGCGAGGACCTCGCATCAACACTTTCTTGTCGATCATCCGTGGCAACCAGGACATCATCGGCACGCTGATTTTCGGCGGCGTGTTCCAGCGCCACCCGGCGCTGCGGGTGGTCTGTGTCGAGGCTGACGCCGGCTGGGTGCCGCATTACCTGTACCGGATGGACCATGCCTACACACGCCATCGCAACTGGCTGTCGCCCGACGTCAAGCTCGACAAGCTGCCGAGTGCGTATTTCTCGGAGCACATCTACACCACGTTCCAGGACGATTGGGTCGCGTTCCGGTCGGCCGACCAGATGAACTGGAAGCGGCTGATGTGGGCCAACGATTTCCCGCATTCGGATTCAACCTGGCCTTGGTCGCAGCAGATGCTGGCTGAGCAGACCGGACAGTTGAGCACGGCGCAAAAGCGCGCGATTCTTTGCGGCAATGTGGCCGAGCTCTACAACATCGACCTGTCCGTGCTGCCGGCCAATGCTGGCCAGTTGGCGGGCTCGTTCGGGGCTGTTTCGCTGCCGAGCTGATCTCGCGAGCCTCCAGCCCTGCGGCGTGCTTCAGGCCGCCGCAGGCTGCAGCCGCAACTTCGCCAGCCACAGCAGCGCTGCGGCCAGCAAACCGATCGGCAACAGCGAGCCCAGATTCATCGCAGTCCAGCCGCCGGTGGTCACCAGCGCACCTGACGAAAACGAGGTCAGTGTCATCGTCGAGTAGACGCAGAAGTCCAGCGCCGCTTGAGCCCGGGTTTTCTCCTCAGGCGCCCAGGCCTGGGTGGCCAGCGTGCTGGCACCGATGTAGAGAAAATTCCAGCCCACCCCCAGCACCAGTAGCGCGCCGAGGAAATGCATCAAGTCTTGCCCGCTGAGCGCGAACAGCACGCAGCCGAGGTTGAGCAGCAAACCGATGCACATGATCGGTAGCACGCCGAATCGCTTGACCAGCTTGCCGGTGAAAAAGCTCGGCACAAACATGCCCAGCACATGAAATTCCAGCACCAGCGCGGCGGCGCTGAACGGGTGGCCGCACTGCGCCATCGCGATCGGCGTGGCGGCCATCAGCAGGTTCATCACGCCGTAGGCAATCGCACAGCCTGACGCGGCGATGATGAACACCGGCTGGCGCAGGATGATGGCCAGCGGCCGGCCCTGGCGGCCCACAGAGCCTTGGCCGGGCAAGGGCGGAAACGGGATGAACCGCATCAACGTCAGGCTGAGCAAGGCCACCCCCATCAGCACCAGGTAGGCGCCGGCAAAGGGTTGGCTCATCGCGTCGCGGCTCCAGGCTGCCAGGCTGGGGCCGACCACGCCGCCAATAATGCCGCCGGCCAGCACCCAGGAAATCGCCCGTTCCTTGAAGTCCGGCGCCACCAGTTCTACCGCGGCAAAACGGTACAGCGACCCGTTGGCGTTGTAGTAACCGGCTACCAACGTGGCGCAGGTCAGCAGCCAGAAGTTGCGCGTCATCGCCGCATACGCGCAGACCCCGGCGCTGGCGATCGCCACGACCAATCCGATCTGGAAAGTACGCTGCCGGCCCCAACGCCGCTGGTGCCGCGCGACCAAGCCGGTGGCGATCGCGCCGCCCGCCACATAGCCGGTGATGGGCAGCGTGGCCATCCACCCCACGGGCGCCAGCGCCAGCCCGACCAGACCGTTGATCGCGACGAAGACGACGTTGTTGACCATCAACAGGCCCTGGCACAGTGTCAACAGCAGAAGGCGAGGGTTCATGGGGTCTCCAGTGCGGCGATGCAGGCCAGCAAAGCCAGCGGTGCGGTGTCGGCGCGCAAGACCCGCGCGCCCAGGCTGATCGGTAGGAAACCACTGCTCTCGGCCAACGCGACCTCGGCGGCGCTGAGGCCGCCCTCAGGGCCGCTGAGCGCGGTGATCGCTGTGGCGCCTGTCAGGCTCTGCGCCAGCGGCAGCGCGTTGGGCGCCAGGCTCAGCAGTAGCCGGCGGCTGACCGACCCGGCCTGTGCCGCAAGCCAGTCGCGCAGACTCATCGGCAGCGCGACCTTCGGCACCCGGTTGCGTCCGCTCTGCTCGCAGGCAGATACCGCAATCGCCTGCCAGTGCGCGGTTTTGCGCTCGGCCCGCTCGCCGGCCAGGCGCAGCACCGACCGTTCGCAGACCAGCGGCTGCAGGCAGCGCAGACCCAGCTCGGTGGCTTTTTCGACCAGACCGTCCATGCGCTCGTTGGCCGGCATGCCGAGTGCGAGTGTGACCTCGGTGGAGAGTTCACGCTCGACCGCCAGGTGGGCCATCACACGGGCGCTGACGGTCTTGCGGTCCATCGTCAGAATCTCGGCCAGCCACTCGCCGCCCCGGCCATCGAACAGCGTGATCTGCTGACCTGGCTGCAGGCGCAAGACCTGCACATGGCGGCTGGCGTTGGCGGGCAGCAGCAGTTCGGCCCCTGCGGCCAGCGTGGCCCCGGCGGGCGGCGGGTCGATGTGGAGGCGGGCTAGCATGGGCGTCAGTGTGCCTGCACACACCAATCCGGCGAGCGGGCAGTGCCATTCCCGCCGCCGAGCCCGGCGGCGTGCAGTGCAGAAGCAATCAGCGCATGGCCTCGCGCAGTTCGCGTCGCAGGATCTTGCCCACCGTGGATTTGGGCAGATCGCTGCGGAATTCGATCAACCTGGGTCGCTTGTAGCCGGTCAGGTTGGCCTCGCACCAGGCCTGCACCTCGGCCTCGGTCAGTGCCGGGCTCTTTCTGACGATCACCACCTTGACCGCTTCGCCGGTCTTCTGGTCGGGGATGCCGACCGCCGCGCACTCGACAACCCCTGGCAGTTGCGACAGAACGTCCTCGATCTCGTTGGGGTAGACGTTGAAGCCCGACACCAGGATCATGTCTTTCTTGCGATCGATGATGCGGAAATAGCCGCGTTTGTCCATCACGCCGATGTCGCCGGTGCGGAAGAACCCGTCAGCCGTCATCGCCTTGGCGGTTTCATCGGGGCGCTGCCAATAGCCAGCCATCACTTGCGGGCCGCGGATCGCGATCTCACCCGCGCTGCCTTGCGGCGCTTCGACGCCCTCGTCGTCGAGCAGCACCAGTTCCGTGTTGGGTATTGGCAAGCCAATGCTGCCGTTGAAAGCGCTGCTGTCGACCGGGTTGCAGGTGGCCGAGGGGCTGGTTTCGGACAGGCCGTAACCCTCGCAGATCGGGCACCCGGTCTTGTCCAACCAAAGCCGCGCAGTGCCTTGGGTCACGGCCATACCGCCGCCGACCGAGATCTTCAGCGCGCTCCAGTCGACCTTGTCAAAGTCCGGGTGGTTGGCGATCGCCGCGAACAAGGTGTTGACCGCGGGAAAGCTGTGGAAGGGCTGGGCCGCCAGATCTTTCAGCAGCGCCGGAATGTCGCGCGGGTTGGCGATCAGGAGGTTGCAGCCGCCCATGCGCAGGCCCAGCATCATGTTGGCGTTGAAACCGAAGATGTGGTAGAGCGGCAGCGCGCAGACGGTCACGACTTGCTGGTCGGCCGGGAGCTTCTTGAGCGCAGGCTGATACCAGGCTTCGGCCTGCAGGATGTTGGCGACCAGGTTTCGATGCAGCAGCACCGCGCCCTTGCTCACGCCCGTGGTGCCGCCGGTGTATTGCAACACCGCGAGGTCGTCGGGTCCGAGCACAACCGGCGAGAAGCGCAGGTGCCGGCCACGCGCCAGCGCTTCGTTGAAGCGTGTGCTGCTGACGTTGGCAGGCAGCGTGAAGGCCGGCACCAGCTTCCTGACCCGTCGCACCACCTGGTTGACCAGCGTGCCCTTGAACCAGCCCAGCAGGTCGCCCATCGCCGCGACCAGCACGGTCTTGATCGGCAAGGGTTCGACCACCTGGGCCAGCACACCCGCGAAGTTCTCCAGCACCACGATCGCCTTGGCGCCCGAATCCTTGAGCTGGTGTTCGAGCTCGCGCGGCGTGTACAGCGGGTTGACATTCACGACCACCAGACCGGCGCGCAGCACGGCGGCCACTGCCACCGGGTATTGCGGCACGTTGGGCAGCATGATCGCCACCCGATCGCCGCGCACCAGGCCCTGCGCTTGCAGCCAGGCGGCCAGTGCGTGGGACGCCTCGTCGATCTCACTGAAACGAAAGGAGCGGCCCATGAACTTGTAGGCAGCCAGATCGCGGTATTTCTGCAGGCTCTCGTCGATCAACGCCACCAACGACGGGTAGAGGTCGGTCTTGACCGCCGCCGGCACGCCGGCAGGGTATTGTTTGAGCCAAATCTTGTCCATCGGATCCCTCCAGGGCAGGATCAATTCTGACTCAGGGCTGACGGGCGCGGACTCAGGGCATTCGCTAGCCGCGGAGCGGACGACGCAAAAAAAGGCCGGCGATGCCGGCCTTCGTCACAAGTTCAGGCGCGGTCGCGCCGACCCCCTCACTATTCGATCGCCTTGACCATGTCCTCGACCACCTTCTTGGCGTCGCCGAAGACCATCATCGTCTTGTCCATGTAGAACAACTCGTTGTCCAGCCCGGCGTAGCCTGCGGCCATCGAACGCTTGTTGACGATGATGGTCTTGGCCTTGTAGGCCTCCAGGATCGGCATGCCGTAAATCGCGCTGCCCTTGATGTGCGCAGCAGGGTTGACCACGTCATTGGCGCCCAGGATGATCGCCACGTCGGCCTGGCCGAACTCGCCGTTGATGTCCTCCATCTCGAACACCTGGTCATAAGGCACTTCGGCCTCCGCCAGCAGCACGTTCATGTGGCCTGGCATCCGTCCGGCCACCGGATGGATGGCGTACTTCACCGTGATGCCTTTTTCGGTCAGCTTGGCGGCCAGCTCCTTGACGGCATGTTGTGCGCGGGCGACCGCCAAGCCGTAGCCGGGCACGATCACCACGGTCTCGGCATTGCCGAGCACGAACGCCGCGTCGTCTGCGCTGCCGGTCTTGACCGGCCTCGCCTCCGCCTTGCCGTTGGCCGCGGCGCTAGCCTCGCCACCGAAACCGCCGCCAATCACGTTGAAGAACGAGCGGTTCATGGCCTTGCACATGATGTAGCTCAGGATGGCGCCCGACGAGCCCACCAAGCTGCCGGCAACGATCAGCATCGCGTTGTTCAGCGAGAAGCCGATCCCGGCCGCCGCCCAGCCCGAATAGCTGTTGAGCATCGACACCACCACCGGCATGTCAGCGCCACCAATCGGGATGATCAAGGTCACGCCCAGCACGAAGGCCAGACCCAGCATCACGAAGAAGAAGCCGTTGCTGCTGGCACTGTCGCCGCTGAGCATGAACGCCAGCCCAAGCCCCAGCGTGCCCAGACCGAGCACCAGGTTGAGCTTGTGCTGTCCGGCAAACTGCACTGGCGCACCTTGGAACAGCCGGAACTTGTAGGTGCCGCTGAGTTTGCCGAAGGCGATCACCGAGCCGCTGAAGGTGATGGCACCGATCGCCGCACCCAGGAACAACTCCAGCCGGTTGCCGGCCGGAATCGGCACGCCCTTGGCGACGATGCCGAAGGCCTGGGGTTCGACCACCGCAGCCACCGCGATGAACACCGCGGCCATGCCGATCATGCTGTGGAAAAAAGCCACCAGCTCGGGCATCTTGGTCATCTCGACGGTCTTGGCACGCCAGGCGCCGTAGGCCCCGCCGGCCACCAGGCCGAGCAGCACCCAGCCCATGCCGGCCGCGCTGCCCGGCGAGAGCTTGACGATCAGCGCGGCCGTGGTCAGCACCGCGATCGTCATGCCGACCATGCCGAACAGGTTGCCGCGGATCGAACTGGTGGGATGCGACAAGCCCTTGAGCGCCTGGATGAAGCAGACGCTGGCGACCAGGTACAGCAGCGTGACGAGGTTCATGCTCATGGTTTGTTCTCCCGCTGCGCCAGCCGCGATTGTGCGAAGGCGGTGGCGAGGCCGCCGACCACGATCGCGATCCACAGGCGGTACTCACCGCCGACCTGCAATTGCTGGAGCACCAGCACCGTGGGGACCGAGGTGGCCAGGAAGACGACCACCGGGGCCCAGAGCGAGGCCTTCATTTCGAACCCCCTTTCTTGTCCTTTTTCCGAAACATCTCAAGCATGCGGCGTGTCACCAGAAAACCGCCGAAGACATTGACCGCGGCCAGCGCGACGGCCAGCACGCCCATGGTCTTGCCCAGCGTGGTCTCGGTCAGGGCTGCGGCGAGCATCGCGCCGACGATGACGATCGCGCTGATGGCGTTGGTCACCGCCATCAGCGGCGTGTGCAGCGCGGGGGTGACGGTCCAGACCACGTGGTAACCGACGTAGATGGCCAGCACGAAGATGATCAGGTTGGTGATGGTGGGGCTGAGGATGTCCATGATGGTTTACTTTCTCTTGACGTCACCGGACTGCGTCATCAAGCAGGCGGCGACGATGTCGTCGTCCATCGGCACGTGAAAACCGCCGTCCTTGGTGAGCACCAGCTTCAGGAAATCGAGCACATTGCGGGCGTACAGCGCCGAAGCGTCGGCCGCCACCAGCGCGGCCAGGTTGGTCTCGCCGACGATCGTCACGCCGTGCTTGACCACCGTCTTGCCGGCCTCGGACAGCGGGCAGTTGCCGCCCGTCATGCCACCGCTGGCGTCGACACCTTTGCCGGCAGCGATATCGACGATCACCGAACCCGGTTTCATCGACTTGACCATGTCCTCGGTCACCAGTGTTGGCGCCGCACGGCCCGGGATCAGCGCGGTTGAAATCACGATGTCGGCTGCGGCCACCCGCTTGGCCACCTCGACCTGCTGGCGTGCCAGCCAACTCGGCGGCATCGGCCTGGCATAGCCTCCAACGCCGACAGCGGCTTCCTTCTCTTCGTCGGTGTCGTAGGACACCTCGATGAACTTGCCGCCCAGCGATTCGACCTGCTCCTTCACCGAGGGCCGCACGTCGCTGGCCTCGATCACCGCACCAAGCCGTTTGGCGGTCGCGATGGCTTGCAAGCCCGCGACGCCCACGCCCAGGATCACGACGCGCGCGGCCTTGACCGTGCCGGCTGCGGTCATCAGCATCGGGAAGAAGCGCTGGTACTTGTCGGCGGCGATCATCACGGCTTTGTAGCCCGCGATGTTGGCCTGGCTCGACAGCACGTCCATGCTCTGGGCACGGGTGGTTCGCGGTGCTGCCTCCAGCGCGAAACTGGTCAAACCGGCGGCCGCCATGGCCTGCAACCCGGCGCTGTCGAAAGGGTTGAGCATGCCCACCAGCGCAGCGCCTGGCTTCATCAGGCCGAGTTCACCGGCCTGTGGCGCGCGAACCTTGAGCACCAAGTCCGCGCCCAGTGCGCCGGCACGGTCGGTGATCTCGGCACCGGCAGCGATGTAGGCCTCGTCGGTGACACTGGCGGCGGCGCCTGCGCCGGATTCGATGCGCAGTTCGTGACCCTGGGACTTGAGTTTCTTGGCCGTCTCGGGGGTCACCGCGACGCGGCTTTCACCCTCTACCGTTTCGAGCGGTACGCCTATCTGCATGCAATTCTCCTCACGCGCCCGCCAAGGGAAGGGGGCAACTCCTTTTAGAAGCTTAACTGACTTCATTCGACGGGCTTGATGGCATCTCATCCGGCGCCGTGCCGCTACCATCGTTCGATGACCGACATTCGATGGAAACCCAGCGTTACCGTAGCGGCAGTCGCTGAACATGAAGGCCGCTACCTGCTGATCGAGGAACACACGGCCGAGGGCCTGAAGCTCAACAACCCGGCCGGCCACCTCGACCCCGGTGAATCGCCGTTGCAAGCCGTGGTTCGCGAATGCCTCGAAGAGACAGCCTGCGAGTTCGTCCCGCTGGCGCTGCTCGGCGTGTACCTGTCTCGCTTTGTTCGCGAAAGCAGCGAAGCTCGGCCTGCCGAGGATGTGACCTACCTGCGGATCGCCTATGCCGGCCGCGTCGGCCTGCCCGATGCTGGCCGGGCGCTCGATACGGGCATCGTGCGTCGCTTGTGGCTCACGCCCGACGAGGTCCGCGCCAGTGCTGCCCGGCACCGGAGCCCGTTGGTGCTGCGCTGTATCGAAGACCACTTGGCAGGGCGGCGCTACCCGCTGGATGCGGTCGACGCTGATGCCTCGGTCTATGCGCCCAGGCCGCTCAGCTGAACCGGGCCGGGCGCTTCTCGCGGAACGCCGCAATACCTTCCAGGTGCTCTGCCGAGCCGATCAGGCCCACCTGCATGTCGCGTTCGAGCAGGATGTGGGCGCCGATGGGCATTTCCGGTGCGGCATCGACCAAGCGGCGCGTGCGCGCTACCGCCACCTGCGGCCCATCGGCAAGGCGTCGGCAAACCGCCATCGCCTCGGCGTGCAACTGCGCGTCGTCAACCAGGCGCGCCACCATGCCCCAGCGTTCGGCGTCTTGAGCGCTGATCGCGTCACCCAGCAAACTGGCGGCCATCGTCCGAGCTCGCCCCACCATGCGGGTCATCAGCCAGGTGGCGCCGACATCGGGCACCAGGCCCAGTTTGGGGACAAAGGTCAGCACGAAGCGCGCGCTGCTGGCCATCAAGATCACATCGCCGGCCAGCGCGATACCGACGCCGCCACCCGCGGCCACGCCGTTGATCGCACAGACGACCGGCATGGGCGCCTCGTTGAGCGCCCGCACCAGGGAGATCACGCGCTCAAAGCCCGCCCGGTTGACGGCTTCACGTTGGGCTTCCGAGCTTGTGGGCGCAAAGCCACGACCGACCAGATCGGCGCCTGAACAGAATCCGCGGCCCGCGCCGGTGATCAGCAGTGCCCGTGCGCCCGCCTGCGTGGCTTGTGCGACGGCCAGTGGAATCTCGCGGAACATCGCATCGTTGAGTGCGTTCAATGATGCCGGACGGTTCAGCGTGAGTTGCGCGATGCCCTCGCTCACTGACAGCGTGATGGCTTCGAAAGAGGTGGAAGTTTCGTTCACGGGGTCTCCTGGAATGATCGGCGGCCGGTCGGGGATGGACCGGTCACGCCGTGGCTGCAGTCTAGCCAGCGGGCCGAGCAAGGCCAAGTTTCGGTGCATGATGCGGGTTCAACCTTGTCGGAGCATCGCCATGACCCAAGCCACGATCGCCCAAAAATCACCCTACGCCATGTCCGTCGAAGCCGGCAAGGACTACTGGTGGTGCGCCTGCGGCAACAGCAAGAACCAGCCGCTGTGCGACGGCTCACACAAAGGTGGCCCGTTCGTGCCGGTCAAGTTCACAGCCGCCGAGTCCAAGACCGTGTACTTCTGCGGCTGCAAGCAAAGCGCCAACGCGCCGCTGTGCGACGGCGCGCACCACAAGCTCTGACGCTGCGAGCAGGCCGGGCGCCCCGCGCGGCCGTCACGGCCGGTGACAATCGAGTGCATGAAACCCGCCCTGGTGGTCGTCGGTCTGTCCGGCGGCGTCGACTCGGCTGTCACCGCATGGCTGCTCAAGCAGCAAGGCCACGAGGTGGTCGGCATCTTCATGAAAAACTGGGAAGACGACGACGATAGCGAATATTGCTCATCGAACGTCGACTTCGTCGATGCCGCGGCGGTGGCCGATGTGATCGGCATCGAGATTGAGCATGTCAACTTCGCGGCCGACTACAAGGACCGCGTCTTTGCCGAATTCCTGCGCGAGTACCAAGCCGGCCGCACTCCCAACCCCGACGTGCTGTGCAATGCCGAGATCAAATTCAAGGCTTTTCTGGACCACGCGATGCGGCTCGGCGCCGACAAGATCGCCACCGGACACTATGCGCGGGTGCGCGAGCGCGCGGGCGTTTTCGAGCTGCTCAAGGGGCTGGACCCGCTGAAAGACCAGAGCTATTTTCTGCACAGGCTTGACCAAGCCCAACTCAGCAAGACCTGGTTTCCGATCGGCGAATGGCCCAAGACCGAGGTGCGGCGCATCGCCGACGAGATCGGCCTGCCGAACGCGAAGAAGAAGGACTCGACCGGTATCTGCTTCATCGGCGAGCGGCCGTTTCGAGAATTTCTCAACCGCTACCTCAGCCACCAACCCGGGCCCATCGTCGACGACCGGGGCCGCACCTTGGGCCAGCATCTGGGCTTGAGCTTCTACACGCTGGGCCAGCGCCAGGGTCTCGGCATCGGCGGCGTCAAGACGCGGGGCGCGGCACGTGGCGCCGGTGACCATGCGCCTTGGTTCGTCGCCCGCAAGGACCTGGCACGCAACACGCTGTTCGTCGTGCAAGGCCATCAACACCCTTGGCTGTTGTCGAGCGGGCTGCGCTTCGAGGATGCAAGTTGGGTCGCAGGCGTCGCACCAGCCGATGGCGCGCTGGCCGCCAAGGCACGTTACCGCCAGGCTGACGCCGATTGCAGGTTGAGCGCTTCTGGCCACGACTTTGCACTGGACTTCGGCGCACCGCAATGGGCCGTGACGCCGGGCCAATCGGCTGTTCTCTACGACGGCGAGGTCTGTCTGGGTGGCGGGGTGATCGCCAGCATGTCGTGAGGCGCAGACCTCTCCGATCAAGGCTGAGGGGACAGCGGTTCCAGCAAATTTCGCGGTCGTCAGCGAATGATCAGCGGATGATCAGCAGCGGTGTCGTGCAGCTGCCCAGCACCTTGGACGTGACCGAGCCCATCACCAGACTGCCCAGCACGCCGTGGCCGTGCGAACCCATGATCAGCAGGTCGAACTGATCGGCCAGATGGGCAATCGTGTCGGCCGCCGGCCCCACCTTGGCGACAAAGCTGGCGTCGATCTTCTGCTTGCTGAAGAACGTGCGCAGCGGCTTGAACACCTTCTCGCTCTCTTCAGCGTAATGACCTTGCAGAATGGCCTTGTCGAGCACTGCAGCCGCCCGCGGCGGCACGGCTGGCGCCACATGCAGCAAGGTGTACTGGTGGGCACTGCCCAGCCATTCGTCGTGGGCGGCCAAGTAGGCCAACATGCGTTTCGTGAATGGACTGCCGTCCACAGGGACCAGAATCTTCATCGACAGTGCTCCGGTAGTGAAGCGTTCAGTCTCACCGCCAGGCGAGCGTTCAACTTGTCCGATATCAAGCCGAGCTTGGGACCTGCAGCAGTTTGAACGGATCGAAACCGACGCTCTCACCCTTGCGCGGCATGCCCCGCGCCTGCGACACCACGCTTGTCGGCGGCAGGCCAGCGCGCGCCACCGCATAGTCGAGACGGCAGTGCAGATGGCCATGCAGCCAGAGGTCGGCCAGCGCGATCAGGTCGTCGTCGGCGTTGCAGAAGCTGGCGGTGCCCGGCTGCTTGCCGAAGCGCGGGTCGGCACTGCGCAGGCTCGGCGCGAAGTGGGTCACCACCACGGTGGCCTGCCAGCCACCGACCGGGCTGGGCCGTCGTAACTCAGCCGCCAGCCAGTCGCGGCAGGACAGGGATTCTTCGCGCATCTGCTCCGGGCCGATCGGCTCGCCATCGCGCCTGGCCGCCATCAGCTTGAGAAAGTACGCGGCGGCGCGCATCGCCCGGTCGCGCTCGGCCGACCCGAAGAGGTCGAAATCCGACCAGCGCACCGTGCCGACGAAGCGCACGCGCAGCCCCGCAGCGCTGGTCAGCACCAGGCTCTCGCGTTCGATCAGCCGGATGCCGAAGCGATCGCAGCGCTCGCGCAGCGCCGGCCAAGCCTCGCGCAGGTCTCGGCCATCGAATTCGTGGTTGCCCGCGACCATCAGCACCGGCACCGGCCAGCCGGCAAAGCGTTCCAGCGCGGTCCAGTTGGCGTCGATGTCGCCGGCCAACACCAAGACCTCCGCACCCACAGCAGGTTCTGGGTCGAAGGTCTCGGTCTCGAGGTGGAGGTCTGAAAAAAGTTGCAGCCGCATGGGTTCGCCGAGTCGCCTAGGGCCGGCGCGGAGCGCCTGGGGTGCTGGTCAGCGGCTGCCGGGGGCAGGACTCCGGAGGAGATCCTGCCCTCAGACGATCAAGCCGTTTCGAGTTGTTGCTCGATGCGGGCCTTGGTTGCCAGCAGTTGCGATGGCAGCCGGCTGGCGAGCTGCTGGAACAGCTCACCGTGCAGCACCAGCTCAGACCGCCAGGCCGATCGGTCGATCGAGCTGACCGACTGATACTGTTCGCGGCTGAAGTCCAGCCCTGACCAGTTCAGGTCTTCGTAGCGCGGGCTGACGCCGAACAGGCTCTCCTGGCCGCCGCCCTCGCCGTCTACGCGCTCGAGCATCCACTTCAGCACCCGCATGTTGTCGCCATAGCCTGGCCAGACGAACTTGCCGTCCTCGCCCTTGCGGAACCAGTTGACGCAGTAGATGCGCGGCAGCGTCGCGCCACCTTCGGCCAGTTTGGCACCGAGTGCCAGCCAGTGCGCGAAGTGGTCGCCCATGTGGTAGCCCATGAAGGGCAGCATTGCGAACGGGTCGCGCCGCACCTGGCCGACCGCGCCGGCCGCTGCCGCGGTGGTCTCGGAGCCCATCGTCGCCGCCATGTAAACGCCCTCGGCCCAGTTGCGGGCCTCAGTGACCAGCGGCACGGTGGTCGAACGTCGGCCACCGAACATGAAGGCGTCGATCGGCACGCCTTCGGCGTTGTCCCAGTCGACATCGAGCGCCGGGTTGTTGGTGGCGGCGACCGTGAAGCGCGAGTTCGGGTGGGCGGCTTTGGCGCCCGTCTCCTTGGCGATCTCCGGCGTCCAGTCCCGGCCTTGCCAGTCGATCAGGTGGGCGGGCACTGGGCCGTCGATGCCTTCCCACCAGACGTCGCCGTCGTCGGTCAGCGCGACGTTGGTGAAGATCACATCCGACTTGAGCGAATCCATGCAGTTCGGGTTCGTCTTGTAGTTGGTGCCGGGTGCGACCCCGAAGTAGCCCGACTCAGGGTTGATCGCGTGCAGCTTGCCGTCGGCATTGGGCTTGATCCAGGCGATGTCGTCGCCGATGGTGGTGACCTTCCAGCCCTCGAGGCTCTTGGGGGGCACCAGCATCGCGAAGTTGGTCTTGCCGCAGGCGCTGGGAAAGGCCGCAGCGACGTGGTACTTCTTGCCCGCTGGCGAGGTCACACCCAAAATCAGCATATGCTCTGCCAGCCAGCCCTGGGCGCGGCCCATGTTGGAGGCGATGCGCAGCGCAAAGCACTTCTTGCCCAGCAGTGCGTTGCCGCCGTAGCCTGAGCCGTAGCTCCAGATCTCGCGTGTGGCGGGGTAGTGGACGATGTACTTGGTCTTGTTGCAGGGCCAGGCGGCACTTTTCTCACCCGGCTGCAGCGGCGCGCCGACGCTGTGCATGCAGGGCACGAATTCCCCGTCCTCGCCCAGCAGGTCCAGCGCCGCGCGGCCCATGCGCGTCATGATGCGCATGTTGACCGCGACATAAGCGCTGTCGCTGAGTTCGACGCCAATATGCGAGATGTGCGAGCCCAGCGGCCCCATCGAGAACGGCACCACGTACATCGTGCGACCGCGCATACAGCCCGCGAACAGTGGCGGCTTGCCGTCGGCCTGCCCGGTCTGCAGCAAGGCACGCATCTCGGCCGGGGCCATCCAGTTGTTGGTCGGGCCGGCGTCTTCTCTTTCTTCGCTGCAGATGAACGTGCGGTCCTCAACACGGGCCACGTCGCTGGGGTCGCTGCAAGCCAGGTAACTGTTGGGGCGCAGCACCGGGTTCAGGCGCTTGAAAGTACCGGCTTCGACCAACTCGCCGCACAAGCGGTCGTACTCGGCTTGCGAGCCATCGCACCAGTAGACTGCAGCGGCCTCGGTCAGCGCAGCCATCTCAGCGACCCAAGCCACCAATCGGGCATGTTTCACCGAAGGTGGGACGTTCAGGCGCAAGCCTTCCATCACGGGCTGGTTCATCAAAACTCCAATCATCTAAAAAATGTCAGGAAACGAGATTGCACGAGACTCGTCAGCCGGATGGGTCGGGGCTCGTGCAATGTCGCGTGGAAACCAGGACTTGGCGGACGAAGGGTCGTCGCGGGGTCGCGGCAGGCTACGGCGGGTTGCGCCGACGCCAGACTCGCGCTCACCGGCGGTAGCCGGGAGTGCGTTGTCAAATGAGTGTAATAGTCCGGTCTGCACCAGACCCCAGTGGATTATGCAAATTATGTATGACCTGATGCCGTCAGGCGCGTGGCTTCCGCGAGTGCGTGCCATGCTCCGCGTCAGAATTCCGGCTTGAGCCGCCCATCGAAAGCCTGTCCTGGTCGGCCGTGAAACCACAGTCGGCACCACGGGTGCCCCATCTCATGAAAATCATCAGCGTCAGCACCGGCCGCAGCGAAATCCGCATGATCGATGGTCGCGCGGTGCCGACCGCGATCGGCAAATCCCCGCGGCTCGGGCGGGTGGCTGTGTCGTTGCTCGGATTGTCGGGCGACGAGCAGGCCGATCAGAGCGTGCATGGTGGGCAATCCAAAGCGATCTACGCTTACCCGGTGGACCATTACCCGTTTTGGCAAGGGGTTCGCGCGCAGGCCCGCGTCGCTGCAGCGGACGCCGTGTTGACGCATGGCTTCATGGGCGAGAACCTGACGATCGAAGGTCTGGTCGAACAGCATCTTTGGATTGGCGACCGTCTGCGTCTGCCGGGCTGCGTGCTGACCGTTAGCGAGCCGCGCCAACCCTGCTACAAATTCAACCATGCGATGGGTTTTCCACAGGCCAGCAAACTGATGGCGCAGTCGGGCTACAGCGGTGTCTACTTGGCCGTTCTCGAGCCCGGCACGCTGTGCGCGGGCGATGAGATCAAGTTGATGCCGGGCCCACGCGAAGTCAATCTGCGTGAACTGTTTATGGCCAGGATGCGTCGCCGTCCCTGAGCGCCGTTCCTGAGCGCTGCACCGCCGGGTGGTCATAGCCGGGCCGTGACAGCCGGGCGGCGCGGGCTGGTCAGACCTGCGCGGGGTAGTCGGTATACCCAGCGGCACCGCCGCCATACAGCGTGGCCTGCACCAGCGGGCTGAGTGGCGCGTCCTCGCGCAGTCGGCGTACCAGGTCCGGGTTGCTGATGAAGGGCTTGCCGAAGGCCACCGCATCGGCCGCGCCGCTGCCCACCGCGTCGACTGCCATCTGCCGGCTGTAGCCGTTGTTGACCAGCCAGGGTCCGCCGTAGATGGCGCGCAGTGCCGCGTAGTCGAAGGGTTTGACGCCCTTGTCGCTCAGGTCACGCGCGCCGCCGGTCTGGCCTTCAATGATGTGCAGAAAAGCCAGCTTGAGCGGTGCGAGCGCGCGTACCACATGCTCGTACAGCGCCTGGGCATCACTGTCCTGCGCTGCGTCGTTGACCGGTGTGATCGGCGACAGGCGCAGCCCGGTGCGGCCGCCACCAATCTCGGTCGCCACCGCACGCATCACCTCCACCAGCAATCTGGCCCGGTTGGCGATCGAGCCGCCATAGGCATCGCTGCGGTCGTTGATGCTGTCGCGCAAGAACTGCTCCAGCAAGTAGCCATTGGCACCGTGCACCTCAACCCCGTCAAAACCGGCGTCGATCGCGCATCGCGCGGCGTGGCGATAGGCTTCGATCACGCCGGGCATCTCGTCGGTGCGCAGCGCGCGCGGCGTCGAGCAATCGACAAAGCCATCTGCCGTGAAGGTCTTGCCCTTGGCCGGCCGCGCGGTGCTCGAGACCGGCGCTGCGCCACCCGGTTGCAGGCTGACATGCGAGATCCGGCCCACATGCCAGAGCTGCACCACGATCCGCCCGCCTGCGGCATGCACCGCATCGGTGATCTTGCGCCAGCCGGCGACCTGCTCGGGCGTGTACAAGCCCGGGGTGTCGAGATAGCCCTGGCCCTGGGCGCAGACCTGGGTCGCCTCGGTGACGATCAGCCCGGCGCTGGCGCGCTGGGTGTAGTACTCACGCATCAAGTCATTGGGCTGTTGGCTCGGTGCGCGGTTGCGCGTCAAGGGCGCCATCACGATACGGTTGGCCAATGCGATGTCGCCGAAGCGGATGGGGTCGAAAAGAGATGTCATGCCGGATAGCCTAAGGCCGGCGCCACGGCGATGGCTGTCACCTGGGTTCATGCCCTATGGCAAGGTCAGGTGGCCGGCCCCAAGCCAGGCGGGAGCGGATCAAGGGGGGAACATGAAACCCCGGTCACCAAACCGGTAAGACACACTGCGCGCCGGCGGCCAGTTGGGCGCGACCTTGTCGGATTCCCAGGCTTCGTAGAGTGAGCGCATGCGGGCCAGCCGGGACGGATCTGCAGCCGCCAAATTGCGCGTTTCCCTGGGGTCTGCCGCGAGGTGATAGACAAATTCGACACCCTCCAGGTCCCTCAGGTACTTCCAGTCCCCCTCGCGCAACGCCCGCATCGGACGCGTTCGCCAGAACAGCGGCGATCGCGGCTGGGCCACGCGCTCAAGTTGAGGCAACAGGTCGACGCCGTCAAAAGCCCGGTCGCGCGGCAAGGCCACCCCTGCAGCAGCTGCCAGCGTGGGCAGGATATCCAGGGTCGAGACTGGCTCCGGATGTCGAGTGCCTGAACGGATATGTGCAGGCCAGCGCATCAGGTAGGGAATGCGCACCCCCCCTTCTAGGTAGCTCAGCTTGCCGCCTGACAAGGGCTGGTCGCTGCACAGGCCCGGCAGGTAGGCGGCGCAGCCGTTGTCGCTGACCAGGATCACGATCGTGTTCTCGGCCAGACCGAGCGTGTCGAGCCGATCGAGCACCGCACCGACGCCATCGTCGAGCGCGCTGACCATGCCCGCGTACACGCGCTGCGCTCGGTCGGCGATGGCCGGGAAGCGGTCGTAATACTTGCGCGTGACCTGCAGCGGCGTGTGCGGTGCATGGTGCGCGACGTAGAGAAAGAACGGCTGCGCGCGATGACGATCGATGTAGGCCAGCGCCTGCTCGGTGATCTGCTCGGTGAGGAATCCGTCGCCGAGTTCGACCCGCTCGCGACGCGAGCCTGTGACCACCGAATTGGCGGCGCTGACCGAGGCCATCGGCCGCTTCAGGTCGAAGTAGAACGGGGCGGCCGATGGCTGGAAGGCATTGACCGCCTCGGGCGCGTCGGGACGGATGAAATTCGTCTGTCCGCCCAGAAATCCCCAGAACTCGTCGAAGCCACGGTTCAGAGGATAGAACTCAGGGCTCGATCCGAGGTGCCACTTGCCGAGCGCCCCGGTGCGATAGCCGGCCGCGCGCATCGTATCGGCCAGGGTCAGTTCACGCGGGTCAATGCCGCGACGCTCGGCCAGATCGCGTGCCGGTGCGCCGGTGTTGTACTCGAAGCCGAAACGCTGCTGATGCCGTCCGGTCATCAGGCCGGCGCGGGCCGGCGAGCAGATCGGCGCGGTGGCGTAACCCTGCGCAAACACCACCCCCTCGCGGCCGATGCGGTCAATATGGGGCGTCGGAATACGGCCGGGACGGTAGGTCGAGACGTCTGCGTAGCCCAAGTCATCGGCGACGAATACGATGATGTTGGGCCGCGATGCGCCCGGAAGCACGGACAACCCAGGCCGCTGCAATTCACCCGACGGCTGCGCGAGGCCCGGTGCATCCGGCGCCGACTGGCATGCCGACAGTGCAAACACCAACCACAAGCCCCCCAAGGCGGCTCTGCTCATCACTCTCAATCTCACTTCCATCTTGATTCCCCTAAGGTCGCAGCACCTGGGCCCAATAGCGTCGGGTCAGCAGCATCGCCAGCAAACCTTGGACGGCGATGGCCACGGTGGCGGTCGGGGGGGTCAACACATCGGCCAGAAATCCCAGGTACAGGAAGCCGATCGGGCCGGTGCCGATGCAGGCCGACAGCACGCCTAGCAGCCGGGCCCGCATCTCGACCGGCGCGCCGCGGTAAACCAAGGTGGCCTGCATCACCGCGAAGCCGACACCGGCCATGCCGTTGACCAGCAGGATCACGGCTGCGACGGGTGCCAAGCCCACTGTCGCAAACCCGATCATCGACGCCAGGTAGATGCCCACCGCGCCCAGGTAAATCCGGCCGTACTCTGCGGGGCGCGCGAACCTGGCGAACAGCAGCGCGCCCATCAGGCCACCGACACCTTCGCAACTGGCGAGGAGCCCCACATCTTGAGGGCCCAGGTGCAAAGCGCCTGTCGCGATGATCGGGATCATGCTGTTGCAAGGCCAACCGAAGAGGTTGAAGATCACCGTGACCAGGAACACGCCGACCAGGCGACGATCACCCCGTAACCAGGCCAGGCCTTCGCGCAAGCGGGTGATGAACGAGGCCTGATGGGCCACGGGGGGGACGCCGCGCCGACCCATCCGCAGCGCAGCCGCCAGGCTCGCTGCATACAGCGCCACCCCCAGCCAGAGCACACTCGACATGCCGTGCTGGGCGAACAACAGACCGGCCAGCATCGGACCGAGCACGCGGCTCGCGTTGTTGATGCCGATGTCCACCGAGATCGCCGACCCCATCTTGTCGATGCCGACGGCCTCGCCAATCATCATCCGGCGCACCGGGTTGTCAGCGGCCCAGCAGACGCCGCTGACGAAGCTCGCGACCATCAGCTGCCAAACGGCCAGCACGCCCAGGCTGGCCAGCAGCGCGAGTGTCAACGTGCAAGCCATCGACACCGCGACCATCAGGATCAACGCGCTGCGCAGCTCGAACCGGTCGGCGGCAGCGCCCAGGAACGCACCGAACAAGCCCATCGGCAGCACCCGAAGCATGCTCAGCATGACCACCACCAAGGCCGAATGGGTCGCCTGGTAAGCGAACAAAGCCATCGCCAGCATCTCGAGCCATCGCACAGTCGACGCCACGAAGCCGACCCACAGCAGCCGCCGAAACTCGGGAATGGATCTCAAACTCATGGGTACAGGGTTCACGTTGGCGCACATTTGCCAGACCGCTGGCCAGCCGGCGCACCGAGGTCCAGGCAGCGACGATCGGCAATGCAGCCGCCGGCGGGTTGACCACACAGACCTTCAACCGGCGCCGCCAGCACCAGACGCTGAACCCGCCGCGCATTGCATGAAGGGCCGACGCAAGGCCTCGCGCCAACAGCAGATTCAGAGGGGTCATCATGCCAGCCGGCGCCAG
The DNA here is from genome assembly GCA_947448955.1 of Burkholderiales bacterium. Lineage (GTDB taxonomy): Bacteria > Pseudomonadota > Gammaproteobacteria > Burkholderiales > Burkholderiaceae_C > Pseudaquabacterium. Next base: position 20,934 of record CANFPU010000044.1, read on the forward strand.
AACTGCCAGCGTGAGAACCCTTGATCGCGAGCACCCGCTGCCAACCCGTCGCACAGGGGACAAAGCGCTTACGCGTCGCAAACCTATCCTCAGCGATCAGGATGGCGAAGGCCCAGTCAGGGCGTCGACCCATAGGCACCTCGAGGGCAACATGAACGACAGTCATTTCCAAGGCGTCATCGGACGCACCGTCGACGAATCCCAGCCCTGGTGGCCGTCGGAGCCGCGACCCACCAAGGGCACGCCCAACGTGGTGGTCGTGGTGTTTGACGATGTGGGCTTTGCCCACTTCAACCGCTATGGTTCGACCATTGACACACCCAACCTGAACCGCCTGGCCGATGGCGGTTTGCGGTTCGTGAACTTTCACACCACCGCGCTGTGTTCGCCGACCCGAGCCTGCATGCTGACCGGGCGCAATCACCATGCGGTGGGCATGCGCGCGATCTCCAACTTCGACACCGGATTCCCGAACATGCGTGGCGCGATCCCGCGATCGGCCGCGACGCTGGCCGAGATGCTGCGCGACCAGGGTTTTGGCACCTACATGGTGGGCAAATGGCATCTGGCCCCGATGCATGAGACCGGTCCGGCAGGGCCGTTTCGCAACTGGCCGCTGGCGCGAGGTTTCGACCGCTTCTATGGTTTCTTGCAGGGCGAAACCGACCAGTTCCGTCCCGAACTGGTGCAGGACAACCACTACATCCAGCCGCCGGCTACACCTGGGCAGGGTTATCACCTCACCGAAGACCTGGTCGACAAGGCCATTGGCTTTGCGCACGACCATGTGTCAGCCGTCCCTGACCAGCCGTTCTTCACCTACCTCGCTTTCGGTGCCTGCCATTCGCCGCACCAGGCGCCGCAGGCCTTCTTGGACAAATACCGGGGCCAGTTCGACGAAGGCTGGGATGTGATGCGCGAGCGATGGTTCGAGCGCCAGAAAACCCTGGGCATCGTCGCGCCAGACACCACGCTGCCGCCGCGCAACCCCGGCGTCAAGGCCTGGAGCGCGCTCAGCGACAACGAGCGCTTGTTCGCCGCGCGGCTGCAGGAAGCCTTTGCGGCCTTCCTCGACCACACCGACCATCACCTCGGTCGCTACATCGACGCGCTGGCGCGGCTGGGGCAGTTGGACAACACCATCTTCATCGCGATGTCCGACAACGGCGCCAGTCAGGAAGGAGGCCCCACGGGCGTGCTCGACGAAATGCGCTACTTCAATGGCTTGCGCGAGGATGTGGACGAAGCGGTGAAGCGGCTCGACACCATCGGCGGTCCTGACAGCCACACCAACTACCCCTGGGGCTGGGCGATGGTGGGCAACACGCCGCTCAAGCGCTACAAGCAAAACACCCATGCCGGCGGCGTGCGCGACCCGTTCATCGTGCACTGGCCAGACCGCATCAAGGACGCCGGCGCGATCCGCCGCCAGTTCCATCACGTCACCGATATCGCGCCCACCATCCTGGAGCTGCTGGGCCTGGCGCCGCCGCGCGAAGTGGATGGTGTGGCGCAAGCGCCCATGCACGGCATCTCGATGGCCTACGCGCTGGCCGACGGCGCGGGTGATGCGCCCACCCGCAAGAAGAGCCAGTACTTCGAGATGTTCGGCCACCGCGCGATCTGGCACGAGGGCTGGAAAGCGGTCTGCTACCACGAGCCCGGCGCCGACTACGACACCGAGGCCTGGGAGCTTTACCACGCCGACGTGGACGCCTCGGAGGCGCACGACCTGGCCGCGCAGCAGCCCGAGCGCCTGCGCAAGCTGATCGCGCTGTGGTGGGTCGAGGCCGGACGTCACGGCGTGCTGCCGCTGGACGATCGACGTGGCGGCGCACTGTTCAAGAGCGCTCAGTTCCGCGGCAACACCGCGCGTCGCAACCGCTTCACGTTTTACCCGCCGGTCTCGCGCTACGCGGCGGACGTCGCACCACCGACCGGTAACCGCGCTTTCGTGATCAGCGCCGACCTCGCGCTCGGCCAGGGCCGCAACGGCTGCATCGTCGCGCGCGGCAGTGCCAGCGGCGGCTATGTGCTGTTCGTTCGTGACGGCCGTCTGGTGTTCGACTACAACCACTTCCACGAGCACAGCCAGGTGCAGTCAGAGGTCGCGTTGCCCAGCTGCCGATGCCAGGCCGGTGTGCGCGTGGACCGTGTGGCCAAGTCCGGCATCGCCACGCTGTTCATCGACGGCCGTGACGTGGGCACGGTCCACATCCCGGCGATGGCGACCATGGTCTCATCCACCGGCTTGGACGTCGGCCTGTCGGTCGCGCCCGTCTGCCACGACTACCAGCCGCCTTATGTGTTCGAGGGCGAACTGCACAGCGTCACCTTCGACATCGCCGCGTCGCGCCCGCCGCAGGCCAAGGCCGAGGCGCTGGCCGCTGAGCGTGTCACGCAGGGCCTGCAATAGCTCGCCGACCGGGCCTGCGGTCGCGCTGTCATGCCCTCCATCGGCAGACAGTGCGGCAGCTACCGCTATTTCCCAATGCAGAAGTTGCCGAAGATCTCCCCGAGCAGGTCGTCCGAGCTGAAAGCCCCGGTGATCTCGCTCAGCGCGTCGTGCGCTAGGCGCAGCTCTTCTGCGAACAGTTCCAGCGCGGTGTCGCCAGCGGCCGCTTGTTCGGCTGCGGACCTCAGGTGCGCCTCGGTTCGCTGCAGTGCCAGCAGGTGGCGCTTTCTGGCAATGAAGACGCCTTCGGTGGCCGCTTGCCAGCCGGCGCGCGCCAGCAGCGCCTGGCGCAGGGCGTCCAGGCCCGCGCCGGTGCGGGCCGACAGCGTGATGCCA
>CANFPU010000045.1 GCA_947448955.1 Burkholderiales bacterium
AGAAACCCGTGCACATGGATGTGGTCAGGCACCTTGCGGCCCGAAAAGTGCAGCATCGCCGGCCAGAACAAGGTGTGGAAGGTGACGATGTCCTTGCCGATGAAGTGCACTTGCTCGAGTTGAGGGTCGGCCAGGTAGGCGGCACAGGCCGCTGCACCATCGCTGCCATCCTGGGCACGCTTGGCGAACAGGTTCTCCAGCGACGCCAGGTAACCCACGGGCGCGTCGAGCCAGACATAGAAGTACTTGCCCGGCGCGCCTGGGATCTCAATGCCGAAATAGGGTGCGTCGCGGCTGATGTCCCAGTCGGCCAGGCCTGACAGGCCTTGGTCATCGCGGCTGAACCACTCGCGCACTTTGTTCGCGACCTCGGACTGCAGCTTGCCGTCCTGGGTCCAGCGCTCGAGGAACTCGACGCAACGCGGGTCGCTGAGCTTGAAGAAGAAGTGCTCGCTACTCTTCATCACCGGCGTTGCGCCCGACAGCGCCGAGCGCGGGTTCTTCAGATCGGTGGCGGCGTAGACCGCGCCGCAGGCTTCGCAGTTGTCGCCGTACTGGTCGCTGGCGCCGCACTTCGGGCAGTCACCCTTGATGAACCGGTCGGGCAGGAACATGCCCTTTTGGGGGTCGTAGAACTGCTCGATCGTGCGACTGGCGATCAAATCGTTGTCGCGCAGTGCAAGGTAGATGGATTGCGCCAAGCGGTGGTTTTCGACACCGTCGGTTGAGTGCCAGTTGTCGAAGGCGATGTGGAAGCCGTCGAGGTACTGGGCTCGGCCGGCGGCGATGCCGGCAACGAACTGCTGCGGCGTCAGCCCGGCCTTGTCGGCGGCGATCATGATCGGCGCGCCGTGGGCGTCGTCGGCGCAGACGAAGTGGACCTCCGAGCCCTTCATGCGCTGCGCCCGCACCCAGGTGTCGGCCTGGATGTACTCCATCATGTGGCCGATGTGAAAGGCCGCGTTGGCGTAGGGCAGGGCGGTGGTGACGAAGAGCTTGCGGGGCATGAGGCCATCCTGGTAACTGAGCCTTAATTTTACGGGGCGAGGCTGGGCAGACAGCGAGCGAGGCACGCCTGTCGGGCGCGGATCCGGTCGTCCGCCATGGCCATGCCCGCGGTGGTGGTGGTAGCGCTGGGCTAGACTTCGCGCGCTTGCTCGCCCGGGTCTCTCGCCTGGTTTTCCTTCCTGGTGCTGGCTGCGGGTTGTTCAGCCGACTGCGCGCAATCCGAACCCAAGCCCCCAAACCACTGTTGCCACCATGTCCCTCGTGACCGAAGCCGCCCTGCTTGCCGCCTTGAAGACCGTCGTCGACCCGCACACGGCCAAGGACTTCGTGACCGGTCGCCAAATCAGAAACCTCAAGATCGAAGGTGACGAAGTGGCCTTCGACGTCGAATTCGGCTACCCGGCCAAGAGTTTGCACGCGGCGTTGCGCCGGCAGTTCATCGCGGCGGCGCGCAGCGTGCCCGGCGTGGGCAATGTCAGCGTCAACCTGGTCACGCGCATCACCGCCCACGCGGTGCAGCGCGGCGTTCAGTTGCTGCCTGGCGTCAAGAACATCATCGCGGTGGCTTCGGGCAAGGGTGGCGTGGGCAAGAGCACGACCGCGGCCAACTTGGCATTGGCGCTGGCCGCCGAGGGCGCGACCGTGGGTGTGCTCGACGCCGATATTTACGGTCCGAGCCAGCCGATGATGCTGGGCATCAGCGGTCGGCCCGAGAGCGTCGACGGCCAGAGCATGGAGCCGATGTCGGGCCATGGCCTGCAGGTGGCGTCGATCGGCTTCCTGGTCGACCCCGACCAGGCGATGATCTGGCGCGGCCCGATGGCCACCCAGGCATTGGACCAACTGCTGCGCCAGACCAACTGGAAGGACGTTGATTACCTGATCGTCGACATGCCGCCCGGCACCGGCGACATCCAGCTGACGCTGAGCCAGCGCGTGCCGATCACCGGCGCGATCATCGTCACGACGCCGCAGGACATCGCGCTGCTCGACGCCAAGAAGGGTTTGACGATGTTCGAGAAGGTCGGCGTGCCGATCCTCGGTCTGGTCGAGAACATGGCGGTGTACTGCTGCCCGAACTGCGGCCACACCGAGCACATTTTTGGCGCTGATGGTGGCAAGAAGATGGCCGAGCAGTACAAGCTCGATTACCTGGGTGCGCTGCCTTTGAACATGAGCATCCGCGAGCAGGCCGATTCAGGCCGGCCGACCGTGGTGGCCGACCCTGACGGCGAGATCGCCGCGATCTACAAGGCGGTGGCCCGTTCGGTGGCGGTCAAGATCGCCGACAAGGCGAAGGATTTCTCATCGAAGTTTCCGACCATCAAGGTCAGCAAGGACACTTGACGGCGCTGAGTCCGGTCGACCTCGACCTGGGCCCCCTGGTCTGTCAAGGCGGCACAGCCATCGGTGCTTGAGAGCGCTTGACCAGGCTGCGAGCCAGCAGCTTGCGCCACTCCTCGGTCCACAGCACGACGCTGGCCAAGGCCAACAGCAGGCCCAGCGTGGCCAAAGACAGCGCTTGGGTGTAGAACATCGCTTGTAGCGGCGGCGCCCAGAGCACCGCGGCCTGCAGCGCGACCGACAGCATCAGACCGCCGAGCAGCCAGGGGTTCTGCAGCAGTCCCAGCCGCAGCGCGGATCGTTGGGCCGACTGGCAGTTCAGCAGGTTGAACCACTGGCACATTGCCAGCAGTGTGAAGGTCTCGGTGCGCACCAACCCGAGCTCGGCGGCCTCAGTCGCCGATGAGCCGCCGCCGATGCGCCAGGCATACCAGCCGAAGCAAACGGCCACCGTCGCGGCAGCCATCAGCATCGCCCGGGACAGCATCGCCCGGTCGACCAGCCAATCGTCGCGCGAGACCGGCGGACGTCGCATCTCATCGCCTTCTGGCAGATCCATCACCAGGTTGACCGTCAGCGTGCCCTCGGTGACCAGATTGATCCACAGCAGTTGCACCGCGGCCAGCGGCACCGGATAGCCACCCAGCAAGGCCAGCAGCAGGATCGCGACCTCGTCGACCGAGGTCGCGAACAGATACAGGATCACCTTCTTGAGGTTGGCGTAGACCACCCGACCCTGCTCGACGGCGCTGACGATGGTGGCGAAGTTGTCATCGGTGATGACGATGCGGGCCGCGCTCTTGGCGACCTCGGTGCCGGCTAGGCCCATCGCGACGCCGACATCGGCGCGCGCCAGTGCCGGCGCGTCGTTGACGCCGTCGCCGGTCATCGCCACGACTTCGCCTCGGGCCTGCAAGGCCTTGACGATGCGCAGCTTCTGCGCTGGCTGGACGCGGGCGAAGACCGCGATCTGCGGCAGCGCGTCGCGCAGCTCGGCTTCGCCCATGCGTTCGAGCGTCGGGCCGTCGATGGCGCGGTCGCCGCGCATGGCGATGCCCAGTGCGCGGGCGATCGCCATGCCGGTGAGCTGATGATCACCGGTGACCATCACGACCCGGATGCCGGCGGCGCGGCAGTTGGCCACCGCCTCGCGTGCGTTCTCGCGCGGCGGGTCGATCTGGCCGACCAGGCCCAGCAGCCTGGCACGGCCGGCCAGTGCGTCGAAACCTGCCTGCAGGTCCAACTCTCCGTCATCGACGACGGCGATGGCCAGCACGCGCAGCGCGCTGGTGGCCATCGCTTCAGCCGCGGTGCGGGCAGCCGGCAGCGTCTCCGGTGGATGGGCGGGGTGGGGAGCACATAGCCGCAGCACCGCCTCGGGTGAGCCCTTCAGGTAGATCACGCGACGCGCGTTGGCCAAGCAGTGCCGCGTGGCCATCATCTGGCGATCGGCGTCGAACGCCAGCTCGGCCTCCCGCGGCGCCGCTTGCGCCAGCGCGGCCAGGTTCAGGCCTGCCTTGCGCGCGAGCACCAGCAGCGCAGCCTCGGTGGGGTCGCCCAGCGCCGACCATCTGGCTTGGCCGGCTTGGGGTGGCAGCAGCTGCGCATCGTTGCACAGCGCGCCGGCCAGCACCAGCTGGTGCAGTGCCGGGTCCGCGGAGGCTGTCAAGGGCTGCGCTGCCTCGTTGATCGCGCCCTCAGTGTCCTTGCCCGCGCCGCTGACGCTCAGGCTGCGGCCGATCGCCGGGCCGGGCAGCCACAACGCGGTGACCGTCATCTCGTTGCGTGTCAGCGTGCCGGTCTTGTCACTGCAGATCACCGTGGTCGAGCCCAGCGTCTCGACTGCGGACAAGCGGCGGATGATCGCGCCGCGTCCGGCCATGCGCTGCATCCCCACGGCCAGCGCGATCGACATCGCCACCGGCAGGCCCTCGGGCACCATCGACACCATCTGGCTGATCGCCACCATCAGCAACTCTGCCAGCGGCAGCTGGCGCCACAAACCCAGCAACACGACCAGCGCGAACAGCGCCACCGCGGCAACCACCAGCGCTCGGCTGAAGCGGTTGATCCGCCGCGCCAGCGGGGTCGGCGCTTCGATCGTGGCCTCGGTCAGGCTGGCAATGCGACCGACCTCGGTGTGCACGCCGGTGGCCACCACCACCGCCACCGCTCGACCGGCGCTGACATGGGTGCCCGAATAGACCATGTCGTGGCGGTCGGCCAGACCGGCGTCGTCGGCCACTGGCGCCACCCGCTTGGCGACCGGCGCCGACTCACCGGTCAGCGCGGCCTCGGCCAGCTGCAACTGCGCGCAGTCGATCAACCTGGCGTCGGCCGCCACGGCGTCACCGGCGGTCAGCAACAGCAGGTCGCCCGGGACCAGATTGCGCGCCTCGATGCTCGCGGGCTGGCCTTCGCGCAGCACCCTCACCCGCAACGACGCGAGCCGGCGCAGTGCGGCCATCGATCGCTCGGCGCGACCCTCCTGCAAGGTGCCGATCAAGGCGTTGACGAACACCACCGCCAGGATCACCGCCGCATCGCCGAAATGCCCCAGCGCCACCGCCAGCACGGCAGCGAGGAGCAGCATGCCAACCAGCGGGTTCCAGAACTGGCGCGCGAAGCGCCGCCAACGTGGATGCGGTGGCGGCGCTGGCAGCAGGTTGGCGCCAAGCCGTTGCCGCCTGGACTGGCATTCGGCGTGGTCCAGGCCTCGAGTGGCGTCAGTACCGGTTAGCGCCAGTACTTCGGCGCTGGGCATCGCATGCCAACGAGGGCGTGGCGACGTGGTCGTCGCATCGCTCATGCGGCTTGCCGCTGAGCCGGCGCAGGGTCTTGCGCCTCACCGATGCTGGTTGGCCAGTGCCTTGGATCAGCGGGGCTGCACATGAGCGCCCAGTTTGCGGCGCACGCTGCGCCGCCGTGTTGTCAGCGGTCAGCCGGGGGCCGATTCCCACGGCGGCAGGCTGTGGGTTGCGGCTTGAACCACGACCTCGGGTGTCCCGGTCGGCGCGGCGTCGCCCATCACCTGCTCGCCACCGAGCGCGTCCAGCAAGTCGCCGATCATCGGCGCCAGCTCGCCGGTGGCGATCGCCGCGTCGGCATCGAAGCTCTCCTGGCCCGACCCGCTTTCGAAAACGCCGTCGAGAAAGGCGATTTTCTTCACCAGCAGCGCCTCGGTCAGCATGAACGAGACCCGCCCTTGCCAGGTCAGCGCGAGCCGGGTTGGCTGCTTGCCGGCGAGGATGTGCTCGCGGATCTCGGCGATGTCGAGCGCATGTCGGGCGTAGCGCACCACTGGCTTTTCGCCATCAGCAGCTTTCAACTCGCAGTCGCGGTCGATCGTGAAACCGGCCGGCGGCTCGCCGCTGACCAGCCATTCGGCCATGCAGGCTGCGGGTGACCGCGCGGTGTTGATCAGTTGGGCGCTCAGGCCCGGCAAGGCCTGGGTCAGCGCGGTCAGCACCTCGTCTGCGCGCGACTGGCTGCCGGCGTCGATGACCAGCAGTCGATCGGCAGGCGCGATCCAGACCTTGACCGTGGCACGCTTGGTGAATGCCATTGGCAACAAGTCGAGCAAGGCCTGGTCCTTGAGCTCGTTGCGCTGCTTTTTGCCGGGCTTGCGGCCGGTCTGCTTCTCGACCTGGGCCGCGAGCGCGTCGACCTGGCGCTTGATCACCGATCCTGGCACGACTTTTTGTTCGACCATCAACTGCAGCAGCCATTGCCCGTTGATGGCCTCGATGAATGCGCCATGTTCCTCGCCGCGCGGTGCGACCCAGCCGGACGAGCGGGCCTGGGTGGCGCCGCATTCGGCAAAGCGGGCCGACGCCAGGGCCTGGTCGATCTGAGCCACAGTCGCCGACCAGTCGGGCCCCAGTCGATACACCATCAGGTTCTTGAACATGCTAGCCCTTAGCGGCAGCCGATGGCAGCGCGCAAAAAGGCGGGATTGTGCCTTCGAGCCGTCTGGCGAACGATCCCAAACAGGGTTCAGGCAGCGGCCAGCGCGGGCGCAGGCGAGCGCATCAGGTGGTCGAAAGCCCCCAGTGCTGCCTTGGCGCCGTCGCCCACCGCGATCACGATTTGCTTGAACGGCACTGTCGTGACGTCGCCAGCGGCGTAGACGCCTGGCAGGTCGGTCGCCCCCTTGGCATCGACGACGATTTCGCCATGCCGGCTCAAGCCCAGCGTGCCCTTCAGCCACTCGGTGTTGGGTACCAGGCCGATCTGCACGAACACGCCTTCCAGTGCGATCTGGTGGGCCACGCCGCTAGCGCGGTCGGTGTAGTGCAGCGCATGGACCTTCTCGCCGTCACCGCTGATCTCGGTGGTCTGGGCACCGGTGCGGATCGTGACATTGGGCAGGCTCTTCAGCTTGTTGACCAGCACCGCGTCGGCGCGCAACGCATCTGCGAACTCGATCAAGGTGACGTGAGCCACCAGACCGGCCAGGTCGATCGCGGCCTCGACGCCCGAGTTGCCGCCGCCGATCACCGCCACCCGCTTGCCCTTGAACAGCGGGCCGTCGCAGTGCGGGCAATAGGCGACGCCGCGGTTGCGGTAGTCCCGCTCGCCAGGGACATTGACCTCGCGCCAGCGCGCGCCAGTGGCGATCAGCACGCTGCGGCTGCGCAGCAAGGCGCCGTTGGCCAGTTGCACGCCGACCCAGCCGCCGGGCTCGGTGGCCGGGATCAGTTTCTCGGCCCGCTGGCCGTTCATCACGTCGACCTCGTACTGGCGTACATGCTGCTCCAGCGCGACGGCGAAGCTCGGCCCGTCGGTGGCCTGCACCGAGACGAAGTTCTCGATCGCCAGCGTGTCAAGGGTCTGGCCGCCGAAACGCTCGGCCAGCACCCCGGTGCGTATGCCCTTGCGGGCGGCGTAGACCGCCGCGGCCGCGCCGGCAGGGCCGCCGCCGACGATCAGCATGTCGTAGGGTGCTTCGGCCGCCAATCTGGCGGCGTCGCGCTTGGCGCTGCCGCTGTCGAGCTTGGCGACGATCTCTTCGACGGCCATCCGGCCCTGGCCGAAGACCTGGCCGTTCAGAAAGACCGTCGGCACCGCCATGATCTTGCGCTGCGTCACTTCGTCCTGGAACAGTGCGCCGTCGATCGTCACCGCAGTGATGTTCGGGTTCAGCACGGCCAGCAGGTTGAGCGCCTGCACCACGTCCGGACAGTTGTGGCAGCTCAGCGACATGTAGACCTCGAAGTGGGCCGGCCCGTCCAGCGCCTGAATCTGCTCGATCAAGGCCGCGTCGACCTTGGGCGGGTGGCCGCCGGTCTGCAGCAATGCCAGCACCAGCGAGGTGAATTCATGGCCGAGTGGGATGCCGGCGAAGCGAATGCGTGCCGGCTGGCCCGGCGCGCCGACCGTGAACGAGGGCGAGCGCTCGCCGTCATCGCGCTGTACCAGGCCGACCAGCGGGCTGAGCGAGACGATGTCTTGCAGCAACGCCAGCAGTTCTTTCGACTTGGCGCTGACGTCAAGTGACGCCACCAGTTCGATCGGCCGTTGCAGCCGCTCGAGGTAACCCTTCAATTGGGTCTTGAGGGTCGGGTTCAACATGGTGTTCATCCTTTGACGATGGTGCAGATCGGCCTGCCGCGTTTTGTGGGGCGGCAGGTCAGGGGTCTTGCTCAGATCTTGCCGACCAGGTCCAGGCTGGGCGCCAGGGTCTCGGCACCCGGCGTCCACTTGGCCGGGCAGACCTCGCCCGGATGGGCGGCGACGTACTGCGCGGCTTGCACTTTGCGCAGCAGTTCGGTGGCGTCTCGGCCGATGCCGTTGTCGTGGATCTCGCACAGTTTGATCTGGCCCTCGGGATTCACGAGAAAGGTGCCGCGCAGCGCCATGCCTTCTTCTTCGATCATCACGTCGAAGTTGCGGGCCAGCCGGCCGGTCGGATCGCCCACCAGCGGGTAGCTGACCTTGCCGATGGTGTCCGAGCTGTCGTGCCAGGCCTTGTGGGCGAAATGGCTGTCGGTGGACACGCCATAGATTTCCACGCCCAGCGACTTGAAGGTGTCGTAGCGGTCGGCCAAATCACCGAGCTCGGTCGGGCAGACGAAGGTGAAATCTGCCGGGTAGAACACCAGCACCGACCAATGGCCGATCAGGCTGTTTTCGGTGAGTTCGATGAACTTGCCCTGCTGGTAAGCGGTGGCTTTGAAGGGCTTGACTTGGGTGTTGATGATGGACATGGTGAGGCTCCGGTGAGGAGTTGTGAAGTGGCGATGGAAGAATTTTGGTTGCAATGCAGCATTGCGTGGGTTGATTGATCGAATGAATGCAATGCTTTTTTACTATCGATGGATCCACACGAAATCTCCGCACAGAACTTGATGGATGCTGGCTCTGGTCCGCCTTTGGGCAGCCGGCGCTGCCGCCGCTTCGCGGGTTGGCCCGTGCTGTGGTTCGCTGTTCGAATCGACGGGTTTGAACGATCGAATGGACAGCAGGCCTTGTGTCCCGCGATGATCGGCCCCATTCCTTCGACAACTTCAGCCCACGATGCCCATTCCTGCAACGCCGGTGGCGAGTATTTCCTCAGACGCGATGCGCGAGCAACTGCGCCAGGCCGGCCGCCGCGCCCGCGGCCTGAAAGGTCGACAGCCTGAGGACGATGCCTTGGCCGAATTGCATGCGCTGGTCGGGCCGGGGCCGCACCGACGTGACCGGCTGATCGAGGTGCTGCACCAACTCAACGACCACCACGGCGCGCTGTTCGAGCGCCACCTGGTCGCACTGGCCCACGAGATGCAGCTCGGCATGGCCGAGGTCGCGGAAGTCGCGAGCTTCTACCACCACTTCGAAACCGTCCGCGATGACGCCCAGGTGCCTGCGGTCACGGTGCGGGTCTGCGACAGCCTGGCCTGCGCGATGGCCGGGGGTGTCGCGTTGCGCGATCGCCTGGCCGGGGTGCTTGGCCCCGAGGCGCGGGTGCAGGCCGTGCCCTGTGTCGGGCGCTGCGAGCAGGCGCCGGTGGCCGTTGTCGGACAGGCGCCGTTGCCTTGGGCCGACGAGGCTGGCGTGCTGGCGCGGGTCGCCAGTCGCGGGCTGCGCCATGACGCGGCCAGCGACGAAGGCTGGTTCGATCCGGCGGCGCTCGCGCCTTGCGCGATCACCTCGGCGACCCGTTCGGCCACTGTGTTGGTCAGCCCAGCCTACGTCGGCTTCGCCGCCTACAGCCGGCGCGGCGGTTACCGCCTGGCCGCCGCACTGGCCAGCGGCACGCGGGATAGCCAATCTGTGCTCGCTGCGATGACAGATTCTGGCCTGCGCGGCCTGGGCGGTGCGGGTTTTCCTGCCGGACGCAAATGGCAGATCGTCCGTGGCTTCGAGGGCCCACGCCTGATGGCGGTGAACATCGACGAGGGCGAGCCCGGCACCTTCAAAGACCGCACCTACCTCGAGCGCGATCCGCACCGTTTTCTCGAAGGCGTGCTGGTCGCCGCCCAGGTGGTGGGCATCGCGAGCGTCTACCTCTACCTGCGCGACGAGTACGCCGGTTGCCGCGAATTGCTGGCGCGCGAACTTGCGCTGCTGCAGGCCGATCCGCCTTGCGCGCTGCCTGCGATCGAGCTGCGGCGCGGCGCCGGCGCTTACATCTGCGGCGAAGAGTCCGCGATGATCGAAAGCATTGAGGGCAAGCGCGGCGAGCCGCGCTTGCGCCCGCCCTACATCGCCGAGCGCGGCTTGTTCGGCCGGCCCACGCTGGCGCACAACTTCGAGACCTTGTACTGGGTGCGTGACATCGTTGAGCGCGGCCCAAAGTGGTTCTCGGGTTTTGGCCGCCATGGCCGCCAGGGTTTGCGCAGCTTCTCGGTCAGTGGCCGGGTCAAGGAACCCGGCGTCAAGCTCGCGCCGGCGGGCATCACGCTGCGCGAGTTGGTCGACGAATTTTGCGGCGGCATGGCCGAAGGCCAGCAGCTCTACGCCTACTTGCCGGGCGGTGCCTCCGGCGGCATCTTGCCGGCCAGCTTGGCCGACCTGCCGCTGGACTTCGACACCTTGCAGCCGCACGGCTGTTTCATCGGCTCGGCGGCGGTGGTGGTGCTGAGCCAGCAGGATAGCGCGCGCAACGCTGCGCTCAACGCCCTGCAGTTCTTTGCCCATGAGAGCTGCGGTCAATGCACGCCTTGCCGGGTCGGCACTGACAAAGCCGCGCAGCTGATGGCCGCGCCAGCCTGGGACCACGACACTTTGGACGACTTGGGCCAGGTGATGGTCGACGCGTCGATCTGCGGTCTCGGCCAGGCCGCACCCAACGCAATCCGCTGCGTCCAGCGCTACTTTGCCGACGAGGTGGCTGGCGGGATGTCAAGCCAGAAAGAAACCCAGCAGAAGGAAACCCAGCGATGAGCGCTACCGAGCGGTTTGACTTCACGTTGGACGGCCGCAGCGTCGACGCCCGGCCAGGCGAAACCATCTTGCAGGCGGCGCAGCGGCAAGGCGTGCAGATCCCGCGGCTGTGCTGGTCCGACACCTTGCGTGCCGACGGCAATTGCCGCGCCTGCGTCGTCGAGATCGACGGGGAGCGCAGCCTGGCGCCGAGCTGCTGTCGCGCGCCATCGCCCGGCATGGTGGTGCAGTCCGTGAGCGAGCGTGCGATCAAGGCCCAGAAGATGGTGCTCGAGTTGCTGCTGGCGGACTTGCCCGCGCAGGGCAGTCGCTGGGTTGACGGTGACGCCGCCCGTCCGCACGGTGAGCTCAGCGACTGGGCCGCCCGGCTCGGCGTGACCGCTCGACCGGCGCTGGTCGCATTGCGGCGCCAGCAGCCAGCGCCCGATCTGAGCCATCCGGCGATGGCGGTCAACCTGGACGCCTGCATCCAGTGCACGCGCTGTGTTCGCGCCTGCCGCGAGACCCAGATGAACGACGTGATCGGCATGCTGCACCGCGGCGCCGGGTCGCAGATCGCTTTCGACCTGGGCGAGGCGATGGGCGACAGCAGCTGCGTGGGCTGCGGCGAATGCGTTCAGGCCTGTCCGACCGGCGCACTCAGCGCCAAGACGCTGATGGGTGACCAGCGGGTCGACAAAGTGGTCGATTCGGTTTGTCCGTTTTGTGGTGTCGGCTGTCTGCTGAGCTACCAGTTGCGGGACAACCGGATCATCGCCGTCCAGGGCCGCAAAGGCCCGGCCAACGACAGCCGGCTCTGTGTCAAGGGTCGTTTCGGCTTCGACTATGTGCACCACCGTCAGCGGCTGCTGCGCCCGCTGATCCGCAGGCCTGGTGTGGCCAAGGATTCGACGTCGACGCCTAGTCCCGAAGACTGGCACGAGGTCTTTCGCGAGGCGAGTTGGGACGAGGCGCTGGCATTGGCCGGCGGTGGGCTGAAAGCGCTGCGCGACCAGCACGGCCCGAAGACCTTGGCTGGATTCGGCTCGGCCAAGGGCAGCAACGAGGAGGCCTACCTGTTCCAGAAGCTGGTGCGCACGGGCTTCGGCAGCAACAACGTCGACCACTGCACCCGGCTCTGCCATGCCAGCAGCGTGGCGGCCTTGCTGGAGGGTGTCGGGTCTGGCGCGGTCAGCAACCCGGTCAACGATGTGCAGCATGCGGAGTTGATCCTGGTGATCGGCGCCAACCCGACGTCGAACCACCCGGTGGCCGCGACCTGGATGAAGAACGCCGCCGCCCGCGGCACCAAGATCGTCGTGGCCGACCCGCGCCGCACCGACCTGGCGCGCCACGCCTGGCGCACTTTGCAGTTCCATCCCGATACTGATGTGGCGCTGCTCAACGCGATGATCCACACCGTGATTGCCGAGGGGCTGACCGACCAGGACTTCATCCGCGACCGGGCTAGCAACTTCGAAGCCTTGAAGGCCAACGTGGCGGGCTACACGCCAGAGCGCATGGCACCGATCTGCGGCATCCCGGCCGAGACCATCCGTGAGGTGGCAAGGGCTTTTGCCGTCGCCAGGTCGGCGATGGTGCTGTGGGGCATGGGCGTGAGCCAGCATGTGCACGGCACCGACAACGCACGCTGCCTGATCGCGCTGGTCTGCGTGACCGGCCAGATCGGCAAGCCTGGCAGCGGCCTGCATCCTTTGCGTGGCCAGAACAATGTGCAAGGCGCCAGCGATGCCGGGCTGATTCCGATGATGTTTCCGAACTACCAACGGGTCGACAACCCGCAGGTGCATGCCTGGTTCGAGGACTTCTGGCAGACCCGGCTCGACGACCAGCCGGGTTTGACCGTGGTCGAAATCCTGCGCAAGGCCCAAGCACCAGAGACCGACCCTCGCAAGATCCGCGGCATGTACGTGATGGGCGAGAACCCGGCGATGAGCGACCCCGACCTGAACCATGCCCGCGAAGGCCTGGCCAGCCTGGCCCACCTGGTGGTGCAGGACCTGTTCATGACCGAGACCGCCTGGCTCGCCGACGTGGTGTTGCCGGCTTCGGGTTGGCCCGAGAAGACCGGTACCGTGACGAACACCGACCGCATGTTGCAAATGGGCCGACGCGCGCTCGACCCGCCCGGCGAGGCCCGACAAGACCTCTGGATCATCCAGCAGATCGCCCGTCGCATGGGCCTGGAATGGCGCTACGACGGGGAGGACAGTGGGGTGGCCGCGGTCTACGAGGAGATGCGCCAGGCCTTGCACGGTGTGATCGCCGGCGTCAGCTGGCAACGGCTTGAGCATGCGCACAGCGTCACTTACCCCTGTCTGAGCGAAGACGATCCTGGTCAGCCGATCGTGTTCACCGACCATTTCGCCACCGCCGACGGCCGCGTTCACCTGGTGCCGGCCGACATCATCCCGGCGGCTGAGCGGCCCGATGCCGACTACCCCTTCGTGCTGATCACGGGTCGCCAATTGGAGCACTGGCACACCGGCAGCATGACCCGCCGCACCGAGGTGCTCGACGCACTCGAGCCGATGGCTACCGCCAGCTTGCACGGCGCGGACCTGCAGCGTCTGGGGCTGCGAACCGGTGACGTGCTGACGGTGGCGAGCCGTCGAGGCAGTGTCACGCTGAGCGCACGGCGCGACGACGGCACACCCACCGGCGCGGTGTTCATTCCCTTTGCCTATGCCGAGGCGGCGGCCAATTTGTTGACCCATGCAGCACTCGACCCGACCGCCAAGATCCCGGAGTTCAAGTACTGCGCGGTACGGGTCGAGCGAGGCGGTGAGTTGCCGATGCCAGCCGCTCTAGTTTCCCGGTGACCGCATCCGCTCCGCAGTGCCGCTCGATGAGGCCCGGACGAAGATAATGTTCGCCAAGCAGCGGCGCTCCCTGCTGAACCTGCCGTCGGTCGGGCAGGTTCTTGCGAGCATGACAAATTGCGAAGGAGAGGCTTCATGGCCGATTTGATACGCGTTGGTTTGGTGGGGGCGACAGTGACCGAGTTCGGCAGCGGCTGGGGTTCCGGCGCGCATGTGCCGGCATTGAAGGCGGTGCCTGGGTATCAGATCAAGGCGGTGTGCACGGCGCATGCGTCCACCGCGAAGGCCTCTGCGCTGGCCTTTGGCGCTGACCTCGCCTTCGACAACGTCGATGCGCTGGTGGCGAGCAGCGAACTCGATCTGGTGTCGGTGGTGGTACGCGTGCCGCTGCATCACCAGATCGTGATGAAGGCGCTGAGCGCCCGCAAGGCGGTGTACTGCGAGTGGCCGCTTGGCAATGGCCTGAAAGAAGCGCAAGACATGGCGGATCTTGCGAAGCGGATGGGTCTGGCCACCATGTGTGGCCTGCAATCGCGCAGCGATCCGACCCTTCGATATGCGAAGGACCTGGTGGCGCAAGGCTATGTTGGCGAGGTGCTTTTTGCCGATCTGCGGATCACACCACCTTCGCAACTCGAGCGCGGCAACGGCCGCATCTGGCAAGGACTGGCGAAAAACGGCGCCAATCCGCTCACCATCCCTGGCGGCCACAGCCTGGATGCGATGATGTTCATGCTGGGCGACATGGTCGAGGTGTCGGCGCGTATCGCGACGCGCATCAAGCATTGGCACAACACCGATACCGGTGAAACCATGGCGGTGGATGCGCCGGACGCGGTGAGCGCTATTGGCAAGCTCGCCAGCGGCGCTGAAGTGAATGTCCAAATTGCCACTGCACCGACCGCGGCGCCGGGGTTCCGCTTGGAAATCTATGGGCGCAAGGGCACCCTCTCGGTGACGTCCAGTTCGGTCAATATTGGTCCGAACAAGTTGTTTGGCGCGCAGGGCAAGAGCCGCTTGGCCGAGTTGCCGGTGCCGGAGGACTACAGGGCTGCACCCGCGAACACACCTTTGGGACCACCGCAAAATGTCGCCCACGCCTACGCGCGCTTTGCGAAAGTCTTTCACACCGGGGAAAGCATCGACCCTGACTTTCACACGGCGCTGGGTATCCATCGCCTGATCGACGCCATCGAACGCTCGGCACACGAACGTCGTTGCATCGATCTTTAGCGTCCGCAGTCCGGGTTCAAGCCCGCACCAAAGCCCCCGGTCTTTCCCTTTTCAATGGAGTCACGCGGCCATGGCACTTCAGAACATCAACCCGATCAATGATCAACTGGCCGACATCATCGTTCGCGCCAACGAGCCCTGGATCGAAACTTCACCCGGCATGGCCTGGACCAAAGTGCTTTGGACGGGCGCGGAAACCGGCCGCTGGGTGGCTTTGTACCGATGGAACAAAGGCTACGTCGCGCCACCGCACAAGCATTTGTCGGATGCCCACACCTATGTGCTCAAGGGCAAGCTGCAGGTGCGCGGCGGCGTTCTGGAGGCCGGCGACTATGACTACGAGCCCAATGGCGTGTTGCACGGAGAGACCACTGCGCTGGAAGACACCGAGTACCTGTTTGTTTGTGAGGGGCCGGTGGTCTTCTTCAATGAAGACGGGCTGACGGCCTACAAGAGCTGGGAAGAATTGAAGCGGCTGAAAGATTCGGCCGATGCCAAGCGCCAGGCCTCATCGGCTTGACCTGGCGCTGCGCAGGGTGGCCCGGCGGCCCGTGCTGCTGGCAGGCCATTGACCCCTCTGGCTTGCGACCCCTCCGGCAGCGGCGGCCTTGCGCGCCAGGCGTTCATAGGTCCGGTGCATAGCGTTTGGCCATTTCCGCCTGGGTCTCAGGCGCGATCTGCAGGCCGGTCTGGTCGGCGATCATTTGGCCGATGGTCGGTAACTTGGCTCTGTCAACCAGCGCGGCTGGATCCCAGAGCTTTGACCGCATCAAGGCTTTGGCGCAGTGCAGATAGGCGGCCTGTACCGAAACGCGAATCACAAGTTTTGGCGCGCGTTTTTCTGTGCTGCAGCGGGCAATGTCGGCGGGCGCTTGCGACAAGCTGGCGCTGCCGTTGATTCGCAGCGTTTCGTCAAATCCCGGGATGAGAAACAAGATCCCAACCTTGCCGGTGTGGATGATGTTTTCGAGCGAATCCAGACGGTTGTTGCCAGGCGCATCGGGTATCAGCAAGGTCTGCGCATCAATGGCTTTCGCGAACCCCGGCTCACCGCCTCGGGGCGAGGCGTCGAGCTGGCATGGGTCATCCGTTGTGGCGAGGATCAGGAACGGCGACAGCGCGATGAAATTGCGGCAATGCACGTCGAGATGTTGAATTTCCTTTTGCACGGCACGCCCCTGAGGTGCGGCGTAAAGCTGGCGAAGTTCGGCAATGGTCTGGATGCTCATCAATGGTTGCTCCTGGACTGGATTTTTCTGGTTTAGGCACGTCTTGAGCAGCCCGCGGCGCGCATCAGAATCGCCCGCTGCACGGGCAGTAGCACGCGTTTCTGTTGGTAGCCTACAAAGCCGGCGTAAGTGCTGGGGTCGAAGCTCACTTCCTGGCCGATGGAAAACGGTGGCGTAGGCAAGAGTTTGGGATTGCCCAGGCGTTCCAGATGTTCCCGCGTCAGCGACCAAGCCGGGTCATGGAAGTCGTTGGGCCAGCTGTCAGTGATCAGGACATCGACAGTGTCGCTTGGACTGACTTTGAAAACGACTTGGCGACGCTCTGAATGGCATTCAGCGTTGCAGAAGTGGGTGATTTGGATGTCCAACACCGACGCCAGCGCATGCCACGACTGAAACACGTTGGTGGTCGGACCCCAGAGCCCTACTTTTGCGTGCTCAATCGGCCGAATCTTGGCGTCGATGTAGTGCGCATCTGACAGAACTTCGCAGGGATGCGCCGCGCTCGACATGGCGTTGATCACGGGCCGAGAGGAGGCTGCAGCGAAGGCCCGCAGCCGCGCATGGTTGGATTCCCGCACCACATACATCGCGTAAAACGGATCCAGGTAAGCGGCCAAGTCAGACGGCCGCTCGTTTGTCTTCAAGAGATTGGGCAACTCGGTGTAGGCGAGCCCCAGTTCACGGAAGGCTTCGATGAAGGTCGTGCGCGTTCGAATGCCATTGCCTTCGAATGACCATCCAACCGCGCCAGAGAGAGGCACAGGCCTGGTCGTGGCCATTGCCCAGATCGCGCGAACGTCGGTTGCTGAAAGGTCATCGATATCGAGAAGCTGCATAGAGGCCTGACGCTACCAGTGCAGTGATTTAGCGTGTTCACGCGTGTACTCGGCCATCGGCCCGACAGCTGCGGCCGACCCTGCCAGTCGCGACGCATGTGGAACGTCAACGAATACGTCATGGCTGCGCGCAGGGTTCCCCTCGACATGTTGGCCATTCGCCAAGAACTGCGGGCAAGGCTGAAGCGTTCTGTACATGCCAGGCACGCGCCGACCCTTGTTCACATGGAAATTCGGCAAGCCCTCTTTCAGAGCGCCGTCAACGAACAGCAGGTGCATGGAATTTTGAGCGACTGGTGGCAATGGTGACGCTGGGTCTGTTCGTGGCGGCACAGCCTTGAATCAAGAGGCCGTACCGCAGGCTTGGAGCCTAGCAGGTCCGATCAGGACCTCTTGCGCAGCGATGGGTGATCGCATAAACTGTATAAAAACACAGTATATATTGATATATTGAGATGTTGCGCTGTACTGACGGTCTGGCTGTGGTTGTCGGTGCCGTGCCGAACTGAGGCCCGAGATGTCTACCGCCACCCGCGCCACCCGCGCCGCCGGGCAACTCCCGGCCTACGCCGAGCTGCACTGCCGCAGCAACTTCAGCTTCTTGACCGGGGCCTCTCACCCCGAGGAACTGGTGGCCGCGGCGCAGTTGCGCGGCTATGCGGCGCTCGCGATCACCGACGAAGCCTCGCTGTCGGGCGTGGTGCGCGCCCATGGCGAGGCCCAGCGTTTGGGCCTGCATCTGATCGTTGGCGCGCAGATGCAGTTACAGACCGCAGCCCAGACCGCAGCCCAGACCTCACCCGACAGCGGCGCAGCGCCAGCCTCGTCGGTTCTGACCGGGCAGGCCGGTCCGCGCTTGGTGCTGCTGGCGCAGAACCGCCGCGGCTACGGCAATCTGGCGCAGTGGATCAGCGTGGCCCGCCGCCGCGCGCCCAAGGGTCAATACTTGGCGCAGCCATCCGACCTGGAGGGACGGGTGCCCAACGCGCCTTACCTGGCCGGCCTGCCGGGCTGTTTTGCGATTCTGTTGCCCGAGGCCATGCAGTCTTTCGAAACCTTGTTCGCCCACGCGATGTGGCTCAAGACCTGGTTCGGGGCTGACCGCTGCGCCATCGCTGTCGAACTGCTGCACCGACCGCATGACGCGCTGCGGCTCGAGCGGCTGCCTCGGGTGGCAGAGCTGATCGGCCTGCCGCTGGTGGCTTGCGGCGATGTGCTGATGCACTCGCGCTCGCGCAAACCGCTGCAGGACTTGCTGACGGCCACACGCTTGAACCTGCCGGTGGCCGACTGCGGGTTGGCGCTCGAGCCCAATGCCGAGGCCCATTTGCGCTCGCGTGCGCGCCTGGCCGCGCTGTATCCGAGCGAGTGGCTGGCCGCGACGCTGTCGATCGCAGCGGGCTGTGCGTTCTCGCTCGCCGAATTGCGCTACGAGTATCCCGAGGAGATCGTGCCGGCCGGTCACAGCCCGACCAGCTGGTTGCGCGCATTGACCGAGGCGGGCGTGAAGCGACGTTTTCCGGCGGGTGAGCTGCCGTCGGTGCGCAAGACGATCGAGCATGAGCTCGCGCTGATCGCGCAGCTCGGCTTCGAGCCTTATTTCCTGACGGTGGCCGACATCGTGCAGTGGGCGCGCCATGAGCGCGGCATCTTGTGTCAGGGTCGTGGCAGCGCGGCCAATTCGGCGGTGTGTTATTGCCTGGGCGTGACCGAGGTCGATCCGGCGCGCGCCAATCTGTTGTTCGAGCGATTCATCAGCGCCGAGCGCAACGAGCCGCCCGACATCGACATCGACTTCGAACACCAGCGCCGCGAAGAGGTGATCCAGTACATCTATCGCAAATACGGCCGCCACCGTGCGGCGCTGACCGGCGTGGTGATCAGCTACCGGCCGCGCAGTGCGCTGCGCGATGTCGGTCGTGCGCTGGGGCTGGACTTGGACCGCATCGCCGCGGTCTCGCGCGGTCAGCAGTGGTGGGTCGACACACCGGCTTCGCCGTCGGCTGCGCCAGCGGCGGTGCTCGGGCGCGCCGGCGCCAAGCGCGGCCGTACCATCGCACCTGAGCGTTTGCTGGCGCAAGGTCTTGATCCGGACTCGCTGGTCTGCCGCCAGTGGATGGCGCTGACGCAGCAGTTGATCGGATTTCCGCGCCACCTCAGCCAGCACCCGGGCGGCTTCGTGATCGCCCGCGACGACATTTCGCGTCTGGTGCCGTTGGAGAACGCGGCGATGGACGGGCGCACAGTGATCCAGTGGGACAAAGACGATCTCGACACCTTGGGCTTGATCAAGGTCGACATCCTGGCGCTGGGCATGCTCAGTGCGATTCGCCGTGCGCTGGCGATGGTGGGGGACAAGCTGGACCAGCCAGGCTTTGACATGCAGAGCGTGCCGGCCGAGGACGCACAGGTCTATGAGATGCTGTGCCGCGGAGACAGCGTGGGCACGTTCCAGGTCGAGAGT
Source organism: Burkholderiales bacterium (assembly GCA_947448955.1). GTDB lineage: Bacteria > Pseudomonadota > Gammaproteobacteria > Burkholderiales > Burkholderiaceae_C > Pseudaquabacterium. Next base: position 19,310 of record CANFPU010000045.1, read on the forward strand.
CGAGCCCAGATGAGCATGTTGCCGCGGCTGCGGCCGCGCACCTTCTACGATCTGGTGATCGAGGTCGCGATCGTCCGGCCTGGGCCAATCCAGGGCGGCATGGTGCATCCGTACCTGCGTCGGCGCTCGGGCGAGGAGCGGGTCGACTATCCCAGCGACGAGGTGCGCCAGGCGCTTGAGCGAACGCTGGGTGTGCCGATCTTCCAGGAGCAGGTCATGCAACTGGCGATCCTGGCGGCTGACTTCAGCCCCGGTGAGGCCGACAGCTTGCGCCGGGCGATGGCGGCCTGGAAACGCAAGGGCGGTATCGGGCCTTTCCACGAGCGGCTGGTCGGGCGCATGGTGGCCAAGGGCTACCAGCCCGACTATGCCGAGCGCATCTTCAAACAAATCGAGGGCTTTGGCGAGTACGGTTTCCCGGAGAGCCATGCCGCGAGCTTTGCATTGCTGGTCTATGTCAGCGCCTGGCTCAAGCACCACCACCCGGATGCGTTTCTGGCCGCGTTGCTCAACAGCCAACCGATGGGCTTTTATGCCCCGGCTCAGCTGGTGCGCGACGCCCGCGAGCACGGCGTGCAGGTGCTGCCGGTGGACGTGCTGCGCAGCGAATGGGAGACCGTGCTGGAGAGCGGGCTGGAGACCGTGCCTGGGACGGCGCCGCCTGGCCCGCGTCCGGTGCGTCTGGGCTTGAACCGCCTGATCGGATTTGCGCAAGCCGATGCGCTGCGCCTAGTGGCCGCCCGCCGCCAGGCGCGAGACCCGTCAACCCAGGGCGGCGGTCCACCGTTTGCCAGCGTCGAAGACCTGGCTCGCCGTGCCGGGCTCGATGCCCGTGCGCTGCAACTGCTGGCCCAGGGCGATGCGTTGGCCCCACTGGTCGGCCACCGCCACCAAGCGGTCTGGGCCGTGCGCGGCATTGACACCCGCGCCACCGCGATGCTCAAGGCCACCCGCACGCAGGAGCTGCCCGCCACGCTGGATGCGCCTGCGGCTGGCTTGGCTGTGCTGGCCGATTACCGCAGCACCGGGCTGTCGCTGGGCGCCCATCCGCTGGCGCTGCTGCGCGACCAGCTCAGCGCTTTCAAGGTCCAGCCTGCGGCCGTGCTGGCGCTGTGCCGTGATGGTCAACTGGCGCGTGCGTCGGGGCTGGTCACCCACCGCCAGCGACCTGAGACTGCCAAGGGCGTGGTTTTCGTCACCCTCGAGGATGACACCGGTGCGGTCAATGTCATCGTCTGGCCTGCCGTGGCGGCAGCCCAGCACCGGCCGCTGCTCGCGGCCACGCTGCTGACGGTCTTCGGCGTTTGGCAGCGCACAGGCGAGGTGCGGCATCTGATCGCGCACCGGCTGGTCGATCATTCGGCCTTGCTGCAAGGCCTGGTCAGCAGGAGCCGCGACTTTCATTGACTGCCCCAAGGCCGGCCGAAACCGGCCGCCCCCCATGGGGATCAAGCAAAGTGGCCAAGCCACATTTGCTTGAGAGTGCCCCAAGGCCGGCCGAAGCCGGCCGTCCCCCCTGGGGATCAAGCAAAGTGGCAAAGCCACATTTGCTTGAGAGTGCCTGAGACCGCTGCCTCGCGACGACCGTCCCGTCTGCTTACACTGCCGCGCATGCTCTACCTGCTGTCGCCCGCCAAGACCTTGGACTACCAGACCCCGCTCGCCCGCGGCGTCGCGGCGCGCGCCACCGAGCCGCTGCTCGTGAACCGCGCAGCCGAACTGATCGCGCAGTTGTCGCAACTCGCGCCGCCCCAGGTGGCACAGTTGATGGACCTGTCCGACGAACTCGCGACGCTCAATGTCGGACGATACGCCGCTTGGTCGCTGCAATCCACGCCCGACAACAGCCGGCCCGCGGCGATGGCATTCGACGGTGATGTTTACCGCGGGCTGGACGCCGGCACGCTCAAACTGGCCCAACTCGATTGGGCGCAGGACCACTTGGTGATCCTTTCGGGCTTGTATGGTGTGCTCCGACCGCTCGACCGGCTGCAGCCCTACCGGCTGGAGATGGGCACCAAGCTGGCCAATGGTCGAGGCCGCGATCTCTACGCTTTCTGGGGCGACACGCTGGCGCAGTACCTGGATAGCCGGTTGGCGGGCGACGCGGTGCCGGTGGTGGTCAACCTGGCGTCTCAGGAGTATTTCAAGGCCGCCGGCCGCAAAGCGCTGGCTGCGAAAGTGGTCGACTGCGTGTTCGAGGATTGGGCGCGCGGGCAATACAAGGTGATCAGTTTTTTTGCCAAGCGCGCGCGGGGCCTGATGGCGCGCTGGGCGGTACAGCACAAGGTGGACACGGTCAGGAAACTCGAACGATTCGACGCTGAGGGTTACGCATTTGATGCCAGCGTGTCCACGCCCGGTCGGCTGGTTTTCCGCCGTCGCATCGTCGAATGAGCCGATAGACGACAGGGCTGTCGTCACTGTCCGACAGGGCTTGACTCACGGCTGACAATTTCCTCAGCCGCTGCCAAAATGCGGCGATGAGCGTGCAAGCTGTCACCGCTGAACTCAGGCAATGGATCATCGAGCAGGACCAGTCCGGTTGCCGGCTTGAAGACATTCTGGCCTCGATGCGCGCCAGCGGCTGGGCCCATGAGGTGGCCGTTGCTGCGCTCCACAGCACGCTGCAGCGGTCCGTCGGCCAGCCAGGCATCGCGGCGTCCGTTGTGGTGCAAGCTGCTGTCACGCCCGCTGTCGTCGCGCTGCCCGAACCGGCGCTGTCTGGGTCGCCCAGCCGTGTCTGGGCAGGAGACCGATCCGTCAACATTTTGCTGACGCTGCAGCATCCTCGGGTGGTTGTACTCGGTGGGTTCTTGTCCGACGATGAGTGCGATGCGCTGATCGCGGCGGCCGCGCCACGCATGTCTCGATCGGAGACGGTGGTCCACGAAACCGGCGGCAACGAGATCAACGCCGCGCGTACCAGCGAGGGCATGTTCTTTGGCCGCGGTGAGTCGCCGCTTTGCGAGCGCATTGAAGCCCGCATCGCCGCGTTGCTGAACTGGCCGGTGGTCAACGGCGAAGGCCTTCAGGTGCTGCACTACCGGCCTGGCGCCGAGTACAAACCTCACCACGACTACTTTGATCCTGCCCAGCCCGGTATGGCCGCGGTGCTGGCGCGAGGTGGGCAGCGGGTTGGCACCTTGGTGATCTACCTCAATACCCCTGATCAAGGGGGTGGGACCACTTTCCCGGATGTCGGTTTGGAGGTGGGACCGATCAAAGGCAATGCAGTCTTCTTCAGCTATGACCGGCCGCATGCTTCGACCCGTTCGCTGCACGGCGGCGCACCGGTGCTGGCGGGCGAAAAATGGGTCGCCACCAAATGGCTGCGGACCGGTGAGTTTGCCTGATCCAGCCATAGGCTGCGGACGGGCTTGTCAACCTGGCGCCGAGCCGTGGCGTTAAAATTTTTCTGCTGGAGCAATTCGCTTCTTGCACTTTCAGGAAGAACACCATGAACAAACTCATCGCTGCCTTGATCGCCGCCACTTTCAGTCTGGGTGCGCTTGCGCAGGCTGCTGCACCTGCTGCACCTGCAGGGCAGTCGGCTCAGCAGTCGCAGCCGGCTGGCGATCCGGCCAAGAAGGCGAAGAAGGCGAAGAAGGCCAAGAAGGCGAAGAAGGCCAAGGCTCCCGCCGCCTGAGTTTGAGGCTCGCCGGTCCTGGATCGGCTTGACCTGAAGCCCGGCACCTGCCGGGCTTCGTTGCGTCTGGGCCGCGCAATCGGCGTTTTTCTTGTGCAGCGCGGTGCTCAGAGCGTCACTGTTTCGCCCTGCTGCGGCACCCGCGCCGCCCAGCCGAGTTCGTCCTTGATCCTCAGCCGCAAGGTGTCGGCGGCGTCTGGTTCGCCGTGCACCACGAAGGCCTGTTGCGGCTTGCCTGGCATCTGACGCAGCCAGGCCATCAGCTCGTCAGCATCGGCATGACCCGAGAACCCTTCCAGCGCACTGACCGTCGCGCGCACTGGCACATAGTCGCCATGGATCTTGACCTCGCGTGCGCCTGCGACCAAGTGCGCGCCGCGACTGCCGCCGACCTGGAAGCCGGCAAAAACGATGTGGTTTTGCTCGCCTGGCGCCAATGCCTTGAGGTGGTGCAGCACCCGCCCACCGGTGGCCATGCCGCTGGCCGAGATGATCACCGACGGATAGCGTGACGCCGCCAGCCTTTGTGACTGGGCGGCTGTAGAGATCAGCCGGACACCCTCGCACAGCAGGC
>CANFPU010000046.1 GCA_947448955.1 Burkholderiales bacterium
AACGCCGCCTATACCGACACGCTGCGCCTGGTCGCGCGCGAAGGCCCCGCAGCGCTGTACGGGGGCGCGCTGGGCAGCGCTGTGGCCGAGGACATGCAGCGCAACGGCGGCTACCTGACGCTGGCCGACCTGCAGCACTATCGCACCCATGAGCTGGAGGTCTTGCGCAGCCACTACCGGGGCTTCGAAATCACCGGGCCGCCGCCGCCCTGCGCCGGCCCGTTGCACATCGGCCAGATGCTCAACATCCTCGAGGGCTTCGACCTGGCCGCCGGCGGCTTCGGCAGCGTCGACAACGTGCACCTGCTCGCCGAAGTGCTCAAGATCGCGTTTGCCGACCGAGCCGCCTGCACCGCCGACCCGGATTTCGTCCCGGTGCCAGTAGCCAAGCTACTGTCACCGGCCTATGCAGCGCAACGCCGCGCCGCGATCAACCCGACGAGGGCGCAGGACTGGACATCGGCAATCTCGCCGACCGAGAGCGCCAACACCACCCACCTGACGGTGGCCGATGCCGATGGACGGATCGTCTGTGCGACTCAAACCATCAACTCGCTGTTCGGCGCGCGCTACATGGTGCCGGGCACCGGCATGATCCCGAACAACTACCTCTACGTCTTCAACCCGAAGCCCGGACTGGCCAACTCCCTGGCACCAGGCAAACGGGTGACCTCGTCGATGTCGCCATTGATCGTTCTGAAGGATGGCAAGCCGCAGTTTGCGCTCGGCCTGCCAGGCGGTTTGAGGATCTTCCCGTCAGCGCTGCAGGCGGTGATCAACCTGCTGGACCACGGCATGAGCTTGCAAGAAGCGGTCGAGGCGCCGCGCGTCTGGACGCAGGGTTTCGGCCTCGAGCTCGAGCCGCAGTTTCCGGATGCCGTGGCCGATTCGCTCCGATCCCGCGGCCACCCGATCCAGCGCGTGCCCAATGTCGGCGGCGGCATGGGTGCGATCCGATTCCACACCAACGGCGACCTGGAGGGGGCGTCCTGCTGGCGCGCCGACGGCACGCCGATCGGTGTCAGTGGCGGTTTCGCGCGCAGCGGCGTTCGTTTCCTGCCCGAGGCACGGCCGACGACTTGATGCAAGGCCCAGGTCAGGCGCCGGCTGGCGCGCACGCGCGCCGGCTGGCAGTCGGTTGGTCGATAACCTGCAGCAATCCGCCGATCAGCGAGCTTCCGTCGGCGAGCAAGGACGTGGCGCCAGCGTAAGCCCGTTGGAATGGCCGCAGCTGCGCTGTCCCCTGATCGAGTTGAGGTCGGCCGACAAACGCCAGTCGTCCTCTAGGCAGGTCTGCACTGCCAACGCAATGTCCTGCGCCAGCCGGTGCTCGGTCGCCAAGCCGCGCCAGCCATCCTCGGCGGTCAAACCCACCTCAGCGCCGGGCGATGCAGGCGCCGTTGCAGACGCCCAATGTGTCAACGCCAACATGGCACCCAGCTCGCCCTGAAGCCGCGAGACGGGCCGACCGGCCTCATCTCGCCTGACGAAGCGCGACGCAAGCTGCATGGCTCCCCATGCACCGGCGTCGCCAATCAATGCTTGGCCGTCCACCGACAAACCGGCCTGCCCGAACCGGTTCAGGCTGAGGTCACCGCCGACCCAATGACCGGCCTTGAGCAGCAGCCCATGGCGCCGGTCCAGCAACGCCGGCGCAGCGTCCGGACCATGGCTTGCCAACGCCCGGTTGAGTCGGTCGATCTCGCCGACGACCTGCCTGAAGGCTTCGATGCCAGCATCGAGTGCGCGCCGGAGGTCTTGCTGCGCGATGGCCATGGGGACGCCGTCGGCCAAGACCGCAAAACCTTTGGTCATTGCGCCATGGAATGCGACCACGCCGGCCTGGCGCACCAACTGCTGCTGCAGCAAGCCCCGCCACTGGCTGCTGAAGTCTGCCGCCTCGTCCCTGGATTCAATGCCCATGCTGGATTCAACGTCAATCGCACGGTACCGCAGTGACCGGTTGCGGCCGCGCTCACGCGACCGGTCGCGCCAGGTCAAGCCGGCACCGGCTTGGGCTGCCAGCACTTCGGCAAAGACAGGGGTGGTCGTGATTGATGGGTTCATGGCTCGGCACTCCTTGCTGTTTTGACGGTCAACGGGCACAGGGGCATTAGCGCCAGCGACAGTAGCCTGCGCGTCACCCGCCCAGACGCCGGCACGCTATCCTTTGAGGGTGACCACTCTCCGGGGCATTCCATGCAACACGCGTCAGAACCAGGCCTGAAGTCTTCGATCCACAACGCCCAGTCCGCTACGACGTTCGACTTGGTCATCGTCGGCGCTGGCTTCGCCGGCCTGTACATGCTGCACCGAGCGCGCAGCGCGGGCCTGCGGGCCATCGTCTACGAAGCCGGCGACGGCGTGGGTGGTACCTGGTACTGGAATCGCTACCCCGGCGCACGCTGCGACGTCGAGAGCCTGGAGTATTCCTACCAGTTTTCCGACGAACTGCAACAGCAATGGCATTGGACCGAGCGCTTCGCGCCACAGCCTGAGATCCTGCGCTACGCCAACCACGTCGCGGACCGTTTCGACCTGCGGCGAGACATCCGCTTCGAAACCAGGGTGCTCAGCGCACACTTCGATGAAGCCAGTGCCCGCTGGGAGGTGCGAACCGATCGCAGCGATGGGGTCAGCAGCCAGTTTGTGGTGATGGCCACCGGCTGTTTGTCGTCGACGAACATGCCCGACTTCAAGGGCCTGGACAGCTTCAAAGGCGAGCGTTTCCACACCGGGGCCTGGCCGCATGAACCCGTCGATTTCAGCGGCAAGCGCGTGGCGGTGATCGGCACGGGTTCATCGGCGATTCAGTCGATTCCAATCATCGCCCAGCAGGCTGCCGAGCTGACGGTATTTCAGCGCACCGCAAATTTCTCGATTCCGGCCCGCAACGAAGCGCTCGACCCCGCGAAGGAGGCTGCCGTCAAGGCCGAGTACCCGGCTTTCCGGGCGCGCAACAGCCTGATGATGGGCGCTTTCGGTGCCAACATGCCGCGCCATGAGGCGCCAGCCCTGGCCGCCAGCCCGGAGGAGCGCCAGCGACGCTTCGAAGAACGCTGGACCCGCGGCGGGCTGGGCTTCACGGGCGCTTTCAATGATCTGATGATCGACGCCAAAGCCAACGAATTGGCCGCCGAATATGTTCGGGACAGGATCCGTGCCGTCGTCAAAAACCCAGCGACCGCCGAGCTGTTGGCACCGCGCCAGGTCATCGGCTGCAAGCGCATCTGCGTCGACTCCGGTTACTACGAAACCTTCAACCAGGAAAATGTCCAGCTTGTGGACATCAGTGCCGGCGGCATCGAAGAGATCACCCCTCGGGGCGTGCGAGCCGGTGGACGCGAGTTCGCGGTCGACAGCATCGTTTTCGCGACAGGCTTCGACGCGATGACCGGTTCGCTGCTCAAAATTGACATCCGTGGCCGCAACGGGTTGGCATTGCGTGAGGCCTGGCGCGCGGGACCGCGCACCTACCTCGGGCTGAATGTCGCCGGGTTTCCGAACCTGTTCACCGTCTCGGGACCTGGCAGCCCGAGCGTGCTGACCAACATGATCGTCTCGATCGAGCAGCATGTGAACTGGATTGCCGACTGCATCGTCTGGCTGCGCGCCGGCGGACAGCGCACGATCGAGGCCGAGCCCCAAGCCCAGGACGCCTGGGTTGGCCATGTCAATGCGGTGGCCGGCGCGACCTTGTTTCCTACCTGCAATTCCTGGTACCTCGGCGCCAACGTGCCCGGCAAGACCCGGGTTTTCATGCCCTTGCTGGGCTACCCAGCCTATGTGCAGCGATGCGAGGAAGTGGTCGCCCGAGGCTACGAGGGATTCAAGGTCAGCGCCTGACGCTGCGCAGCGCCCCGCCTCGTCTGCCGCGCGAGGGAGAAGGCCGCGTATAGTAAGCGGCAAACGTGAGCGGCAAACGTGAGCGACCAATGAGACCAACAATCAACGGCGAAAATTTACAAAGGACGAGACAATGAATGCAAAGACGACCACAAAAACGAGCACCGGCAGCGAGACGGGCCGTGCTACCAGACAGACGACCGGACAGACGACCGGCTACACGACCGACCAGGGTTTTTCCGGAGACCGTCGGCTGCTGCTGAGCAGCGCGGCCGCAGCCGCAGCGGGCGCTTTGCTGGTGCCCGGTCTGGCCAACGCGCAGGCAACACCAGGTGTCACCGCCAGCGAAATCAGGATCGGCACCACCACCTCGCTCAGCGGTCCGGTCTCGGCGCTGGGCACGATCAATCGGGCCCAAGCCGCCTACTTCAAGATGCTCAACGAGCAAGGCGGCATTGCGGGTCGCAAGATCAACTACATCATCCTCGACGACGGCTTCGCCCCACCCAAGACGCTGGAACAGACGCGGCGTCTGGTCGAACAAGACGAAGTCGCCTTCCTGTTCTCTCAGCTCGGCACCGGACCCAACTCGGCGATTGTCAAATACCTGAATGGACTGAACATTCCTCATCTGTTTTTGTCGGTCAATGGCGACAAATGGGGTGATTACAAAAGCTACCCCTGGACCATTCCTTTCGCACCCAGTGCGCGAATCGAGAGCCAGATCTTCGTCAAGTACGCGCTGCAACAGAATCCGAAGTCGAAGTTCGCGATCCTGTACCAAAACGACGATCTGGGCCGTGACTTCCTGACCGGCGCCAAAGAAGTGTTGGGCGCACAGTTCGACAGCATGGCGACCGCACTGTCTTACGAGGTCACCGACCCGACCGTTGACTCCCAGCTGATCACGCTGAAAGCCACCGGGGCTGACGTGTTGATCTCTGGCGTGACCGGCAAGTTTGGCGCGATGGCGATCCGTCGGGTCAGCGAAATCGGCTGGAAAGTGATGCACATGGTCCCGAGCGGCGTGGCCTCGGTCACATCCACCATCGTGCCAGCCGGCGTTGAACGGTCTATCGGTGTGATCAGTTCGGTCTACACCAAGGACCCCAGCGACCCGAGCTGGGCCGAGGATCCCGCGATCAAGACCTACAAGGCTTTCATGGCCAAGCACTACCCGGAGGGCAATCCGAACGAGTCCTACAACGCCTATGGCTACATGGTCGCGCAGGTGATGCAACGCGTGCTTGAACAATGCAACGGCAATTTCACCCGCGCCAACATCATGGCGCAGGTCAACAACCTGAAAAATCTTGAAAATCAGATGTTGCTGCCGGGCATCAAAGTGAACACCAGCCCGACCAACCACCATCCACTGACCCAGATGCAACTGATGCGCTGGGACGGCAAACTGTGGCAGCGTTTCGGCAACATCATCTCGGGATCGAACATCTGAGCCGGTTGCGCGTTCCACTGGCCCGCCGCGCAGCGTGTGCTTGCGCGCAGCAGGCCGTCAAGTCAACCCTCAGCGCTGCTAACGCATCATGACCACGACTGTTTCAACCGGTTCGTCCGGTTCGTCCGTTTCGCCTGTTTCCCTCGATTCGCCGCCATCGGTGCCCAATGCCTGGGACAGCGACCCCAAGCGACTCGCTTGGATGGTGGGCTCACCACCGCCGCCTGAAAAAGTCGTGTGTTTTGCCGACGGCAGCATGCGGCAATTTCCGCAAAGCCGGTGGGCCTACAGCCACATGCGGGCCCTGGTGCCGACCAAGACGGTTGCCCGCGGCGCAGCCGGGGTCGCCTTGCCTCGTGCAGACCGCGATGACCTCGACGCTGTCAGCTTCAGGCCCATCGGCAGCGAGGTGCCGATGACCTGGGCGCAATCGATGGCTGCCAACTACACCGATGGCATCTTGGTCTTGCACCGAGGCCGCGTCGTCGATGAGCGCTACTTTGGTGTGCTCGACGCCGACCGACCGCACATTGCGTTTTCGGTCACCAAGTCATTCGTCTGCACCATCGCAGCCTGCTTGGTACACGAAGGACGGCTGGACGACCAGGCCCCGGTTTCGCAATACGTTCCGGAACTCAGCCCCAGCGCTTTTGGTCAGGCCACCGTGCGTCAATTGATGGACATGACGACAGGGTTGCAGTACAGCGAGGTCTATACCGACCCCAAGGCTGAAATTTGGGACTATGCGCGTGCGGGCAATATCCTGCCGAGGCCCGCTACTTATCAGGGCCCGAAAAGCTTCTACGAATATTTGGTCACCGTGAAACGTCAAGGCACGCATGGGGAGCAATTTGCGTACAAGACCGTCAACACTGACGCGCTGGGCTGGATCATTCAACGGGTGACCGGACAGTCCCTCGCCGAGAATCTCTCGCAACGGATTTGGCGCCACCTCGGGGTTGAGCACGACGCTTACCTCAGCGTCGACACCACAGGCACCGAGTTTGCTGGCGGCGGGCTCAACACCACCTTGCGCGACCTGGCCCGCTTCGGCGAGATGATGCGCAATCACGGCGAGGCCGATGGCCGACAACTGATTCCCAAGGCAGTGGTCGATGACATCCGAGGCGGTGCAGACCCGGTCAAATTCAAGCCTGCAGGCTACCTGACGCTGCCAGGCTGGAGTTACCGGAATATGTGGTGGGTCTCGCACAACGCCCATGGCGCTTACATGGCGCGCGGTGTCCATGGCCAAGCGCTGTACATCGACCCGACGGCCGAGATGGTCATCGCGCGCTACGCATCGCACCCTATTGCAGGCAACATGGGCATCGATCCTCACTCATTGCCGGCCTACCATGCGATGGCTTTGCACTTGATGCACCATCGCTGACGCGCTGACCCGCTCAGTCGCCCGGCACGGGCGGCTCATGAAAGTGAGCCGTGGCGCGCGCTTCGATGGAATGCCAGATCTCGGCGGCCATCGGCCGGCGAGACTCTTCCAGGATATGCCCCACCAGGCCGACAGCACGCGCCATCACGCCCAAGCCTCGGCAGATCTTCCAATCAAAGCCCATCTCACAGCACAGCGCACCGATGGCCCCGGTCGCGTTGACCGGCAATGGCTTGCCGCTGCGCAAGGTCGCTTCGGTTGAGATCGCCGTCATCAAAGCCAGATAGGGCCCGTCGAACCCCGTCTCCTGGGCGATCGCCTGAAGCCGCGGGGTGCGGGGATCAATGGGCTTGTGGAAAGGGTGGCCGATACCGGGCACGATGCGTTTCTCAGCATGAAACGACGCCACAATCGGTCTCGCCAAAGCCGCCAGGTCAGCCCCGGCGAGCGCTGTGGGCATCGCCTCGGACAGCATCTTGGCAGCCCCCTCGATGCTGCCGACAAAGACGGTCCCCAGGCCATTCAAGCCCGCGGCCACGGCGCCCTGCAGAGACTCGGGCGCTCCCAAATAAGTCATCCGCGCGACCAAGGCGCTCGGCGTGATGCCGTGCTCGACCAGCGTGACAACCATCGCGTTGAACATGCGCGATTCCTGGGCGTTGGGGACACGCCCGGTGAGTTCCATGAATCCCATGTCACCCAAATTCAGATGACCGAGGATCTCGCTGGGAAAGTCTTTGCCGAAGATCGTGATGCTGCTGGCATCGCTCCAGCCAATGCCGGTTTGAATCGGCTTGTCTGGTCTCGTCATGGGGCGGATAGATTGAAACGAATGGCTCGATCGGCGGACAGCGCTGTTTCAGCGCACCGGTCCGAACACCGGTGCATGGCGGCCTTCTGGCGTGGCCCGCATTTGCACCTGCACCGGCATGTCGACATGCACCGCCTCGAAATCGCAATCGACGATATTGCTCATCAACAGCAAGCCCTCTTCGATTTCGACATAGGCCAGTACATAAGGTGATTTCGGATGGCGAACGATCGAATAAGAGTAGACCTTGCCGCGTCCTGAGGCGGTGATCCACTCCAGATCGGTGTCGTGGCAGAACGGACAGAAAGCACGCGGATGCCAATGAACTTTGGCGCAGCCTTTGCAACGCGGCAGCATGAACACGCCGTTCGCTGCCGCCGCCCAGAACGGCAGCGTCTCCGGGAAAGCAGCGACGTAAGGGTCTTTGTCGAGGTCGCTCATCACATTCTCTCCAGCACGACAGTGGCGTGCGCATGACCGATGCCCAACACCATCCCTGGGCCGCTGGCAATGGCGATGCCACAGTCCTTGACCTGGACCGCAGGGTGGGCTTCGCCGCGCAACTGACGCACAGCTTCAATTACTTTGGTGATGCCACCGCGGTTCTGCGGATGGTTGTTGCAAAGGCCGCCGCCGTCGGTATTCCAGGGTAATTTACCCACGCCCGAGATCAGGTTGCCGGCCTCGACGAAGCGCCCACTCTGACCCTTGGCACAAAAGCCCAGGTCTTCGAGTTGCATCAGCACCATGATGCTGAAGTTGTCGTAGATCGACGCATAGTGCACATCAGCCGGCTTCAGGCCCGCCTGCCCGAAGGCTCGGGCACCCGAGACCGCGGCGCCTGTCTCGAGCATGTCGCAGCGGCCGGCCTCGTTGGTTCTGACCGTCTCGCCGAATCCTCTGACACGCACCACCGGACGTTTCAACGTACGCGCCACGGCGGCACTGACGAGGACGAGCGCGCCGCCACCATCGGTGATCACACAACAGTCGAGACGGCGCAATGGATCCGCCACCAACGGCGAAGCCAGCACATCCTCGACCGTGTAAACCTTGCGCAGCAGCGCGTTTGGATTGTGCTGTGCATGCCGCGAGGCCGAGACCTTGACCCAGGCCATTTGCTCGGGCGTCGTGCCGTACTGGTGCATGTGGCGGCGGGCGTAGTTGGCGTACAAACCGCCAACCGTCCAGCTGTACGGCGCCTCCCAGGCTGAGGCCGGGCGATCGGTTGGTAGCACGCGGATCTCGGTCCCGGTGGCCTGGCCGCTGCTGCGCGGCTTGCCGGCCAGGGTGATCAGCGCCACTGAGCAACGGCCGTCCGCGATGGCTTGCGCTGCCTTGCCGACATGGCTGATGTATGAGCAACCGCCCGACTCGGTGCCGTCGACCTGTTTGACCTTCAGGTTCATGTAGTCGACCATCAAGGCCGGAATACCGCCGGGCGCATCGGCAGCACAGAAATAGCCATCGACGTCGGCAAAGCTCAAGCCCGCATCGGCCAACGCGCCGCGGGCGCACTCGGCATGCAGCTGGGCAATCGACTTGTCGGGCGCATAGCGCAGCGGGTGTTCGTAAGCGCCAGCGATGCAGGCGGTGGTGTCAAGGTTCATGAGCGTCTTTGCGGAGGTAGAGAAGTGCGCTGCAGCATCAGGCCTTGGCGTCGAGCACGGCTGCACTGACCATCGTGCGCAATTCACGCCTGATCGGGTAAAGGCTGGAGGGTCTGAACTGGGTCAAGAAGACCACGCACAGATCCTCGACGGGGTCGATCCAGAAAGCGGTCGACGCTGCGCCGCCCCACCAGTATTCGCCCAGCGAGCCCGCGATGCCGGTCCGGGCGACATCGGTGGTCATCGCAAAGCCCAGGCCGAAACCCACGCCGCGGTAGGTTGCCTCGGAGAACATCGAAACCGACAGGTCGGCCAAGTCGCGTCCGCCCGGCAGATGATTCGATCGCATCAGTGCCAGCGTTTTGGGCCCGAGCAGTCGCACCGCATGGGGCCCGGTTCCCGAGACACCACCCAGGCGCAGCGCTTCGCAAAAACGCATGTAATCGGCCGCCGTGCTGACCAGCCCCCCACCGCCAGAGGGCGCGGACGGCGGCTCACGATAGCTGGGACCCACGACCTGCGGCGTCAGTCGGCCTTCTGGGGAGTTCACATAGCATTGAGCGAAACGAGCGGCCTTGTCATCGGTGACGTGAAAAGCGGTGTCGACCATGCCCAGCGGCCCGAAGATGCGCTGCTGCAGAAAGTCCTGAAATGGCATGCCCGAAATCTTGCCGACCAGGTAACCCAGCACATCGGTCGCCACCGAGTAGTTCCAGGCACTGCCCGGCGAGAACTCCAGCGGCATTTTGCCCAGCGCGGCGATGAAGTCATCGAGTCCGCCGGTCTGCTCGGAAGGCTCGAAACGACCCTTGCGGTACGCAGCATCAACATTGGTCCGGTTTTGGAAGCCGTAGGTCAGGCCCGAGGTGTGGCGCAACAGGTCGATCATGCGCATCGGCGAGTCGGTGGGCCGAGTCTGGAAGGCGCCGGGCAAGCCTGAGACGTAGACGGCCAGATCACGCCACTCGGGGATCATTCGGGTGACCGGATCGTCCAGCGCGACCAGGCCCTCCTCGACCAGCATCATGAAGGCCACGCTGGTGATCGGCTTGGTCATCGAGTAGATGCGGACGATGCTGTCCTCGGTCATCGGCGCGCCGGTCTCCAGCGAGGCCTGACCGAGCACCGATTGGTGAACGACCTGGCCTTCACGCGCAATCAGCAACTGCGCGCAGGGCAGCTTGCCTGAGGCAATGTACTTGTCGGCGATAAAGCGGTCGATGCGCGCCAGGCGCTGCGAGCACATGCCCAGGGATTCAGGTTTGGCAGTCACGGCAAGTCCTCGGAATATGAACGCGGCCAACGGCCGCAAGCAGGCCCCGTCCGCGGCCCCTGAAGGGATGCTCGGTGATCCACCGAGTCAGCGTCGGTCACCCGCGCGACAGGCAATGCGCGCGGTTTGACCGCCTCAGCGGTGCTGACAGGCCATGCCGCGGGTAGGCTGGTTGTAGCCCAAGCAACAACCAAATCGCGCGGGATTGCGCGCCAAACTGGTCAGCGTAAATGCCTCCCAACGATCGCTTTGGCGCCTGCCGGCCCGAAATTTCTTGCAGCAGCGCCAGCTCGCACGCTGACAGAACCAGGCTTGCCGCGCCTCAGCGACTGCGCTGCAGCAAACGCCGCAGGGGCTGCAACAGCCCCATCAAACCTTGCGGGAAGAAACCCAGGATCACGATCAAAACGGCGCCCAGGACGATCTTGTCGACATTCCCGCCAAGCGAGAAGAATTTCTCCTGCACCAACACCAATGCGGTCGCAACCAGCGGCCCAAGCAGCTGGCGCCGGCCGATCAACACCACGGCGGTCAGCATCAGGATCAGGAAGTAATTTTCGAGTACGTCGGCGCTGACATAAGCGCGTTGGTAAGCGTAGAGCCACCCCGCAGCGGCACTGATCGGCGCCGAGAACAGGAAGACCTGCAGCCGCACGCGCGCCGGGTCGGTGCCTGCCATCGTCGCCAATCGCGGGTTCAGGTGGACCATGATGGCCGCTGCGCCAAGCAGCGAGCGGCGGAAGCGGTCGATCAGGTAAACCGTGACCACCAGCAACGCGAAGGCATAAGGCCAGAGCTCACGGTCATTGCGTGCCGTTAGCTGCAGCCCACCGATCGACAGGTCGAGCAAGGGGATGCCTCGAATGCCATCCGAGCCACCCAGGAAAGCCCAGTTCGACGCGACCGTGATCGCGACCACACCGACCGCGTAGGTGACCAGCGAGAAGACGAATTCACGCAAGCGCAAGGTCACCAAACCGATTGCGGCGGCAAACAACAGCGCAACCACGATCGACCCCGCGAGCGTGACCCAGGAGCCCAGACCGGCACGGGTTGACAGCCAGGCGGTGGTGTAGCTGCCGACGGCGAAGAACACCGTGTGGGCGAGGCTGACCTCGCCGAGGTCAGAGACGATCACGTCCAGGCCGTAGGCCATCACCGCGAAGATCGCGATCAGAACGGCAGCGCTGTAGATCGCGCCGCTGCCGCCCAACAGCGAGGGCGCTGCGAACACCAGCAAACCAAACAGCGGCAGCGCCACGCGCTTGAACCCAAGGTGCTGCATCAGTGCACCCCCGCTGTCGACCCGGCACTCAGGCCGCCTGGCCGAAGCACCAGCACCGCGATCAGCACCAGAAAGCATGCTGCCGTGGTGTAGGCCGGCGACACCAGCGCGCCGAACAATGCCGTGAACAAGCCCAGCGCCACGCCGGCTACATAGCTGCCGGTGACGCTGCCGATGCCGCCGAGCACGACGACCACGAAGGTCATGATGACCTCCTCAAAACCCATCGAGGTCAAGATCGGGGTGCGCGGCGCCACCATGCCGGCAGCGAACGCCACCGCCGCACCTTCGAAGGCGAAAACGCCGAAATAGACCCGGCGCACGTTCACACCGGCCAACTGCGCGAGCTTGGGGTCTTCGGCAACCATGCGCACCAGCCTGCCCACGCGGGTGCCGTCGAGCAGCCATTTCAGGCCGACAAAGACCATGATCGCCACCAGCACGATGGCCAAGTCTTGTTGCGTCAACCACAACTCGCCCAGTTTGATCTCGCTGCGCGACAGCGCCGTGTCGAGGATCTGGCCGGTTGAACCGAAGACCAGCGCTGCACCGCCCTGCAGCACATAGCCGAAACCCAGCGTCATGATCATGATCGAGACCAGGTTTTGCTCGAAAGTAGCCTTCAGCATCACGCGCTGCATCAGCAAGCCGAACAGCGCCCCGATCGCCATCGCGATCGGCACCGCCAGCGCATAAGGCACGCCGGCCTTGGTCACCGCCCACCAGGTGACAAACGCGCCCAGCATGTACATCTGGCCGTGGCCGAAATTGACCAGCCTGGCCACGCCGAGCAGTAGCGTCCAGCCTATGGCTACCAGGGCATAGGCATGACCGAGCACCAGGCCGTTGATGAGTTGTTGGGTCAGGTTCATGCATGGGCTCCGAGATAGGCCTGGGCAATGCGTGGGTCACTGCCCATCTGCGCCGCAGGCCCCTCGAGCACGACACGGCCGCGCTCGAGCAACACCAGCCGGTCGACCACCTCAAGCGCCGCGCGGACGTTTTGCTCCACGAGCAGGATCGCCAAGCCCGATGCCGCCAGCTTGCGCAAAGTCTGCAGCACCTGTGACACCAGCATCGGCGCCAAACCGATCGATGGCTCGTCGAGCAGCAACAACTGCGGACCCATCATCAGCGCGCGGCCGATGCCCAGCATCTGGCGTTCGCCGCCCGACAGTTGAGACCCCAGATGCTGACGACGCTCGAGCAATCTGGGGAAAAGTTCGAAGATGTCGTCACGCGAGTAAATCCGTTGACCGGCGGTGGCCCGCGGCACGAAGGTCGTCGTCAGGTTGTCCTCCACCGTCATGCGACCGAACACCAGCCTGCCCTCGGGCACCAAGGCCAGACCGGCGCGCACCCGCTCGTGGGACGACCAGGTCGCGATAGGCTGTCCGGCAAGCTCGACCTCGCCGCGCACGACCGGGTCGCCACGCGACCAGCCGATCAGCGCGTTGACCAGCGTCGACTTGCCGGCACCGTTGGCGCCAACGACACCGACCATCTCACCACGCGACACGCTCAGCGTGCGCACGTCGACCGCGCGGTTGCCAGCGTAATCGACCTGCAGATCGCGAACTTGAAGCAGCGCGCCGCTCATGCCGCTTTGCCCAGATAAGCCTCGAGCACGCGCGGGTCTTGCTGGACCTGCTGCGGCGTGCCGTAAGCGAGTTGGCGGCCCAGATCGAGCACACAGATGCGGTCTGCGACGGCCATGATCAGGTCCATATGGTGTTCGATCACGACCAGCGCGATGCCTTCACGCTTGAGGCTGAGCAGCAGGTCCACCAGCCGCGCCATATCGTCGCCACCCAGCCCAGCCGCCGGCTCATCGAGCAGCAACACTTGCGCGCCATCGCCATAGGCCAGCGCGATCGACAACATGCGTTGAACGCCGTACGGAATCTCCTTGGGGCTGAGCCCGTGGTAGACCGCCGGCACGCCAAAGCGCAACAACTGCTGCGCCGCGTAATCGCAAGCCGCCGCACGCTTGCGCGCCGCGCCCGCCGGGTTGAGCACGCTGCCGAGCAAGCCCGGGTGAGCGCGCCGTCCGAGCACGGCCACCAGGTTGTCGAGCACGCTCAGGTCGTCGAAGAAAGCGTTTTGCTGGAAGGCACGCTTGAGCCCGAGTTCGGCCAGGCCGTGGGCACGAACCTGGCTGACATCGCGGCCTTGCAGCCAGACGATGCCCAGGCGGGACACCAGCGCCGTCACCGCGTCATAGCAAGAGCTCTTGCCTGCGCCGTTCGGACCGATGATGCCGAGCAACTCACCGGGGTAAACCTCCCAGCCCACCTCGTCAAGCGCCACCAACGCGCCGTATCGAACACCCAGGCCTTGGACGCGAAGTGCTGGATGGGCTGGGGTTTGAGTCTGGACTGGCGAGGACATCGAGACGTCCCGCTTACTTCTGCACCACGATCTTGCCGGCCTGCACCGTGAACAGATAGTGCTTGGACCCGAGCTGACCGTTGGGTTCGAAACTCACGTCGCCCATCAGCGTACCCTTGAACTTACCGCCACGGATTCGCTTGGCGATCGCTTCACGGTCCAAGGTCTTGAGTTCGTTGGCGGCCATCGCCCAGATCTGCAGCGCTGCAGCACCCAGCGCC
Organism: Burkholderiales bacterium; assembly: GCA_947448955.1. Classification (GTDB taxonomy): domain Bacteria; phylum Pseudomonadota; class Gammaproteobacteria; order Burkholderiales; family Burkholderiaceae_C; genus Pseudaquabacterium. Next base: position 14,287 of record CANFPU010000046.1, read on the forward strand.
ATGAACTTGTCCGGCGTGTACTTGAACATCTCCAGACTCTTGGCGACAAAACGCTGGTTCGCCGGGTTGGACGAAAACGGTTCGATTTGCGGGAAATAGATGTCGGCGCCGACCAATCCATTGGCGGCCTCACCCGCGACCTCGATCACGCTGGGTGCGACCGTGCCCACGGCAGCAACCAACACACCCGGCAGCCTGGCCTGGCGCGCCTGACGGATGGTGGCCGGCATGCCCAGACCTTCGTTGGCGTTGATCGCGACCGTGAGATCAGGCTTGGCGGCCTGCACATTGGTCAGTGCAACGCGGAAGTCGGCTTGCGTGAACGGGAACTTCTCCTCGGCCACCTTCTCGTAGGCATGGTTCAAGCGCTTGAGTTCGGCCTCGATCGAGGCTTGCGCACCGTTGCCATAGGCGTCGTTCTGGGTCAGGAAAGCAACCCGCTTGGCCTTGGCGATGTTGGCGATGTAGTTGGCGATCACCGCGCCGTCTTGCGAGTTCGAGCTGTTGAGGCGAACGGCCAGCGGGTTTCCCTCGCCCGAGAGAATCGGGTCGGCCTTGGAGATCGCGGTGATGTCGAGCACGCCGCCGCGCGCGATCACCGGCTGCATCGCCAGCGTGACCGGGCTGTTCCAGCCTTCGATGATCACCGACACGCCCAGGCTGATCAACTCCGTGGCGCGCGAGACACCGACGGCCGGTGTCGACTCGTCGTCGCGCGAGACGATCTCGATCTTGCGGCCGAGCACGCCGCCACTCTCATTGATCAGCGCAGCCATCGTCTGGATCGCGTTCGTCACATGCTGGCCCTGCGGTCCGGCGCCACCCGACAAAGGCAGGATCGTGCCGACCTTGATCGTCTGGGCCTGGACCAGCGCGGGCGCGCCCAGTCCTAAAGCCAGCATGGCGGCGAGTGTGCGAATCAGTTTCATACGGGTCTCCGGAGGAAATGGGAACGAGGCTGCTTTGAGGGCAAGTTGGACGGCAAATTGGAAAAGGCGCTGGCGAATGCCCGGGCGCTCGAACGAAAGACCAAGGCCGGCGAACGAGACCCTCAGGGGCTGCGGCACGCAGAGCCGTTATCAAATCGATCGGCAATCGCCCGCGGCGCGGCGGAACATACCATACCGTAGGTCGGGCCGCCCTCCTCGACGCATCATGCTCGACGCATCATGCTCGAGGTTCGGATCGGTCTGGCAGGCGCTGGCCGAGGCGATGGGCGCTCACTCGGCCTTGATGTCCAGCCGCTTGATCAGGTCGCCCCACATCTTGCTCTGCTGCTGGGTGAAGGCCAGCAGATCGGCCGGTGTCGCGCTGGTCTTGCTCTCGTTACCGAGCTTGCGCATGGCTTCACCGAAGCTGGCTGTTGTGGTGATCCTGTTGATCGCGGCGGCGAGCTTGTCGACGATCGGCTTGGGTGTACCAACCGGGGCAAACACGCCATACCAAGTCTCGCCAAGCACCGAGGGGTAACCCAACTCGCGGAAGGTCGGCACATTGGGCATCAAGGGCTGGCGCTCGGCGCTGAGCACCGCCAGTGCACGGTACTGCCCGGCATTGACATTGGGCACGGCGCTGGTGAGCGCCTCGACATTGCTGTCAATCACGCCGGCGATCATGTCCATCGTCGCCGGCGCAGCGCCCTTGTAGTGGACTTCGGTGAACTTGATGTCCAAGCCGTTGGCGATCAACTCGCCCAACAAGTGAACCATGCTGCCCTGGCCGTTGGTTGCATTGTTGATCTTGCCAGGGTTGGCCTTGGCGTAGCTGACGTACTCGCGCAGCGTCTTGGCCGGAAAGTCTTTCTTGACCACGAAAGCGAATGGCACCGTGCACAAAGCCGCGACCGGCGCGAAATCTTCCAGCTTGTAAGACAGCTTGTCGTTGAGGTGAGGATTGGTCGTGAAGGTCGTGCCTGCCGACAGCAACAAGGTGTAGCCGTCCTTCGGGGCCCGAGCCACGAAGGACGCGCCGATCGCCGTGGCGGCGCCGGCACGGTTGTCGATGACGAAGACAGTCCCGAGTTCCTCGCGCAGGCGTTGAGCGAGTTGACGCCCCACCACATCGCTGGTCCCGCCCGGCGGATACGGAACGACCAGCGTCACCGGCTTGGTCGGCCAAGCCGCTGGGTCTGCGGTCTGTGCCTGGACGCCCAGCGCCAAAAACGTGCAGGCTGCGGCCATCAGTTTCAATCGATTTCGCATGGTTTTATCCTTGAATGAGTTTGCGGTGGTGACCGGCGATGGCGTCGGGCGATGGCGTCGGGCAATGAAGACGGGCGATGAAGACGTCCTTCAGCGCTGGGGCATGAAGCTGCGGTAGGCCGCTTCCCAATCCGAGAAGATGGCTTCCCTGGCCTGGTCGAGCGCGAGCGTGCCGTTGCAGACCATCCTCTGCAGCGCGCGCTCGAGCCGGTCTTTTTTCTTGGCGCCGCGTTCGCCTTCCCAAGGCTGGAGCATCAAGTTGGCCAGCGCGCGCGGATGGCCGCCGAGTGCCAGCGGAATCCGGTGGTCGAGCTCATAGCCCGAGGCCTCAGACCGGGGAATGGATTGCGCCTGCATCAGCTTGAATTTCACGCTCTGGGTGAAACTGGATGAAGGTCGGATCGATGCGGTGTAGCCCGCGACACAGATCGTGCTCGAAATCGTGCTCTGCCGCACGTCGGCATTCAGCACATCCGGGGGCTGATCGACCGAGCCCAGCAAATCGGGCGCGGCCGCATCGGTCGGCGCCGCAAAGGCAGCGCTGGCTGCGCCAAATGACAAGACCGCCAACAGCGCCAAGGCAACAAATCTGGTCAGACTGCTGGTCGAAACTGTTGTCAAGGCTTTGCGTAGCGTGTGAACATGCCATCATTTTCACAGCTATTGCGCCAGCGACTCTGACCCATCGTGAATCCAACCGATTGGTCACAAGCAAAATGCAGCTTGATCCAGCTTGGCCCTCGGCCTGTCAATCCATGAGCGCTCACCCCAGCCACAACATCCCAACGACCGAAGGCTTGTTCGAAGCGGGCGCCGTGGCGCTGCAATCTGGCAGGACCTTCCGCAACATGCGGTTGGCCTACAAGACCTTCGGCACACTCAACGCTGACCGATCGAATGTGATCCTGTACCCGACGTCTTACAGCGCGCAGCACCAAGACATCGAGTTCATGGTCAGCGTGGGCGGCGCGCTAGACCCATCGCGCTTCTTCATCGTGATCGCCAACCTTTTCGGCAACGGCTTGTCGAGTTCACCGTCGAACACGCCCTGGCCTGATGTGGGCACACGCTACCCCGACGTCACTTGCTTCGATGCGGTCCATGTGCAGCGCCGGATGCTCGCCGAACTGTGGGGCATCCATCGACTGGCGCTGGTCTACGGCTGGTCGATGGGCGCGATCCAGGCCTACCACTGGGCGGCCCTGTTTCCCGACGCGGTCGAGCGCATCGCGGTGGTGTGTGGCGCAGCTCGCTGCGCGCCGCACAACCATGTCTTCATCGAAGGCGCAAAGAGCGCGCTGATGGCTGACGCTGCATTCCGAGACGGTGTGTTCACCGAAAAACCGGTGCGCGGCCTTCGTGCGATGGGCCGGGTCTACGCCGGCTGGGCGATGTCGCAGACCTTTTACCGCGAAGAACTGTGGCGAGGCTTGGGCGCGACCTCGCTAGAGGACTACCTCGTCACCTTCTGGGAGACCAACTTCGCTCGGCGCGACCCTGCCGACCTGCTGGCACAGTTCTGGACCTGGCAGCAAGCCGACATCAGCGCCAATCCGCTCTACCAGCACGACCTGCCGCGGGCGCTGGCGGCGATCAACGCGCGCACGCTGCTGATGCCGGGCGACCATGATCTGTATTTCCAGGTCGAGGACAACCGACTCGAGCTTCAGCACTTGCGCGACGCCAAACTCGCGCCGATCCCGTCAGTGTGGGGACACCGCGCAGGCAACCCCGTGAGCCAGCCTGAGGACCGGGCATTCATCGAGCACCATGTCAAGGCCTTGCTGAGTGCTTGAATTGCCGAGAGGCTCCTTCAGCGCTCGCCCGCAAGATCGGCGAGCGGCGGTCAGCCAGGTCAGCACCAGATAGGCTCTCACACCCATGTCCGCACTCCTGCCCGTACCTCTGTCCGCACCCGAGTCGGCCCAAGCGTTCGCCCCCGGACTGTTCATCCGAGGCTTCCATCCACCGCTGCCGCTGTCACAGTACCGGCTGGTGGCATTTGACATGGACTCGACACTCATCAACATCGAGTGCGTCGACGAGATCGCTGCGCTGGCCGGGCGTGGCACCGAGGTCGCAGCAATCACCGAGGCGGCCATGCGCGGCGAGATCAGCGACTACAAGGACAGCCTGCGCCGTCGCCTGGCCTTGCTGCGAGGCGTCAGCGAGACCGTGCTGGCGCAGGTCTATGAGACCAAGCTGCAACTCAACCCCGGCGTCGAGCGCTTCGTCGCTGCCTGTCAGGCAGCCGGTCTGAAGACCTTGCTGGTTTCCGGTGGCTTCACCTTTTTCTCAGAGCGCATCCGCCACCGACTTGGACTGGACTTTGCCCGCGCCAATGTGCTGGAGATCGTCGACGGCCAGCTCACCGGCGAGCTGGTCGAGCGGCCCTGGGGCGACATCTGCGACGGCCTCGAGAAACGCCGGGTGGTGATGGAGGTCTGCGAGTTGATGGGCATCGAGACCTCGCGCGCCATCGCGGTGGGTGACGGCGCCAACGACTTGCCGATGATGAACCTGGCCGGCCTGTCGATCTGCTTCCACGGCAAGCCGGCGGTGCGCGAGCAGGCGATGATCTCCATCGAAGCAGGCGGCATGGACCGTGCGCTGGAACTGCTCAGCAACTGATCAAGCGCTGCGCTGAGCCGCCTGCGGTCATCTGCCGCACAGGGAAAACCTGTTGCGCCGAGACTCGGTTGACCGCCTAAGATCGCGTTTTCTTTGCCACCCCAGGACACCCATGAGCCAGACCCAATACCTGCTTGAAGCCAGCCGGATGCCCAAGTATTGGTACAACATCGCCGCCGACCTGCCATCACCCGCACCTGCTGTGTTGCATCCGGGCACGCTGCAACCGATCGGGCCGGACGACCTGGCGCCGCTATTCCCGATGGAACTGATCCTGCAGGAGGTCTCGACCGAGCGCGAGGTCGCGATCCCCGAGCCGGTGCGCGAGGTCTTCAAGCTGTGGCGTCCGGCGCCGCTTTTCCGTGCCCATAGGCTGGAAAAAGCGCTGGGGACGCCAGCCAAGATCTACTACAAATACGAAGGCGTGTCGCCTGCTGGCAGCCACAAGCCCAATACCGCTGTGCCGCAAGCCTGGTTCAACGCCCAGGCCGGCATCAAGAAGCTGACCACCGAGACCGGCGCCGGCCAATGGGGCTCGTCGCTGGCGTTCGCCGGCAACCTGTTCGGCCTGGATGTCACGGTCTTCCAGGTCCGGGTGTCCTACGACCAGAAGCCCTATCGCCGTGCGCTGATGGAGACCTACGGCGCGCGCTGCGTCGCCAGCCCGTCAAACGAGACCCAGTACGGACGCAGTGTGCTCGCCACGCGCCCGGATCACCCGGGATCGCTGGGCATTGCGATCAGCGAGGCGGTCGAGATTGCCGCGACCCATGACGACACCAAGTACTCGCTGGGCTCGGTGCTCAACCACGTGCTGATGCACCAGACCATCATCGGCCAGGAAGCCATCCTGCAGATGGAGATGGCTGGCGACGATCCTGACGTGATCGTCGGCTGCACCGGCGGCGGCAGCAACTTCGCCGGCATCGCCTTCCCGTTCATCGGCCAGCAACTGCGCGGCGGCAAGAAGCGCCGCATCGTTGCGGTCGAGCCAGCTGCCTGCCCCAGCCTGACGCGCGGCAAGTACGCCTATGACTTCGGCGACACCGGTCACATGACGCCGCTGACCAAGATGCACACGCTGGGCAGCACGTTCACGCCACCAGGATTCCACGCCGGTGGATTGCGTTACCACGGCATGGCGCCGATGGTGAGCCACCTGCACGAACTCGGCCTGCTCGAGGCCACCGCCTACCACCAGATCGCATGTTTCGAGGCCGGCGTGATGTTTGCCCGCACCGAGGGCATCGTCCCGGCACCCGAGGCCAACCACGCTGTGAAGGGCGCCATCGTCGAGGCACTGCGCTGCAAGGCCGAAGGCAAGGCCGAGACCATCTTGTTCAATTTGTGCGGCCACGGCCATTTCGACATGGCGGCCTACACCAGCTACTTCGCCGGCAAGCTCACCGACCAGACCTACGACGAAGCCGAACTCGCCATGGCGCTGTCAGGGCTGCCCTCGGTGCCAGCCTGATCGCTGACGGTTCAATGAGGGATCGCTGACGGATCGACTGAACAGCTTGCCCAACAGCCGTCAGTCCGTCAGTCCGTCAGTCCGTCAGGCCGTACGCTGCGCGGCGCTTCGCGCCCGCTGCCACTGCATGTACAGCACGCCAGCCAGCACCACCGCACCGCCGATCAACTGCTCAGCCAGCGGTTCAACGCCGAAGAACAGCAGCGAGATCAGTACCGCGAACACCGGCACGGTGTTCTGCCACATGCCCCCGGTCTGTATGCCCAAGCGGCTGACGCCGGTGTTCCAGGCCACGGTGGCCAGTGCGGTGCAAAAAACCGCCGCCACCAGCAACTGGATCACCGGCAGCGGTGTCGGGTGCAAGTTTGGCTGACCCGCCAAACCAGTGGCTCGGGCGATGAGCCAGAACAACAGCAACCACGGCAAGGCCCCGATGGTCGTCAGATAAGTACGCCGCAGCTGGGTCGTGTCCGCCGCGAACCAGCGCTGGGCCAGAATCGAATAAGTGGTCCAGCTGCAAATGCCCAAGACCACCAGCAGCTCTCCCCCTTTCAGGCTGAACGCCAGGTCCAGCGATGCGCCGCCGGCCCGCGCCCTGGCCTGGATCGCGATGCCCGCACCAATCAGTGTGAGCAAGGTCGCACCCCAGAAGCCGCGCTCAAGACGGGCGCCGGTCATCACGCGCGACACCACCGCCACATAGACCGGCGAGCCTGCCGACAAGGCGGCCACCGTCATCGGATGGGTGAGGTACAGCCCCAGGTTGTAGAAAGTCAGGAAACCCGCCACGCACAGGCTCAGCACCGCGACCCGCCACAGCGGGATCGGCGATCGCAGCTGCCGCGGGCCCAGCGACAACACCAGCATCAGGCCGAGCAACGCGGTCGCCACGACGTAGCGCAGTGGCGAAACCCAGAACGGGTCAAAATGTTTGAGCAATGCCGACGACAGCGGCAGGTTCATGCCCCAGAGCACGCTGGCGATCAGGTAACCCGAAGTGCCGACCAATGCCGCCCGCTGCAACGTGGCGACAGGTGCGTCAGCGCTGGCTGAGGCACTCACTCGTCAGCCACGAAACGCGGCCAAGTGCTGCTGACATATTGAAGGAAAGCCGGGCCCAGGCCCTCGGCCTGCAGGTGGGCGCGACTCACCGGTCGTTCGATGCAGCAGAAAGCCGGATCGGCCAGCGCACGACGCGCGAAATCATGGTGCAGCATCGCGCCGCGGCCGATCATCACGAAATCGACACCGCTGTCCAGACAGCGGTTGGCGGTGGCCGTGTCCATGATCTTGCCGGCCACACCCAGCCGGGTCGCGCCTCGGTCAAGCGCCGAAAAGTGCGCAATCAGCGGCTTGCCCGCATAGGCCGGGTCGAGCGGTTCCTTGAAGCAATCCCACAGCGACATGTCCAAGTAGTCAAGACGGCCGTCAGCCAGCACAAGCTGGGCCAGCGCCGTCGACTCGGGCATCGTGATGCCAAAGCGCTCTGGCGACAGCCGCAGACCGAGCTGAAAGTTGGGGCCGGTGGCGGCGCGAATGCCGGCGATCAGCTCAAACAGGATTCGGTAACGGTTCTCGAAGCTGCCGCCATAGCGGTCGCTGCGCCGATTGTTCTCACCATCGAGAAACTGGGCCAGCAGGTAGCCATGCGCGCCGTGCAGTTCCACACCATGAAAACCGGCTTGCTCAGCGCGGCGCGCAGCGGCAATGAAGTCCTGTACCAGTTGCTCGACCTCGGCGGTGGTCAGCGCGCGCGCGCCGGTTTCGGCATCGTCCCAGGGCGCGACGGCACGCTGGCCAGTGAGTGCTTGATCGGCGCGACGGCCCGAGTGCTGGATTTGCAGGCTCGAAACGCCGCCGCCAGCATGGATGCCCTGTGCCAGGCGGGTGAGCCCGGGCAGGTGCGCGTCCGACCACGCACCCAGCTGCCCCGGGAATCCTTGACCCGATGCCTGCACATGTGCCGCACAAGTCATCGTCATGCTGAAGCCACCCTGTGCTCGCATCGTCAGCCAGCGGTATTCATCGTCACCTAGCGTGCCGTCAGGATGGCTCTGCCAATTGGTCAACGGTGCCAGCGTGATGCGGTTGGACCAGGTCGGCCCACGGGTCAGCGACAAAGGATCAGACAGCACAGGAGTGTTGGGCATGGCGGCGATTCAAGTCATCAGTGTCAAACAGTGTCGATCAGGTGACGGTCGGCTGGCTAACACCTGGGCGACAACCCGCGCGATCCGCATCGCGTCAGTCTAACGCCAGGGCCTGATGCAGCCCTTCACTGCGCCACCATCGATAATTTGACATCACCATGCACAGAGGGCCGGGTTTGAACGCCAAGCGGTTGAGACCATGACCGCTGCCTTGCCGCAGCGCATCGCTGCTGTCCGACAGAAACAGCGCGAGCCCGAGAAGCGTGCTGCGACGCTCACCGGTTTGGCAGCGCTAGAAGCCCGTCTGAAGCAGGATTTCGAGATCCTGGGTCTGCCGGCGCAAGCTTGGGTGCCTTCGCGCACCGAGGCCGGCGTCGAGGTGCTTGACACGGCCATCATCGGTGGCGGGATGGCGGGCCTGACGCTTTCTGCCGCATTGATGCAACTCGGCGTGAAGACCCGAATTTTCGACCGCGCACTGGCCGGCTTCGAAGGCCCCTGGGCGACCACGGCACGCATGGAGACGCTGCGCTCACCCAAAGAGTTGACCGGGCCCGCGCTGGGATTCGCCGCACTGACCTTCCGTGCCTGGTTCGAAGCACAGTTCGGCTCGGCTGCCTGGCAAGCGCTCGACAAGATTGCCCGACTGCAATGGGCCGACTACCTGCGCTGGTACCGCCGCGTGCTGGGCATCGAACTGCGCAACCAACAGCGGCTGCTGTCCTTGCA
>CANFPU010000047.1 GCA_947448955.1 Burkholderiales bacterium
AGCACCGCCCAGGCCAACTGGCCGGTCACCTGCAAATCCTGCAGCAGACCCGCCCGTTCAGGCCAAAAGCCCAAACCGAGGCTGGCGCCCAGGCTGGCCAGCGCCAGGCCCGTGCACAGCACCAGCAGCCCCCGTCCCGGCACCAGCCCGCCCGGCTGCGGTCGCAACAGCCCCAGCATGAACCCTGCCCACGCGATGTAGCGCAGTTGGTCGAGCAGCTGCGCAAACACACCAGGCCAACGCTTGGCCGATCCCAGATCAAACGCCGCCGCTGCGCCCCAGCCCAGCGTCGCGAGCAAAGCCATCAGGTACCACATGGCGCGTGGCTCGACGGGCCGCCTCAGCATGCCGGTTTGCAGCCAATGCGCCGCATGGCCGCCATAGACCAAGACCACCAACGTGAAGCCGGCCAGCGGCAGGCTCAAGGCACTCCCGGCGGCGCTCAGTGAGCGCCCTTGCCCGTCAACACCACACCAACCGTCTGGAACAGGATCAGCACGTCCAGCAACAGGCTGTGGTTCTTCACGTAGTACAGGTCGTACTGCAATTTTTCTTGCGCGTCTGCGACCGTCGATCCGTACTGGTAGCGAACCTGAGCCCAGCCAGTGACGCCAGGCTTGATGCTGTGCCGCACCGCGTAATACGGAATTTCAGCCACCAGCTGTTCCACGAAAAACGGTCGTTCAGGACGGGGGCCGACCAAGCTCATGCTGCCGGCCAGCACACTGAAAAGCTGGGGCAACTCGTCGATGCGAAGCCGGCGGATCCATTGGCCAACCCGCGTGACGCGATCGTCCTGGGCTGCAGCCCAGCGCGGCTGGCCATCTTGCTCGGCATCGGTTCGCATGCTGCGAAACTTGATGACCTGGAAGACCTTGTGGTGGGCGCCGACCCGCTGCTGGCGGTAGAACACCGGGCCAGGGCTGTCGAGCTTGATCGCGATCGCCGCCACCAGCATCAGCGGCGACGCCAACACGATCAGCAAAGACGAGCACAACAGGTCGAACAATCGCTTGACGATGCTGCGAAACCAACCCTGGCTAAAACCGTCGCCAAAGATCAACCAACCGGCGTTGACGAAGTCGACCCGGATCTGACCCAGCGTCCGTTCGAAATAGGTGCTGATGTCGAGCACTCGGATGCCTGCGAGCTTGCAGTCGAGCAACTCGCGCAAAGGCATGCTGCCGCCGCGGCGCTCGCTCAGCGCGACCACGATCTCGTGCGCACCCAGTCCTCTGGCGGTCCGGGTCAGTGACAAATGGGTCGGCAAGCGGTCGGCCAGTGGTACCGCAGCCTGGTCTTCATTCGGGCCAGGAAAATAACCGACGATATTGCTCGACGGATCGACCGCCTGCAAGCTGCTGCCGACCAACTGAGCCGCCGATCCGGCGCCAAACACCAGCACCCGCGTGCCGACCCGCGACCTGATCGCCCAGTAGCCGAGCGCGACCCGTCGCAGGATCAACACGACGATGACCACTGCGGACGACAGGCGGACGGCTTCGAGGTTGGCAAAACCCGCCGGCAAAAAGCCCAGAATCTGGTGTGCGAGCATGACGCTCAGCGCGACGGCCAGCACGGCGCGCCAGGCCGATGCCACCACCGACCAGTCCATTGATCGACGGTAAAGCCCAGAAGCGCTGTTGATCACCAACAAACCGGCCACCAGGCTCATCACCGGCCCACCGGCGAGCGGCAGCGCCTGCCACAAGCTGTCCGCCTGAACCAGCACGATGGCCATCAGGGCCAGCAGCGACAGCCCGAAGTCTGAACCGATTCGGCCCAGCGTCCAAGCGTGAAAGTAGTGGTCGAACAGCTTGATCATCGCGAAACCCTCTGGGCCGGCTGTCCGGGTGACAGCGCCTAGCAGCCCTGACAAAGGATTGGCGCAGGCGCAGGGCATTGCCGCAAGCCAGTGTTGCGGGGACCGCTGCGACCGATGTCACGTCAGCGCACGTTTTCAGGCGGCCTGCGACCGCAGACTTGGCCAGTGCTCGGCCTCGGGCAACACCAGGTCGTCGCGGGTGTAACCGCTCTGCAGCGCTTGGACGCAGCGCCGCCAGGCTGGGTCGGGATCGGGCACCTCGAAGCTGTAGCAGACAGCGCCAGAGATCTGCTGGCGCCGCACAGGTCTGGCCTGAACGCAGGCAGATTCATTCACGCCCAGGTGGATCTCAACACGGCCCCAGAGGCCCTCGGGCAGCAGCGTGGCGCATTCGGCCTGAAACCCATGCAGCGACATTTCAATCACCTGCAAGAAATAGCGCAGACCGCTGCCATAGGATGACACGACCAGCCGCGCCGGGCAACGGATCGAGAAGCGCTGATGCTGGCGCAGCGGCAGAACGATGCGGGCATCTTGCAAGGGCAAGGGCAGAACGGCGTCATAAGCCTGGTGGTCATAAATCGATCGCAACAGCAAGCGCTTGCGATCGTCTAGCGTGGCAAAGACATCGCTGCGCTGGTTGAAGAAGTAGTCCATCATCTTCGGCGTCAGCACCGGATCGTTGGTGGTGAAAAAGCGTCGTGGCGGGGTCTGGATATTGGGCAGTCGGTGCTGCGTGAAATATCGCCAAAGGTTCTTGCGCGCAGGCTTGTGGCCGTAGACGCGCTTGAACACCTTGGCGGCCTCGACCAGATCCAGGCTGGCACCGACCGCCGGCGCACCGTTGGCAAAGTCATAATTGTCAATCGCAGCGGCCTGCAATCGTTCGAAGAACAACAGCGATTCGTACATCTCGATCTTGCTCGGGTTGACGGCAATCACGATGTGCCGGGTGTCGAAGTACTCGAGGCCGTACTCGTTCATGAACTTCATCAACGGAAACAAGATCTTGCCGCCCGTCTTGCGAAAGGTTGGCGCGATGGCCAGCGCCGAAATCTCCGCGATGTTGCCCGAGCGCGAGCGCAGGCCCGACAGGTTGAAGACCGATTGCAGCGGGAAACCAAACACGCCCTCGCGGATCATCGAGATCGTGCCCACCACCTGACCATCCCATTTGGCACACAGCGTGGTCGTCGTCGGCAATGCGTGGTAGATCGTCACGCGCAGGCCCGAAGGCTGCGGCACCATGAATCCAGCGCTGACATAAGCATCGTGCAGCAGCCCGAAACAAGCCTCCAGCTCGTCCTGGGTGTCGGCGATCTTGAGCGTCAATCGGGGGTCGGGTTGCGGGTCGCAATCGACCATCGCGCGATAAACGGCAAAGCGAAGCGCGCGGGGCAACAGCGCCAGGGCCGCACGGACCGTCTGGTGCACCAGCTTGCGGGCCACAGAGCGCAGGGTTTTCTTCATGGGCAACCGGTCGGATCTTGGGAATGGGCGCCCAGAAAAATTTCGCGCCCTGCGACCAAGATCGGCACGCCGCCGACCAACTGAAGTACTTTCTGAGACCTGTGGGAGGCCTGTTTAACGCCTGTTTCAGGCCGCGCAGTCCGCCATCAGGTCTGGACCCCGTCACCACCCGAGCTTCTGCGCCCAAAGGCGAGTGGGACAGATCCGCTCAAACGATCAAAAGCCCAGACTCTCAAACGCTCAAACGCTCAAGCCGCCCAGGCCAGGGATGGCCGCGCGATCGGCCGCAGGCTCTCATAAGCGCGGCAGGCCCGCAGCACCAGCGCGTCGCCGAACATCGGGCCCACCAACTGCAGGCCGATCGGCAGGCCGTCGCGGGTCAGCCCGCAGGGAATGGTCGCCGCGGGCTGCTGGCTGAGGTTGAAAGGGTAGGAAAACGGTGTCCAGCCGAGCATGCTGACCGGATCGATCTTGGCGTGGCCTGCAGGCAGTGCTGGAAAAGCCGGCACCGACACCGCCGGCGTGGCGATCAGGTCATAGCCCTGCATGAACTGACGCAGATGCGCGCCGAGGGCACCTCGGCGCAGCGTGAGTTGTTGGATCTGCAAGGCGCTGAACTGCTGGCCGAGCTCGGCCTCAGCGATGAAGTCAGGATCGCACAGCGCCTGCTGCGCCGGCGTCATGCCGCTCCAGACGGTCAGCGCGCCCAAAAACCACAGACCGGTGCAGATGTCGAGCGGGTCCTCGATACCCGGGTCCACCGCCTCGACGACGGCGCCCATCGATTCGAGCTCGCTCACCGCACGCGCCACCGCGGCCGACACCTCGGGGTGCACGTTCTTCGCATAACCCAAGGTCGGCGAGTAAGCGATGCGCAGGCCGCGAACGCCGTCATTCAGCCCGACCCGGTAATCACGGCCGTCACTGGGCAGCGAGGTCCAGTCGCGGGCATCGGGCTGGCTCAACACATTCATCATCAGCGCGGCGTCGTTCACGCTCATCGTGTGCGGGCCCAGGTGGGCGACACTGCCGAATGGCGACAACGGATAGGCTGGCACCCTGCCGAAACTGGGCTTGAGGCCGAAGTTGCCGCAAAACGCCGCCGGGATACGCACCGAACCCGCGCCGTCGGTACCCACGCTCAGCGGCCCCAGGCCAGCAGCCACCGCGGCGGCCGTGCCGCCCGACGAGCCGCCCGGGCTGCGGCTCAAATCCCAGGGGTTGCGGGTGATGCCGGTCAGCGGTGAATTGGTCTCACCCTTGCAGCCGAACTCGGGCGTCGCGGTCTTGCCCAGCAGCACCGCGCCAGCCTCGCGCAGCCTGGCGGTCACGGGCGCATCGACCTCCCAGGGCTGGGTCGGATCAACGGTGCGCGAGCCGCGCAACGTCGGCCATCCGCGGGTCAGGATCAAGTCCTTGATCGATGCCGGTACGCCATCGAGCGGGCCGATAGGCGCGCCGCGCTGCCAGCGCGCTTCGCTCTCAGCGGCCGAGCGCAAAGCCGATTCGGCATCGACCAGGCAAAAAGCCTTGAGCTGCGGGTTGAGCCGGTCCATGCGGGCCAGCACCTCGCGGGTGGCGTCGAGCGGCGACGCCGCTTTGGCGCGGTACAGCGCGAGCAGCTCGGTGGCCGTGCATTCGGCGAGTTGGGCAGGATGGGTCATGTGGGTACTCCAGGCAGATGCAGACAGGGTGACGGATCTTAGCCAGCGCCCAGGCCAAGGGCCGTGCCCAGTTAACCTGGCCAACCCTGGCGTCGTCTGGCGCGATTTCAGGGCTTGAAGTCTCCCGCCCAGACCATCACCCAGCGCGAAGGGTCGATGTAGGCGCGAAGCGCGGCATTGACCTGGTCCAGGCTGAGCGCGCCGATCGCGTCGTCGTTCTTTTGCTGCAGCGCGTAGTTGCGCTGCAAGTAAAGGTTGGCCGCCAGCGTGCCGGCCACCGTCGAATCCTGCGCCCGACCCAGCCGGCGCTGGTTGAGCAAGCCATTGCGCCCGGCGTCGAGTTCGGCCTGGGTGAAACCCTCTCGGAGCGCGCGCGCGACTTCTTCCCTCAACGCGGCTTCGACCTTGGGCTGGTTCTGCGGCGCACAGATCGCCGAGGCCCGCCAAGTCGAATTCAGCTCAAAGCTGTTCCAAGCCAAACCCGACCGAACGTCGTAGCTCAAACCCTCTTTTTCGCGGATTCGCGACCACAGCCGCGACATCGCATCGCCGCCCAGCAAGTGGTTGGCCACCAGCAGCGCCGGATAGTCGGCATGGCGGTCGTTGATCGCCACCGACTGCGCCAGCAACAGGTTGGCGTTGGGCTTGTCAGGGGTGGCGAGCAACTGACGCAGCGGCGTGCGCTCGCGCAGCGGTTGCGGCACGCGCAGGAACGGCGCAGTGCCTTCGGCCGGCGCACGCCAGTCGCCGAAAGCGGCCTCGAGGGCCTGACGCATCGCAGCAACATCCAGGTCGCCAACGGCGCTGAACTCGCCCACCGCTGCGCTGACGAAGCGCCGATGCGCGACGCGCACCGCGTCGATCGTCAAGCCCTGCACGTCCTGCACCATCTCGTCGAAGGTCGCCCCGTAGCGCAGGTCACCGCGCGGGTAGGGGTTGCCGTGACGCTCGAGCGCGTTGCTGGCCATTGCGCCGGGTTCGCTGCGCTGGGCAGCGATCGCTGCCAACATTTGGCGACGGCGCTCTTCGAGCGCGTCGGCCGCGAACGCTGGTTCACGCAGCAACCGACCCACCAATGCGACCACCGCCGGCAGGTGCTCGCGCACGGTCGTGATGCTCACCGACAGGGTCTGGCCCGAGGCCGAGAAACCGATGTCGGCGCGCAGCTTGTCAAACGCATCTTCGATCTGCGAGCGGCTCAGCCCCGCGCCACCCTTGTCGATCAGACCACCCATCGCCGCGACGGCATTGGCTTGCCCGCGCAGGCTGACTTCGTCGCCAAAGCGCAGCGTCAGCCGGGCTTGCACCGTTTTGCCGCGGGTGCCCTTGGGCAGCAGCGCGAATTTCAAACCGCCCGCCAGAACGCCGGTCTGGGTACGGGCGTCGAGAAGGGCCGGCGTTGGGTCAAAGGCCTCGGCCTGGGCCAGCGCCGGGTCGCCGCGATAAGCCTGCACCATCGGCGCCACATCGACCAGCACCGGTGCTGGTGCGCGCTGCGGCTGCTCGGTCGGCAGGTAGCTGCCCAAGGTGCGGTTGTCGGGTTGGAGGTAAGCCTGCGCGACGCGTTGCACATCGGCCAGCGTCAGCTTGCGCATCCGGTCTCGGTCCAGAAAGTACAGCCGCCAGTCGCCATTGCCGATCGCCTCGGACAATGCCACACCGACGCGCTCAGGGTTGGCGAACCCCTGGTCCCAGTCGTTGAGCCACTGGATCCGGACCCGCTCGAGTTCCTCGGCGCTGATTGGGTCGGTCTGCAGCGCATCGACGGTGGCAAGCATCTCGGCCCGCGCCCGCTCGACGTCCTGTCCGGGTGCCAGTTCGACACCAAGCATCAACGGCCCGGGCTCGGCCAAGCTCCATGCAAAACCAAAGGTCGACGCCGCGAGCTGCCGGTCGACCAGACGCTTGTGCAAGCGACCCGATGGCGCAGGCCCCAGCACGCCGGCGAGCGCCTGGAAAGCCATGAAGTCGGGATGACCGGCCGGCACGCCGTGCCAGGCTGCCAGCAGGAAAGGCGTGCCACCCTTGCGCCGCACGGTGACGCTGCGTTCGCCGTCCTGCGCCGGGTCGACGGTGTAAGTGGGCACCAGCTTGCGCTGCGGTCGGGGCAGCGGCCCGAAGGCCTGGGCCACCGTCGCCAGCACCTGGGCCGGGTCGAACTTGCCGGCCACCACCAAAGTCGCGTTGTCAGGCTGGTAGTGCTGGCGGTAGAAAGCCTGCAAGCGGGTGATGTCGACATGTTCGACGTCGGCCCGCGCGCCGATCGGCGACTTGGCGTAGTTGTGCCACTGGTACATCGCCGCCATCGTCTGCTGCAAAGTGGCGCGCACTGGGTCGTTCTCGCCCGACTCCATCTCGTTGCGCACCACCGTCATCTCAGTGTCGAGGTCGGCGCGCGCGATCAAGCTGTTGAGCATCGCGTCAGCCTGCCAACCCAGGTACCAGCTCAGCGTGTCGTCATTGGCCGAAAAGCTGGCGAAATAGTTGGTGCGGTCGTAGGAGGTGCTGCCGTTGTAGCGCAGCCCGCGCTTGCCCATTTCGGCCATCACGTTGCGGGTGGTTGGCGTGCCCTTGAAGATCAGGTGTTCGAGCAGGTGCGCCATGCCGGTCTCGCCATAGCTCTCGTGGCGCGATCCGACGTGGTAGGTCATGTTCACCGTGGTGCTGGGCTTGGTCGCATCGGGCACCAGCAGCAGTTGCAGGCCATTGGCCAACCGGTACTCGGTGATGCCCTCGACCTGGGTGATTTCTGTCAGGCCCGGCGGGAGCGCCGCTTGGGCGCCGGGTCCGGCCAACCAGCTCGATCCGGCCAGCAACAGGATGGGCAACCAACGTTCAAGGATCATGGTGGGTTCAGGGTTTGGGTGATCGTTCGGCGGGATGCAGGGCCAGCGCTGGGCCGCTGGCATGCAGCCGACCCAGCAGCTTCGGCAGGCTCAAGCTGCGGGTGAGCAACAGGCCCATGTGGCGAGCGCAGCGGCGGTGGACGCGGTCGAACGGTGTCCATTCGAAGCCGTCCATCTCGGGCCGACTGCGGCCCCAGGTGTCGGTGTAGTGGCTGTCGCAATGGCAGGTCGCGGCATCAAAGCGTTCGGTCAGCACCGCGTAGAGCTGCAAGTCCTTGCGCGGCAGGTAGGCCATCCGGCCCAGGTCGAGCAGTGATTCGCCGGCGCAAACGATCCCACATTCCTCGCGCGTCTCGCGCAGGGCAGCGTGCAGCGGCGCCTCACCCGGCTCGGCACTGCCTTTGGGGATGTCCCAGTGCCACGCCGCCGTGACGCGGCACAGCAAGATCTCCGACTGCGGGTTGAGCAGCAGGATGCCGCAGGACAGCGACTTCATCGAAACACAATCCCCGCACAGCGCTCGACGAACACAACACAAACCAAGACTTGGCGGGGTTGTTGGGCGGCATCCTTCATCGCTGGCGAGTGTAGTGTTGCGAACCTTTGGCGTCAGCGCAGCACGCGGTCGGTGCTGCGCGCCAGGCGCACGCCGCGCGCGGCCATCGCGCTTAGAAATTCGGCCTGCTCAGCCTTGAAACCAGTCACCGGGCTGATGCAGTCGGTCAGCAACACCAGCCGCTCGGGCCGACCCGAAGGCAGGTGGTCGACCAGATGCTCGACGCTGGCCCTGACGCAGTGACTGCCGGCCTCGCCGGCGATCAACAGCATGTCGGCGCGGTCCAGCCTTGCCAGCAGCGACTGGTTCAACGCGGTGCCGGGGTCCGCCGGGTCGGGCACCTCGGCCTGCAGCGCGCTGTAGTGTTCGGTCCAGGGGTTGTCACCCTTGAGGACGCAGGCCACAGGTTGCAGGTGGGCCTCCTCCCAGGCGTTGCAAGCTGCCGCCAGGTCGGCGTGCAGGCCATGGCCCCAGCTGCCGATCTGGCAATGCACCGGCCAGACCATCAAGCGGTAGCGCCCGTGGGCTTCGAGCGCGTCGAGATAGGCCTGCACGCGCGCCAGCTGGGCAGCGTCGCGCGGCAGGTAGCTGCCGGCGCGAAGCTCGGCGGCGCTGATCGTCGTGAACGGCGCCACCGGCGCACCCGTGCTGCTGCGCCAAAACGGCGGATGCGCGATGTCGACCCGGTGGTGCGAGTCGAGCGTGACGGTGATCGCCGCCAGTGCTGCCGCCTGCGCGCGCACAAAAGCCGCCAGCCGCAGCATGTCGGCATGTGCACCGGGCACGGCCAGGGCCGGCGCCAGTCGCTCAGCGCTCACCGGATCGACCGGACAGTAGTGCTCGGGCAGGTCGCAGAAATCGTTCTGCGCATCGATGATCAGCAATTCGGTGCGGTGGGCCATGGGCATGTCCTTCGGGCAGGCTTGCCAATGTAGCCCAGGTCAGGGTCTGGTATGGACGACGGTCTGGCACTGATGTCGGGCCGACACGGACGACGAACCGGCAGCGGCGCGCATAAACTGGACTGACCCAACGACCCAAGGTGTGCCCATGATTCTCGAACTCGCAGACATCCGCATCCTCCCAGGCCAGCAGGCCGGCTTCGAAGAGGCCATCACACGTGCACTGACCACCGTCGCCAGCCAGGCT
Organism: Burkholderiales bacterium; assembly: GCA_947448955.1. Lineage (GTDB taxonomy): Bacteria > Pseudomonadota > Gammaproteobacteria > Burkholderiales > Burkholderiaceae_C > Pseudaquabacterium. Next base: position 9,511 of record CANFPU010000047.1, read on the forward strand.
CAGGGGATGATGGGCTGGAACGTCAACAAGAGCGTCGAGAGCCCAGAACGCTATGTGCTGCAGATCTTCTGGCATCGGCTGGAAGACCACACCGTGGGCTTCCGCCAGGGCCCACTGTTCGTCCAATGGCGAGCGATCATCGGGCCGTTCTTTGCCCAGCCGCCAATGGTCGAGCACTTCGAACTGGTCGGCAAGTCGGTCGGCAAGTCGGACTGACGCGCGATGACCTCCACCACCCGCGACGCCGTCGCCCATGCCGAGGCCTTGTTCGATTCAGGCGAATTTTTCAGCAGCCTGGCCCGACGCGTGGCCTGCCGTACCGAAAGCCAGAACCCAGCACGTGCGACCGAGTTGCTGGCCTACCTCCATGACGAGATCGCGCCCGCGCTGGCCACGCTAGGGTTCACCCACGCCATCCACGCCAACCCGGTGTCCGGTGCGCCGCCGCTGCTCGTGGCCGAGCGGCAGGAAGACCCCGCACTGCCGACCGTGCTGTTTTATGGCCATGGCGACGTGATTCGTGGTCACGAGGGCCAATGGGCCGAGGGACGCGACCCGTGGACACTGACCGCGGTGACGCCGCAAGCCGCTGCGCCGCAGCGCTGGTACGGCCGCGGCAGTGCCGACAACAAATCGCAGCACAGCATCAACCTGGCGGCGACCGGCGCGGTGCTGGCCGCACGCGGCGGCAAGCTGGGATTCAACGCCAAATGGCTGCTGGAGATGGGCGAGGAGACCGGCTCGCCCGGTCTGGCCGAGTTCTGCGCGCAACATCGCAGTCTGTTGGCCGCCGACGTGCTGATCGCCAGCGACGGTCCCAGGCTGCGCGCCGACCGGCCGACGGTGTTCCTGGGCTCGCGCGGCGTCGCCAACTTCGAGCTGGTGCTCAATGCACGCGAAGGTGGTCACCACTCGGGCAACTGGGGCGGGCTGTTGCGCAACCCGGGCACGGTCATGGCCAACGCGATCGCTGGTCTGGTCGACAGTCGTGGCGTGATCCAGGTCGCGGGCTTGCGGCCGCCGCCGATCCCCACCGCGGTACGTGCCGCGCTGGCAGACATCGTGGTTGGCGGCGGACCCGGCGACCCGGCGGTCGACCCCGGCTGGGGCGAACCCGGGCTCAGCCCGGCCGAGCGCGTGTTCGGCTGGAACACGCTGGAGGTGCTGGCGATGGGCTGTGGCAACCCGGCGCAACCGGTCAACGCGATCCCGCCGGCCGCGCGTGCGACGCTGCAGCTGCGCTTTGTCGTCGGCACCGACGCGCGCCGGATCCGCGAGCATGTGCTGGCCCGACTGGCCGAGCTGGGCCATGCCGACATCACCGTCAGCGAGCCCAAAGTGATGGCGGCGACCCGGCTGGATCCCGACAACGCCTGGGTTCGGTTGGCGTTGGCCAGTCTGGCGAAATCGACCGGCGTGACCCCCGCGCTGCTGCCCAACCTGGGCGGCAGCCTGCCCAATGACGTGTTCGCCGACATCCTCGGGCTGCCGACGGTCTGGATACCGCACAGCTACCCGGCTTGCTCGCAGCACGCGCCCAACGAACATGTGCTGGCGCCGCTGATGCGCGAAGGCTTAACGATGAGTGCGGCGCTGCTGTTCGAGGTCGGCGAGCAGGCGGCCGGGTTGCCGCGCCTTGTTCGCTGATTCGCGCGTTGATTCGCATGTTGATTCGCTCACCGACTCGCTTACCGATTAGCTTACCGATTCGCTTACCGATTCGCACGCCAGTTTGCGCGCTGACGCAGGCCGCGCCAGGCACGACAACTCTTTGAAAGACCACGATGTCAGACACCGAACAACGCTTCTCGGTCAGTCACCTGGACGAGGCCGATTTCAAAACCGGTGGCCTGCGCCCTTACTCGGCTTACCGCGACCTGGGCGTTGCAGCGGCCACCCAAGGCCTGGCCACCGCGCAGGTGATCCGGATGACCGCACCCTATGCCGAGGCTTTCGGCGGGCGCCACCATCACGAGGTGCAATTCCAGATGGTCTATGTGCTCAAGGGCTGGTTCAAGACCGAGTTCGAAGGCCAGGGACCGCAGCTGATGCGCGCAGGCTCATGCTGGACCCAGCCGCCGGGCCTACGCCACCGGGTGCTGGGCTGGTCGGACGACTGCGAGCTGCTCGAGATCATCCTGCCGGCCGAGCACCAGACCGTCAACGACGACTGAGCGCCCCGAGGCCGGCCGCCCCCCATGGGGGTCAAACAAAGTGGCAAAGCCACATTTGCTTGAGACGCTTCAGAGCCGGTAGACCCGGCTCGCGGTGCCGCTGAACAGCGCGGTCTTCGCGTCGGCCGATGCGCCCGCGGCGATGCGCTTGAAGGCGTTCCACAGCACCGCATAGCCCGACGTGATCTTGTCGACCGGGAAGTTGCTCTCGAACATGCAGCGATCGGCACCGAAGGCCTCGATGCAGGTCTCCATCCAGGGCTGCCAGGCCTGGGCGATCTGTTGCGAGCTCGGCGGCTGGTCGCGCAGATGCAGGTCGAACATGCCGATGCGCATGCCCAGCCCGCCAAGCTTGACCGTCACGTTGGGACAGCTCGCGAGCTCGACCATGCCCTGCTTCCAGTGCGCGAAAACCGATTCGGTCTGCCCGGCGTAAGGCCCGACGCCCAGCGGCCCGCCGACATGGTTGAGGATGATTGATGTCTGCGGGAAAGCCCTTGCCAGCGCAATCACCTCGGGCAGCTGCGGGTGGTACTGCCAGGCCTCGAACGACAGCCCCAAGGGCGCGAGCTGCGCGAAGCCTTCGCGGAAAGCGGCTTGGCCGTACAGGCCTTCGGGCGGATGGGTGTGGCTGTTGCGGATCTCGGGGCTGGCATCCCAACCGCCGGCGTGGCGTATACCGCGAAAGCGCCCGTTGCCGGCCCGGATCTGGGCTTCGAGCACCTCGCGCACCGCCGCTCCCCTGGTCAGATCGGCATGGCTGACGATGGCCGCGCAGGCCTGCGTGTCGCCATAAACGCCGCTGGCGGCCATCGCCGCGACGCCGTTGGCGAACTCGGTCTCGCCCAGCGGCTTCAGCTCGGCTGGCCCGGCCTTTCGGTAGAAGGCCACGCAGTCGACGAACACTGTGGCGATCACCTTGTGGCCACTGCCGGTGTCGGCGAGCAACTCATCCAGCAGGTAGCGGTGGCCGGCGCGGTCCCAAAGATGATGGTGCGGGTCGACGATGGGCAGCGAGGGCTCGAGAATTTCTTCGCTCGCTTGGCGCGCCAGCCAGTCCGCCGGCGGTATCCCGCCCGTGCCTATCGCCGTCTTCGACTTTTCGCTTGCCATGCTGAGATCCCCCGGAAAAGCCTGCAGTGTGGGGGATCGGCGCGGCGCTGGCAATCTAGGTCTTGTACCCGGTTCGACGGGCTGGCTTGCGTGCTGTGGATGATCGGCCGTTCATTGAGCTGATTCGAGCAGTCGCTTCCGCGGCAAAGCCGTCCATCGCTTGTTGATCCCGTCGGAGGCCGCGCAGACAGCGACCCGTGGTCTTCGTGCCTCTAAACGCAAAAGCGTGAACTCACGCCTCGTTCATCCACGCCGGGATATCTCGCTGTTCGTGTAGCACGCGCCAGACGTCGATGTGCTCATCGCACTCGACGTAGAAGACCAGGTAAGGGTAGCGCCCAAGTGGCCAAAATCTCAGATCCGCGAGTCCCAGCTGGTGCGCATAACGCGGCGACCCCGACGTCGGATGCCTCGCAATGTGAGCGTAGGCTTTCTCGAGCTCGTCGACAAACCCCAGAGCAACCTTCGCGGTGGCTTCGACCAAGTAGTGGTCGATTGCTTCCTCCACGTCCCTGTTGGCGAGCTCTCGTGGGACGATGCCCGTCACAAGTTTCACGCCGCGGTTCGGCTGCCGATCCGATCTCGCAGCGTCGCGAAGTACGCGCTGTCAGCCGCAGCGGCCACCTTGGAACTGGCGCCGGCGAGCAGCAATCCCCGCAGCTGAAGGCGCTCCTGATCCTTACGGATCAGCTCTCGAAGGTACTCGCTGCTGGTCCCGAAGCCGCGGCTGTTGACCTGCTCGTCGACGAAGGACTTCAGTGCTTCCGGGAGTGAGATGTTCATCGTACTCATGCCGTGATCCTAATGGGATTGGCAAAATTTGGCAAACTACGGCAGTTGACGACCCCAAGCCTCTTGGCGCGTCTGTCCTCGGTGTGTTGGTGCCGACGGGGTCAGCAGAACACTGGGCACCAGAGTCAGCAAGCTCCGCGCTGGCAGACCCTGCCGGCCCGACCCTCACCGGTAGCTGCGGGTCGCTGGCAATCAACGGCATCAGGCTCGGTCTGACAGTGCCCGCTCACCCGGCGCAGTGAACAGTCGCCGGCCTCGCCGCCTGCCCCTAGCGTTCAGCCCGCGGCCTGGTACAGCCGCGCCTTGTACTCGAACCAGAACGGGTGCCAGAAGCCGAAGTGGCGCTGCGCCATCACCACGCCAGCCAGACCGGTGGCGGGCGAGATGAACCAATGCGTGCCGGCCAGGCCGCCCCATTGCAGTTCGCCCACCACGGCCGGGGGCTGCCCTCGCCAGGGCCGCCGCGAAAGCGCACCACCCAGGCCGAAGCCCAGACTGTGCACGGGGCCGGTGTCGGGCAGTTGCACGCAGCTGGCCCCTGGCAGCTGATCGCTGAACATCGCTGTCAGCGTGGCCGGCTTCAGCAGCGCCGAGGGTTGGCCCGGCATTAAATGGCGCAGCAGCGACAGCATGTCGGCCTGGGTGGTGAACAGGCCGCCGGCACCCGACTGGCGCGGCACCGGCTTGAGGTAGGCCTCGGGCCACGGCGTGGCGTCCAGCCGCTCAAGACCGGGCTTCATCACATCGAGCAGGTCGCCCTTGTACAGCGCGGCCAGGCGCGGCACCTGGTCGGGCCGCAGCACAAAGCCGGTGTCGACCAGCCCGAGCGGGCCGAACAACCGTGCCTGCAGCGCTTGACTGAAGGTTTGGCCGGTGGCCAGCTCACACAGCCGCGCCAGCACGTCGATGCCCAGCGCGTATTCCCAACGCGCACCGGGCTGGGAAGCCAGCGGCAGTTGGGCAAGTAAGTCCATCTGCTCGGCCAGCGTGGTGGCGATGCCCCGCACGCCGGTGGCGTGGTAGGCCTTGTACAGCAGCGATTCGGGGTCGAAAACGCCGTGGCAGAGGCCTGCCTGGTGGGTTATCAGGTGGCGGATAGTGATGTCGCGCGCCAGCGGCTCGGTATCGTCCAGCGAGGTGGCACCGGGACGCAGCACCCGCACCTGCCCGAAAGCCGGCATCCAGGCCTTGAGCGGGTCGTCCAGGCCGAAATGCCCTTCGTCGGCGAGCATCAGCACCAGCACGGTGGTGAAGAGCTTGGTGTTGGAAAACGCACGGTGGATGTGGTCGGGCCGCAGCGCCTCGCCGGCCTCGCGGTCGGCCAGGCCGGTGCAGAACTCGTCGATCAGCACGCCGTGGCGCATGGTGGCGGCCGACACGCCGGCCAGGCGGTCGGCGGCCACCTCGGCCTGCAGCACGCCGTGCGCGGCGCTGAAATCGGGCGCTGTCATGCCACCGCCTGCCAGGCGCTGCCGGCGTCACCCGCCGCGCGGCCGTCTTCGCGCAGCTTCAGCAGGTGCGCCCGCAGCGAGCGCAGCGCCATCGCATGCAGCGCCTTGGGCGTGTCGGCGTAGACCGCCGCGACCAGTACGGCTTCGCTGGTCGGTCCGGCCTGGGCTTGCAGCGCGGCCAGCACCTTGGCTTCACGGCCCAGTCGGTGGGCGATGGTCTTGTTGACCACCGTGTGCGGCTGGTCGATCAAGAAGCCGTGACCTGGCGCCAACCACTCCAGGTCTTCGTCCAGCAAGCGGCGCAAAGACGCGATATAGACCGACATGTCCCCGTCAGGCGGGTTGATCACCACCGTGCTGCCTTGCATCAGGTGGTCGCCGGTGAACAGCAGTTTTTCCTCCTCGAGCAAGTAGCACAGGTGGTTGCTGGCATGGCCCGGGGTGTGGATCACGCGCAGGGTCACGCCCTCACCCAGGGGCAGCCGGTCGCCATCGGCCAGCACCTGCTGCGGCTGGAAATCGGTGTCCTGCCACTCAGGATAGTCGGCGACACGGCCCATCGTCGGCGCGCCAGTGGCCTCGCGCATCGCCACAGCCGCCGGCGAATGGTCTTTGTGGGTGTGGGTGACGAGGATGCGGGTGATGCGGCCGGGCGCAGCCGCCAGCAAGGCCTGGACATGGGCGGCATCACCCGGGCCAGGGTCGAGCAAGGCCCAATCATCACTGCCCGGCGCGCCGATGAAGTAGGCGTTGGTGCCCGGGCCGGTCATCATGCTGCCGTTGTCGGCCGTCACGCGCAGCACCCGCGGCGACAACCACACCGGCTTGCCCGGCACCAGTTCGACACTGGCCTGGCCCCGGCCTTCGGGGTCGATGCGGCCCAACTCGGCATAGGCCCAGTCGCCCAGGTTGACCGGCGTGCGGCCCTTGGCCGACTGGCCGACGCGCGGCCGGTTCAGCGGGATGGTGGCTTGCGCGCGCGCCCAGGCCACCACATCGGCGGCGCGCTGGAAGGTGCTCAGGTGCTTGAGCTCGCGCTCGGTGACATTCATCAGCTTGAGGTCGCGCGCTCGCGAGACGGCCTCGGCGGGGGTCAACCACAGTTGTTCGACCGTCTCCTTGGCATCGTGCACGGCGGTCTGGCCAGCCGGTGCTTCGGTAACGAAGAAACGGGTGTCGAAGATCTTGGGCATGCCCAGCGGTGTGATCCAGTGCGCGTAATAGGCCAAGCGGTCGGCGGCCAGCCGCACGTTGAAGCGCTCGCAGACCTCGGCCATGCCGATCTCGTTGGTGTGCAGCGCGTGACGCATCGCCACCACCTCATCGGCTGGCAGTGCGTGCAGATCGACCACCGCGCCACTGGCGTCGGTGGCGAACAGCAGACCGGCTTCCTCGAAGCATTCGCGCACCGCAGCCACCCAGTAGTGCAGCCCATCGCTGGGCAAGCCCAGCCGCGCACTGGCCGCAGCGTCATCGAGCCCGCTGCAGCGCTCGTAGTGGCCGCGATCGCTCTTGTCGAGCAGGCCGCCAGGGAACACTGTGGCGCCGCTGTTTTGGTCGCCGGGCCGCTCGGCGCGGCGCAGCATCAGCACCTCCATGCCGCGCGGCGCATCACGCAGCACGATCAGCGAGGCGGCCGCGCGGGGCACCGCAGGCACTGCCGTGGCCGGCGGGAGGATCATCTTTTCCGACTGCTCGCTCATCTCAGGCTCCCGAAGCTGCGCCAGCTGCGCGCAGCGCAGCGATCTCGGCCGTGCTGAAACCGGCATCGGCCAGGATCGCGTCGGTGTGGGTCCCTGGCCTGACCGCCGGGGTCGGCACTGCAGGCTGGCTGCGCGAGAAGCGCGGCGCCGGGGCGGCCTGGGTCACGCCGTCGATCTGGATGAAGCCGCCGCGGTCGAGCGCGTGGCGGTGGTGCGGCGCTTCGGCGAGCGTCAGCACCGGCGCGAAGCAAGCATCGGTCGCTTCGAGCAAGCTGCACCATTCATCGCGGGTTTTGCCGGCAAACGCTGCGACCATCGCCTCGCGCAGTTCGGGCCAGCTGCGACGGTCGTTCTGCAACGCGATGAACTTGGGGTCGATCCCGGCACGCCGCACCATCTCGGCAAAGAACTTGGGCTCGATCGCGCCGATCGACACCCACTTGCCATCAGCCGTGGCATAGGTGTCGTAATAGGGCGCACCGCCGTCGAGCAGGTTGGCATTGCGCTTCTCGACGTCCCAGCGACCGGATGCCGCCAGGCCATGGAAGATCGTCATCAGTGAGGTGACACCGTCGACCATCGCCGCGTCAACGACCTGTCCCTGGCCGGAGCGGCTGCGCTCGAAAATCGCCGCCAGCAGACCGAAAGCCAGGTAGAGCGCGCCGCCACCGTAGTCGCCGACCAGGTTGAGCGGCGGCACCGGCTTGTCCTTGCCGCCAATCGCGTGCAGCGCACCAGTCAGCGCGATGTAATTCAGGTCGTGACCGGCGGCCTGCGACAGCGGACCGCTCTGGCCGAAACCGGTCATCCGGCCGAACACCAGGCCAGGGTTGCGCGCCAGGCAGACCTCAGGGCCCATGCCCAGGCGCTCGGCAACGCCGGGGCGCCAGCCCTCGATCATCACGTCGGCGCGGTCGATCAGCCGCAACGCCGCGTCGCGGCCCGCAGGCTGCTTGATGTCGAGTGCAATCGAGCGGCGGTTGCGGCCGGAGACGTCGAAGCGGGTGGAGGTCGGAATGCCCAGGTCGCCAGGCTCGACGCGGTCAATCCGCAGCACCTCGGCGCCCAGGTCGGCCAGCAACATGGCGCACAGCGGCCCAGGGCCGATGCTGGCCAATTCGACAACGCGCAATCCGGTCAAGGGTCCCATGGGGCAAGTCTCCAAAATGTCTGTTGAGGGGGTGCAATCCAACTGCAAAGTGTGCACCAGCGCCAGCCGCCGCTTTGTCATGCCGGGGACGGCGACGGTGGCTGGCAGCCTGGCGCCGCCGCTCTACCCAGCCTGACGATGGCCGACCGAGGTAGGCTATAAATGGGTGAATCTTTGGAGCTTCCCCCGCATGACCGATCCCCAACGCGAGGCCGCGCTGCGCGACGCCTCGGTGCCGACGCTGCTGATGTGTCTGGCGCAGATCACGCAAGACCCGAAATGGCTGCAGGACCCGTTCCGCCCCAAACGCGACATTTCGATCTTCGCGGAATCCTCGGGCGGGCTGTCGCCCGAGGCCCAACAGACGGTGCGCGACGCGGTCTCGACCCTGCTCGATGAACTCGCCCATGGCGCGCGCGCGTTGCCGCCGCTGCCCAGTGATGAGGCGATGGCGGCGATGATGAGTTGGTGCCTCGGCGAGCCGCTGCCGCCCGAGTACGTGCCGATGGCGATGGAGGAAATGGGCTTGCGCGACCGGCGGCTGGGCTGGCGCGCCGATCCCCAGCCCGAGCGACTGAAACGCTTCAAAGTGCTGGTCATCGGCGCAGGCTTTTCGGGCTTGTGCGCAGCCTTCCGACTGCAGCAGATGGGCATCGCGTTCGAGGTGATCGAGAAGAACGCCGATGTCGGCGGCACCTGGCTCGAGAACCATTACCCCGAGGCCGGCGTCGACACGCCGAACCACTTCTACTCCTACTCGTTCGCGCCCAACCTGGGCTGGACCAGCAACTACGCCAAGCGCGGCGAGGTCTGGGACTACCAGCGCCGGGTCGTGGCCGACCTCGACCTGCGTCGCCACATCGAGTTCGGCGTCGAGGCCGACGCGATGACCTGGCACGAGGACCGCCAGCAGTGGGCGGTCAGCACACGCCAGGCCGACGGCAGCGTTCGCAAGCGCTGGGTCGATGCGGTGATCACCGCGGTAGGCCAACTCAACCGGCCCAAGCTGGCATCGATCCCGGGGCTGGCGGGCTTCACCGGCCAGAGCTGGCACTCAGCGCAGTGGCGCCACGACGTGCCGTTGGTCGGCAAGAAAGTGGCGATCATCGGCACCGGCGCCAGCTCGATGCAATTTTTGCGCACCGTCGCGTCGCAGGCCGCGCAGGTCACCGTGTTCCAACGCTCGCCGCAATGGGCCCGACCCCCGCAGGATTACCACGGCAGCGTCAGCGTGCAAGCACGCTGGCTGCTGGAGAACGTGCCGCATTACTACGCCTGGTACCGCTTCGGCCTGATGTGGCGTTTCGGCGACGGGCTGCTGCCCACGGTGCGGCGCGACCCGAACTGGCCGCACCCCGAACGCGCGATGAACCACCGCAACGACAGCCAGCGTCGGCAGCTCACGGCCCACCTGCAAGAGCAGCTCGCCGACCGACCGGACCTGGTCGCCAAATGCCTGCCCAGCTACCCGCCCTACGGCAAGCGAATCCTGATCGACAACGGCTGGTACCAGACCTTGAAACAGCCCCATGTCGAGCTGGTGACCGAGGCGGTCGATCATGTCGATGGGTCCGAGATCGTCGACGCCAACGGCGGGCGCCACCACGTCGACGTGATCCTGCTGGCCACCGGCTTCGAGCCCGGCAAGATGCTGTGGCCCATCGACATCCGCGGGCGCTCCGGCACCCCGCTGCAACAGGTCTGGGGCGCCGACAACCCGAAGGCCCACCTCGGCATCACCGTACCCGACTACCCCAACCTGTTCGTGCTGACCGGACCCAACACCGGGCTGGCGCACGGCGGCAGCCTGATCTTCGTCACCGAATGCCAGGTCCGCTATGTCACCGCGATGCTGCGGGAGATGCTTGAAAACGGCCTGGGCTCGGTCGAGGTCAAACAGCCGGTGCACGATGACTACAACCAGCGTGTCGACGCCGAGCACGCCGACCTGGTCTGGACCCACCCGGGCATGCGCAACTGGTACCGCAACGACCAGGGCCGGGTGTTCTCGCCGATGCCCTGGCGCCTGGTCGACTACTGGCGCATGACCGAACGACCCGACTTGGCGGAGTTCGACACCGCGCCCGCCGTCTGAACGGCTAGGTGCGGATACGACCGAACAGGACCGACGCTGGGGCGCTCTGAGGGCGGCTCTGAGGGCGGCTCTAAGGGGGCTCAGCGGCGCGCTGATCGCCGGGCGGCTGCCAACCGCCCCGCAGCGATCAGAAGTCCACCGTCGCCGTCATCGTCAGGCTACGCGCTGGCAGCACGGTCAGCAGATCGGCCGCAGACGGCTTGGCACTGCTGCTGCCGGTGGCAGCCGATGCGATACCGACAATGCTGTGCTGGTTCATCAGGTTGTTGATGCCCAACTGCAGCTTGGCCTGCTTGGCAAAGGCCACCGGGCTCTTGACGGTGTAGTTGACAAACAGGTTGGTCAGCACCACCGGGTCGATCACGAAGGCCTGGTGCGCGCCGGCCTTGTCGTCGTTGTACATCCGGCCAACGCGATTGAGCGAAAGATTGGCTGCCCACGGGCCTTGCTGGTAGTTCAAACCCAAGGTCTGGGTGTCCTTGGGTGCGCCAGCGACCCATTGGCCTGAGATCGCACCGCTGGCGTATTTCAGGCTACCCAAAGTGGCGCCCAGATAGGCGCTGAAACCCTTGCCAAGGACCAAGTTGGCTTCGGCCTCGATGCCTTGCGTGACCTGGGTGCCGCTGAGTACATAGCCCACATTGCCATTGGCGTCAGGCGACAAAGCCGTGTAGGCGCCATCGAGCTTGGTGTGGTACACATCGGCGGCCAAGGACATCTCGGCAGACTGCCACACCGTGCCGAACTGCAGCGTCTGGGTTTTGGTGGCCTTGGGCGCCGGCGAGACCTTGGCGTCCTTGACATCGAACACGCTGGTGCTGGGAATCTGGTCTCCGGCGGCGAGTTGTGCGTAAGCGGTCCAGTTCGGCGCCAACTTGTAGTGCACATCGAGCGACGGCAGCAGGTCGGTGTAAGTGATCGAATGGGCCAGGCTGGCAGCACCGCCGGTGGTCACGCCGGTGGTGGCGTTGTACACGCCGCCCAAAGGACCGACCGCGCCGCCGTTGTCCTTCAGATGGACGAAGTCCTGCTTGTACGACGCGTATTTCAGGCCCGGCGTGACCTTCAGCGAGTCGCCGAACTTGAACTCATACTCAATGTAGGGCTGCACCGTCGTCGTGATGTAGGTTTCGCTGAAATTGGGCGTCGCCCGGTCGACCCAGGTACGCGGATCCGACGGAATTTGGTAGCGGTAGCTGTCGGCGCGGTCGAGCCACAGGCCGGCGCGCAAAGTGCCCATGCCCGACTCACGCGTCACGCGCAACAGGTTGCCGATCGTCACGTAGGAGTTGAGCTTGTCGACCGCGCTGCTGGCGCTGATGGTCGTGCCGTTGTAGTTCTGCTTGTTGTGGTACTGGTAGCGGTAGAGTTTGTCTTCGAGCTTCCAGCCGTCGCCCAAATCGGTGTTGATGGCGGCGTAGGCGAAGTTGGTCTTCAAGTCGTAGAAGTTGAAGCCGTAAAAATTGGGCTGCGCTGGGTCGCCGCTGAGCAGCACCTGGTCCAGACCAGCGTCATGGTTGGCGCGCGTCACGCCCTTGATGCTGGGCGTGTTGTTCTTCAGCGTCATGACGTCGCCGAACAGCGTCAGCGTGGTGTTGCTCGTCAGCGAGGTCTGGAACTTGCCCGAGATGAACTGTCGGTCCTGCTTGTTGTAGGTCTGGTAGCCGTCGGACTTCAAGTCCTGCACATTGACCAGCAGGTTCGACTTGCCGTCGGCACCGAAGTTGCCAGTCGCGTGCTCAAGGCTCAGGATGCGCGTGTTCCAGGTGCCGGTCGATGCCGACACGCTGGTGCGGCGCTCGTCTTCGAGCTTGCGCGACAGCAAATGCACCGTGCCGCCAAAAGTGGCCTGGCCGATCGAGGCCGCGGTGCCTGGGCCGCGGTCGACGATCACGCCGCCCAGCGAAGGCGCCGGAAAATAGGCCCAGGAATGGTGGCTGACGCCGTTGGTGTCATTGAACGGGATGCCGTCAAACGTGTAGACCATGTTGCTGTCGGACAAACCGCGCATCGTGATCTTGGTGTCACCCAGACCAACACCGTTGGGCGAGTAGCTGAACGCACCCGGGGTGTTGGAGATGAGCTGGGTGTAATCAGCCTGCGGTGTCGTGAAATTGCGGATGAACGCATCGTCGATCAGCGATTGCGCCGAACGCGCGGTCAAGGAGCCTTGTGACGGCGCGGTCTGCACGGCGGTCGGGCCGGCCTTGCCGGTGATCACCACCGAAGTGGTCGCCTCTTGCGCTTGAGCCCAGGTCGGTGCCAACAGGAAAGCGATCGCCTGCGAAATCGCCAGAGTGGCCAGTTTGGGTTGCGGGAAGAATTTTTTCATGGGGTTTCCAGTTCGTCAGCGCTGCCGAGGACTGCAGCGAATCGACTAGCTTGCGGACGGTTTAAGACAAGACCGTGACATCGCATCAGCGCGACACACTGCCGCCACAGCCGGCCGCCAGACCAACGCAGGTCATCAAGACGTCACAACTTGCCGCTAGCTTGCATCCTCCGATCACGACCTCGCACCGGCAGCCCGGCGCGCCAAAACCATGCGCTCAAGCCAGCCGCTGGCCGATCAGCCTCTGGCTCATCAGCCTCTACCCGAGCACCCTCTGCCCGGTCACCCGATGGCGCCATTCGCCGCAATCCCGCTGGGCGACGCGCCGCCATCGCTTGCTGGTGCGCAACCCGCCAGATCGCGATGGCAGCGGCATGGCCGGGGCTGCACCGCGTTGCTGCTGGTCGCCGCTGTGCTTGGCTGCACGACGGTCGCGCAAGAGCCCGAGGTGACCCGGGCCTGGGTACAGGCCGCGTCGGATGGCCAGTGGGTCGCACGGGCGCTGACCGATGCCGCCAGCTGCCCCAGCCTGCGATGGCGCGGTGGCTCGGCGGTGATGCGCACGCGATCGCAGCCCGCCACCATCCCGGCCCGGACGGGCGGTGCCCAAGCCGAGGTCAAGCCCGCCGAGTTTGCCCAGCGCAGCTGCGAGGTCGCCGTGCCCGCGGGCGCCAGTGAGTTGCAGATCGGGCGCGTCTCGCTGCCGCCGCCGCCAACGCAAATCGAGCGCATCGTGCTCGTCGGCGACACCGGTTGCCGCATGAAGCAGTCGGAAAACGCCTTCCAGGATTGCAACGATCCAGCGCGCTGGCCTTTCGCTGCCATCGCCCGCAGCGCCGCCTCGCTCAAGCCCGACCTGGTGATTCATGTGGGCGACCTGCATTACCGAGAAAGCCCGTGCCCGCCCGGCCGGCCCGGCTGCGCCGGCGGCCCCTGGGGTTATGGGCTCGACACCTGGGAGGCCGATTTCTTCCGCCCCGCAGCGCCCTTGGTCGCTGCCGCACCCTGGTTGTTTGTCCGCGGCAACCACGAGTCCTGCAGCCGCG
>CANFPU010000048.1 GCA_947448955.1 Burkholderiales bacterium
AAGCTCAACCAAGATGTGATCGCGCCGCTGAACTGGGCGGGTGACCAGCAGCCTTCGTCGTTCAAGGACGGGCGGGTCACGACGACGCCCGGTTTCAAAGAGGCTTTCCGGCAGTTTGCCGAAGGTGGTTGGCAAGGCTTGCACCACCCGGTCGATTTCGGCGGCCAGGGATTGCCCAAACTGATCCACGCGGCCTGTATCGAGATGCTCAACAGCGCCAATCTGAGCTTTGCGCTGTGCCCCTTGTTGACCGACGGTGCGATCGAGGCCTTGCTGACCGCAGGCAGCGATGACCTCAAAGCCAAGTACCTGCCGAAGATGATCGCCGGCGACTGGACCGGCACGATGAACCTGACCGAGCCGCAGGCCGGATCGGATCTCGCTGCGGTGCGCAGCCGGGCCGAGCCACAGCCCGACGGCACGTACCGGCTGTTCGGCACCAAGATCTACATCACCTACGGTGAGCACGACCTGACCGAGAACATCGTCCACCTGGTGCTGGCGCGGGTGACCGGCGCGCCCGAGGGCGTCAAGGGCATCTCGCTGTTCGTCTGCCCGAAATTCCTGGTCAATGACGACGGCTCGCTGGGCCCACGCAACGACGTGCAATGCGTCAGCATCGAACACAAGCTGGGCATCAAGGCCAGCCCGACCGCTGTGCTGCAGTACGGTGACGGCACGGCGGCGGTCAATGCAAACGGCGCCGGGCCTGGCGCCGTGGGTTTTTTGGTCGGCCAGGAAAATCGCGGCCTGGAGTACATGTTTGTGATGATGAATGCCGCTCGCTACGCGGTCGGCGTGCAGGGCATCGCGGTGGCCGAGCGGGCTTACCAGAAGGCCGTGGCCTATGCCCGGGACCGGGTTCAGAGTCGGCCAGTCGATGGCTCGTTGAACACCGCTGCGCCGATCATCCACCACCCCGATGTCAAGCGCATGCTGATGACGATGCGCGCCTACACCGAGGGCTGTCGGGCGATGGCGCTGGTGGCAGCGGCCGCGCAGGACGCCGCCCATGCCCATCCGGATGCCGAGGTGCGCCGGCAGAACCAGGCGTTCTACGAGTTCATGGTGCCGCTGATCAAGGGCTATTCGACCGAGATGAGCCTGGAGGTCACCTCGCTGGGCGTGCAGGTGCACGGCGGCATGGGTTTCATCGAGGAGACCGGTGCGGCCCAGTATTACCGCGACGCCAAGATCCTGACGATTTACGAGGGCACGACGGCGATCCAGGCCAACGACCTGGTCGGCCGCAAGACCTCCCGCGACGGCGGCGCCACTGCGCGCGCCATTGCGGCCCAAATCCAGGCCACTGAGGGCCTGCTGGCAGCACGCCCCAGCGAGGCTGCGCGTGCGATGCTCAAGCGCTTGAGCGCTGCCCGCTTGGCCTTGCTCGACGTGGTGGATTTCGTTGCCGGCCAGACCCGTGCGAGTCCGAATGCGGTTTTTGCTGGCAGCGTGCCTTACTTGATGCTGGCCGGCAATGTGATCGCCGGCTGGCAGATGGCGCGCGCGCTGCTGGTGGCCGAGGACCGGCTGGCCGAAGGCGTCGAGACCGACTTCATGCGCGCCAAGATCAGCACCGCGCGTTTCTATGCTGACCATCTGCTGAGCAAGGCCCCAGGTTTGCGCGACAGCATCGTCGAAGGGTCAGCCGGCGTCACCGAAATGGCGCTCGAAGCGTTCTGATCTCGCTGGCTGCGGATCTGACCGCGCTGTCTCAAGCGTGATAGTCCCTGGCCCAGAGTGCTCGCACACTGACAAATTGTTCTCATTCCTGTTGGAGTTGCCTGTGCCCTTGCCCGCTGCCCTCGCCAAGCTTCCGCTGCCGATCATCGGCTCGCCGCTGTTCATCATCAGCACCCCCAAGCTCGTGATCGAGCAGTGCAAGGCCGGTGTGGTGGGGTCCATGCCCATGCTCAACGCACGCCCGTCCTCGCAGGTCGATGACTGGCTGGCCGAGATCACCGAGACCTTGGCGGCCTGGGACCGTGCCCATCCCGAACAGAAGGCCGCGCCGTTCGCGATCAACCAGATCGTGCACAAGAGTAACGACCGGCTAGACCACGACATGGAAGCCTGCGCCCGCTACAAGGTGCCGATCATCATCACCAGCCTGGGCGCGCGGGTTGACATCAACGAAGCGGTGCATGGCTGGGGCGGCGTGGTGCTGCATGACATCATCAACAACACCCATGCCCACAAGGCCATCGAGAAGGGTGCTGACGGCCTGATCGCGGTGGCCGCAGGCGCCGGGGGCCATGCCGGGTCCAAGAGCCCCTTCGCGCTGATCCAGGAAATTCGCCAGTGGTTCCATGGTCCGCTGGCGCTGTCAGGCAGCATCGCCACCGGCGACGCGGTGCTGGCCGCGCTGGCGATGGGTGCTGACTTCGCGTACATCGGCTCGGCCTTCATTGCCACCGAGGAGGCACGCGCCACCGACCCGCACAAGCAGGCCATCGTCGACGCCAACTCCGACGACATCGTCTACAGCAACCTGTTCACCGGCGTGCACGGCAATTACCTCAAGCCCTCGATCCGCAACGCCGGCCTCGACCCCGACAACCTGCCGGTCAGCGACCCGAGCAAGATGAACTTTGGCAATGTCGATGGCGGTGGCGCCAAGAAAGCCTGGAAGGACATCTGGGGCTGTGGCCAAGGCATCGGCGCGATCGACAAGGTCAGGCCGGTGTCTGAGTTCATCGCCCAACTCAAGCGCGAGTACGCGGCGGCCCGCCATCGCCTCGGCCTGGCTGAGGCTGGTGTGGCCACGGCTTGAGACTTCTTTAGCGCTTCTGTAGCGATGCTGTAGCGCTGCGACAGCGCTTGCCCTCACGCGCCAGTTTCGGCGGCGGGGGTCCAACCTGGGTTTGAAGCCCGTCCAACAGGAACCGTCATGTCCGATAAAGACTTGCCCGCCAGCACGCTGACGTCACAGATTGACAGCGCAGCGCAGGCCCTCCAAGCCCAGGTCGTCGCCTGGCGACGTGACTTTCACCAGCATCCGGAGCTCGGCAACCGCGAGTTCAGGACCTCTGGAATCGTTGCTGCGCACTTGCGCAAGCTTGGTTTCGACGAGGTTCGCACCGAGGTGGCGCACACGGGGGTGGTCGGGCTGCTGAAGGGCGGTTTGCCCGGCCCGGTGGTCGCGCTGCGCGCTGACATGGATGCGCTGCCGGTGGCCGAAGAGGTTGATCTGCCGTTTGCATCCAAAGTCCGCACCGATTGGAACGGTGAGCAGGTCGGGGTGATGCACGCCTGTGGTCACGATGCCCACACCGCCATCCTGATGGGCGTGGCCGAAGTGCTGGCCGGATTGCGCGCTGGCCTGCGCGGCTCGGTCAAGTTCATCTTCCAGCCCGCTGAGGAATTGCCGCCGGAAGGTGAGGAGGGCGGCGCCAAGATGATGGTCGAGCAAGGCGCGATGGACAACCCCAGGCCGGCGGCCATCTTCGGCCTGCACGTGACCTCGCGTCTGCCACTGGGTGTGATCGGCTACCGGCCCGGCCCGGCGATGGCCAGCGCCGACAACCTCAAGATCACGATTCATGGCCGCCAGACCCACGGCGCGATGCCCTGGTATGGCGTCGACCCGATCGTCACGGCGGCCCAGGTGGTGATCGGTCTTCAGACCGTTGTCAGCCGCCAGATCGACTTGACGCAGGAGCCTGCAGTGGTGACGATCGGCGCGATCAAGGGGGGTCTGCGCGAGAACATCATCCCCGATTCGGTCGAGATGCGCGGCACGATCCGCAGCTTCGACGAAGGGATGCGCGATGACATCCACGAGCGGGTGACCTATCTGGCAGAGGCCATCAGCCGGGGCTCGCGCGCGGGTTGCACGGTCTGCATCAAGAAGAATTACCCCGTGACCGTCAACGATCCGGCCTTGACCGAGACGATGTTGCCCACCTTGCGCCGGGTGGTCGGTGCCGACCAATTGCAACTGGTGCCCAAGGTCATGGGCTCAGAGGACTTCTCGTTCTTCCAGCGCGTGGTGCCGGGGCTGTTCTTCTTTGTCGGCGTCACGCCTGGGGGCGCTGCTGGACTGGCCAAGGCCGCGCCGAATCACTCGCCCCGATTCTTTGTCGATGAAGGCTGCTTGCTGCCTGGCGTGCGGGCACTGGCGCAATTGGCTTGCGACTTCCTGGAGGCGAACCCGTCCCAGGCTTGAACGGCAACAGCCGTTCAGCAGCACTCGATCGTCTGTGAAAGTGCGGCCTCAGCGGTTTGGATTGTGGCAGCGGCGGCTGGCGCCTTGGGTGGGCGGCGCTGAAGCGGGTGCCGCTGCATAACCCACAGCTTCGGCGGCTTCAGGGTCACCAAGACTGATGCGATGATTTGGGCGGGTGAGACGCTGCGCAGGGCCATCCAGAGGCGAATTTGTCAGCGAAATCGAAGCTTGGCTGTTGTCTGGTGGCATGCCGGTGCTTGACTGCAAGGGTGTTACAGTCTCGCTCATTGAGCAAAAATAACGCCTTTCGTGCCCCTTGCTGATCGGTTTTTGACTGATTGAGATTTTTAGCAAGACGGGTCGCAATCCGCCTACCGGTCGAGCCGGGCCGCGGAAGGTTGATCAACCCATCGAAGCCCTGCAGACCGGGGCAGAAGGTGAGCGAGCGATGATGCAGCAACACAGGTCCAATTCGCACCTGTTCGGGGGCAATGCCCCTTATGTTGAGGAACTCTACGAGGCTTACCTCGACAACCCCGGCAGTGTGCCCGACACCTGGCGCAGCTACTTCGACAACCTGCAGAACGTGCCCGCCGCCGACGGTTCGCAGTCGCGTGATGTGGCGCATGCACCGGTGGTTGAATCCTTCGCGCAGCGCGCCAAGGCGAATGCTTTCGCGCTGAAAGCCAGTTCCGCAGATCTGGCGGTCGCGCGCAAGCAGGTTCATGTGCAATCGCTGATTGCGTCCTATCGATTCCTGGGTTCTCGCTGGGCCGATCTGGACCCGCTCAAGCGCACCGAGCGACCCAAGATTCCCGAACTCGAGCCGGCTTTCTACGACTTGAGTGAGTCCGATATGGACATCACGTTCAGTGCCGCGAACACGTATTTCGGCAAGTCCGAGAACATGACGTTACGCGAGATCGTGCAAGCGCTGCGCGAGACTTATTGCGGCTCCGTTGGTGCCGAGTACATGCACTGCACCGACCCGGCTGAGAAGCGCTGGTGGCAAGAGCGGCTCGAGTCGATCCGCAGCAAGCCCAGTTTCGGCGTTGAGGTGAAGCGGCATATCCTGGATCGGCTGACCGCTTCGGAGGGTCTGGAGCGCTATCTGCACACCAAGTACGTTGGCCAGAAGCGCTTCTCGCTCGAGGGCGGTGAAAGCTTCATCGCCTCAATGGACGAGGTGGTGCAGCGCGCTGGCGCCCATGGCGTGCAGGAGTTGGTGATCGGCATGGCGCACCGGGGCCGGCTGAATGTGCTGGTCAACATCTTGGGCAAGATGCCCAAGGATTTGTTCGCCGAGTTTGACCACACCGCGCCCGAGAACCTGCCGTCTGGCGACGTCAAATACCACCAGGGTTTCTCGAGCGACATCACCACCCCTGGCGGCCCGCTGCACCTGACGCTGGCCTTCAATCCTTCACATTTGGAAATCGTCAATCCGGTGGTCGAGGGCTCGGTCAAGGCGCGGATGGACCGCCGCGGCGACGTCACCGGTGCCGAGGTGCTGCCGGTGCTGGTGCATGGCGATGCGGCTTTTGCCGGGCAGGGCGTCGTGATGGAGACCTTGGCGCTGGCGCAGACCCGCGGTTACTACACGGGTGGCACGCTGCACATCGTCATCAACAACCAGATCGGCTTCACGACCAGCGACCCGCGCGATTCACGCTCGACGCTCTACTGCACCGATGTTGTCAAGATGATCGAGGCCCCGGTCCTGCATGTGAACGGCGACGACCCGGAAGCCGTGGTGCTGTGTACCCAATTGGCACTCGATTACCGCCAGCAGTTCAAGAAGGACGTGGTGGTCGACATCATCTGCTTCCGCAAACTCGGCCACAACGAGCAGGACACGCCGGCGCTGACGCAGCCGCTGATGTACAAGGTGATTGCCAAGCACCCGGGCACCCGCAAGCTTTACGGCGACAAGCTGGTGGCGCAGAACGTGCTGCCAGAGGGTGGCCCCGAAGAGATGGTCAAGCAGTTGCGCGCGGCCTTCGACGAAGGCCGGCACACGATGGACCCGGTGCTGACCAATTTCAAGAGCAAGTACGCGGTCGATTGGTCACCCTTCCTCGGCAAGAAATGGACTGATGCCGCTGACACGGCGCTGCCACTGGCCGAGGTCAAACGACTGGCCGAGCGCGTGACCACGGTGCCGCCGAACTTCAAGGTCCATTCACTGGTCGAGAAGGTGTTGGCCGACCGCGCCGCGATGGGCCGTGGCGAGATCAACATTGACTGGGGCATGGGCGAGACCTTGGCCTATGCCTCACTGGTGGCCAGTGGTTATGCGGTGCGGCTGTCGGGCGAAGACTGCGGCCGTGGGACCTTCGTGCATCGGCATGCCGTGCTGCACGACCAAAACCGCGAAAAGTGGGATGTCGGCAGCTACACCCCGCTGCAGCATGTCGCCGACAGCCAAGCGCCGTTTGTGGTGATTGACTCCATCCTGTCCGAAGAGGCGGTGTTGGGCTTCGAGTACGGCTACGCCTCGGCCGAGCCCAACACCTTGACCATCTGGGAAGGCCAGTTCGGCGACTTCGTCAATGGCGCGCAGGTGGTGATTGACCAGTTCATTGCCTCTGGCGAGGTCAAGTGGGGCCGTGCCAACGGCATCGTGCTGTTGCTGCCACATGGCTACGAGGGCCAAGGCCCAGAGCACAGCTCGGCCCGTCTGGAGCGCTTCATGCAGTTGGCCGCTGACAACAACATGCAGATCGTGCAGCCGACCTCGGCCAGCCAGATCTTCCATGTGCTGCGTCGGCAGATGGTGCGCCAATTCCGCAAGCCGCTGGTGATCATGACGCCGAAGTCGCTGCTGCGAAACAAGGATGCCACGTCCCCGCTGTCCGACTTCACCAAGGGTGAGTTCAAGACGGTGATGCCGGAGCAAAGCGCGGACCTCGTCAATGACAAGGTCAAACGCATCATTGCCTGCTCGGGCAAGGTCTATTACGACTTGGTCAAGAAGCGCGAGGAGAGGAAGGCGAACGATGTGGCGATCATCCGTCTCGAGCAGCTCTATCCATTCCCGCACAAAGCGTTCGCTGCCGAGATCAAGAAATATGCCAATGTCAGCGAGGTGGTGTGGTGCCAGGATGAGCCGCAGAACCAGGGCGCCTGGTTCTTTGTGCAGCACACGATTCACGAGAACTTGGCGGATGGTCAAAAACTGGGCTACGCTGGGCGCCCGGCTTCGGCTTCGCCAGCCGTGGGCTATGCCCATTTGCACCAGGAACAGCAAAAAACCCTGCTGGATCAGGCTTTTGGCAAGCTCAAAGGTTTTGTGCTGACCAAGTGATCTGATGCCTGGCGCTTTGGGCGCCAGCATGCGTCGCCGCGCATGGTCGTCGCCTCGGCGTGACGCCCATGCACAGCGGGACACCCGAATCGGTGTTCGTTTGAAACGAATCGAGAAACAACATGGCAATCGTAGAAGTCAAAGTCCCGCAGCTGTCCGAATCGGTGGCCGAAGCCACCTTGCTGCAGTGGAAGAAGAAGCCCGGCGAGTATGTCAACATCGACGAGATCATCATCGAAGTCGAGACCGACAAGGTCGTGCTCGAAGTCCCCGCGCCGGCTGCTGGCGTGCTGGCGGAATGTGTAGAGCCCGATGGCGCGACCGTGGCGAGCGACCAGGTGATTGCGCGCATTGACACCGCAGGCAAGGCGGGTGCGGTGGTGCAGTCTGCGGCACCAGCCGCGGCGACCAGCGCTGCGGCCGGCAGTGCGGCCGACGGTGTGGGCGGCGTTGTGGGCGGCGGTGTGGCCGGCAAGCGCGACGTGATGATGCCCGCTGCGGCCAAGCTGATGGCCGACCAGCAACTCGCGGCAGGTTCCGTGGCTGGCACGGGCAAGGATGGGCGCATCACCAAGGGCGATGTGCTGGCTGCGCTGTCTTCATCCGTGGCGTCTGCATCGGCAACGGCCCCCGCCCCCGCCCCCGCATCGGCCTCTGCATCGGCAACGTCATCGGCCGCTGCACCGACGCCGACAAAGCCGCTACCGACCGTGGCGACGCCCGTCGGCATGGGTCTGGGCGATCGGCCCGAGCAGCGCGTGCCGATGTCACGCCTGCGTGCCCGCATTGCCGAGCGCCTGGTGATGTCGCAGTCAACCAACGCCATCCTGACCACCTTCAACGAGGTCAACATGGCCCCGGTGATGGACATGCGCAAGAAGTTTCAAGACAAGTTCGAGAAGGAGCATGGCGTCAAGCTCGGTTTCATGAGCTTCTTCGTCAAGGCGGCCGTGGCGGCGCTCAAGAAGTACCCCATCATCAACGCCAGCGTCGACCACAACGACATCGTTTACCACGGCTATTTCGACATCGGCATCGCGGTGGGCTCGCCGCGCGGCTTGGTCGTGCCTGTGCTGCGCAACGTAGACCAGATGAGCTTTGCGGACATCGAGAAGAAGATTGCCGAATTCGGCCAGAAGGCCAAGGACGGCAAGCTCGGCATCGAAGAGCTGATGGGCGGCACCTTTTCGATCAGCAACGGCGGCACCTTTGGCTCGATGCTGTCCACGCCGATCATCAACCCGCCGCAGTCGGCCATCCTCGGGGTGCATGCCACCAAGGACCGGGCAGTGGTTGAGAACGGGCAAGTCGTGGTGCGTCCGATCAACTACCTGGCGATGAGCTATGACCACCGCATCATCGATGGCCGTGAGGCCGTGCTGGGATTGGTGACGATGAAAGAAGCGCTGGAAGACCCTGCGCGTCTGCTGTTCGATATCTGATGTTCGACATCTGATTCGGTTTCCAGTATCCGGTTCATTCCCTGAACCTGATGGCCGCTGGCCATCTCAAAGGGCGCCAATATGTCTCTCGCTGATGAACTTCACAAGCTTGACGAGTTGCGCGCACGCGGTGTGTTAACGGACACGGAGTTCGGGCGTGCGAAGCAGCGTCTGCTCGACGGCTCCGCCGCGCTGCCGCCTGAAACGTCGGCGGCGGTAGCGGTGGTCAATCGCTTCCGCCGATCGTCGTCCGACCGATGGATCGGTGGCGTCTGCGGTGGTTTGTCCGTCGCCACCGGCGTCGAGAGCTGGGTTTGGCGTTTGGTCCTCACGGTGTTGCTGCTGTTCGGCGGCACCGGTCTGATCCTCTATCTGCTGCTGTGGATCTTCGTGCCGGCCGAGTGAGTCGGGGCCTCTTTTTCAGCGTTTTTTCGGAACATCATGTCCAAGTCATTCGACGTTATCGTCATCGGCGGCGGCCCCGGCGGCTACATCGCCGCCATCCGCGCCTCGCAACTCGGTTTCAACGTCGCCTGTGTCGACGAGTGGAAGAACAACCAAGGTGGCCCCGCGCCCGGTGGTACCTGCACCAACGTGGGCTGCATTCCCTCCAAGGCATTGCTGCAGTCGAGCGAGCACTTCGACCAGGCCAGTCATCACTTTGCCGACCACGGCATCGGACTGTCGAACTTGACCCTGGACGTGGCCAAGATGCTGGGCCGCAAAGACCAGGTGGTCAAGCAGAACAACGACGGCATCTTGTACTTGTTCAAAAAGAACAAGGTCAGTTTTTTCCATGGCCGCGGTGCGTTCGTCAAGGCCGAGAGTGGCGGCTATGAGGTCAGCGTCAGCGGCACTGCAGACGCGACGCTGAGCGCTAAGCATGTGATCGTCGCCACCGGATCGAGCGCCCGCCAATTGCCCGGCGCCGCTTTCGATGAGGACCGCATCCTGTCCAATGACGGTGCGCTGCGCCTTGGCGCCGTTCCCAAGACGCTGGGTGTGATCGGGTCGGGTGTGATCGGGCTGGAGATGGGCTCGGTTTGGCGCCGGCTCGGCGCCGAGGTGACGATCCTTGAAGCGCTGCCCGGTTTTCTTGGCGCAGCCGATGAGGGCGTCGCCAAGGAGGCGCTCAAGGCCTTCACCAAGCAGGGCCTGAAGTTCGCGTTCGGCGTCAAGATCGCTAGCGTTCAGGCCGATACGAAGGGCGTGGTGGTGGCTTACACCAACGCCAAGGGCGAGGCAGCGACGCTGGACGTTGAGCGCTTGATCGTCTCGATCGGTCGGATGCCCAACACCACCGGTTTGAACGCTGCCGGCGTCGGCTTGGCGCTGGACGAGCGTGGCGCGATCATCGTCGATGCCGACTGCAAGACCAACCTGCCCAACGTGTGGGCAGTCGGCGACGTCGTGCGGGGACCAATGCTCGCGCACAAGGCCGAAGAAGAGGGCGTGGCCGTGGCTGAACGCATCGCCGGTCAGCATGGGCATGTCGACTTCAATCTGGTGCCCTGGGTGATTTACACCTCACCCGAGATCTCGTGGGTCGGCCAAACCGAACAGCAGCTCAAGGCCGCGGGACGGGCTTACAAGGCAGGCCAGTTTCCATTCATGGCCAATGGGCGGGCGCGAGCCTTGGGCGATACCACTGGGTTCGTAAAATTTCTGGCCGACGCCGAGACCGATGAGATTCTGGGCGTTCACATCATCGGCCCGTTTGCCAGCGAACTGATTTCCGAGGCGGTCGTCGCGATGGCTTTCAAGGCATCGGCCGAGGACATTGCACGCATCTGCCATGCCCACCCCAGCCTGAGCGAGGCCACCAAGGAAGCCGCGCTGGCGGTGGACAAGCGCACCTTGAACTTTTGAAACCTCGCGCCGTGCGCCTGTCGGTACGTCCGACAGGGCGCCTGGCCGGCAGCGCCGGATCCGCACAAGGACCCTGGTGTGAACTTGGACGACAACATCTTGAGCGTTCGTGAACTTTACCTAGCCACTTTGGCCGAGCGAGGCTTCAAGAGCGATCCTGCTCAGCTTCGCGCCGTGGATTCGCTCGAGCGTTGCGAAAACGAATGGGCGGCCTACAAGGCGCGTCGCAGCAATGCGGTGACCAAGCTGTTGCTGCGTCCGCCGATCCCTCGCGGGGTCTACATGTATGGCGGCGTCGGACGCGGCAAGAGCTTTCTGATGGATTGCTTTTTCCAGTCGGTGCCGCTGACGCGCAAGACTCGGTTGCACTTCCATGAGTTCATGCGCGAGGTACACCACGAGCTGCAGGAGCTCAAGGGTACGGTCGACCCGCTGGATGAACTCGGCAAGCGCATTGCCCGGCGCTTCAGGTTGATCTGCTTTGACGAGTTCCATGTCGCAGACGTCACCGACGCGATGATCCTGCACCGCTTGCTCGCCGCGCTGTTTGCGAACCGGGTGGCCATTGTCACGACCTCGAATTTCCATCCGGATGGCCTCTACCCCAACGGCCTGCACCGAGACCGTATCCTGCCGGCCATCGACATGCTCAAGGACGAGCTCGAGGTCATTGACGTTGACCATGGCACCGACTACCGCCAGCGCACGCTGCAGCAGGCCATGCTTTACCTGAGTCCTGCAGACGAGGCGGCTGAGGCGTCTCTGCAAGCCACCTTCAGCGAGTTGGCCGAGGTGCGCGACCAGGACCCGCTGTTGCACATTGAGCACCGGCAATTGCGCGCGCTGCGTCGTGCAGGCGGTGTTGTCTGGTTCGATTTCCGCACACTGTGTGGCGGCCCCAGATCGCAGAACGATTACCTCGAAATCGCCCGTCAGTTTCACACCTTGCTGTTGTCGAATGTGCCGCAGATGCTGCCTCGGCTGGCCAGCGAAGCACGGCGTTTCACGTTGCTGGTCGATGTGCTGTATGACCGTCGGGTCAAGCTGATGCTCTCGGCGGCAGTGCCAGCCGAAGCGCTCTACACCGAAGGACCGCTGGTGCACGAGTTTGCGCGAACGGTCTCCAGGCTGCAGGAGATGCAGTCGGCTGAATACCTGGCACTGGAGCGACGTGATGTCGACACAGGACTGACCTGAGGCGCGGGCCAAAGGTCAGGGCGACAAGTTGTCTGCCGCCCTGAACGGCCGTGACGGACATCGCGACGCAGGATGGAGGCGATAGACTTGACGGGGCGTCTCAAGGAGTGCAGTCTGCGTTTGCGAGATCAGATCGCCCAGATCGTCCACATCGTTCAGATCGCCCAGATCGCCCAGATCGTTCAGATCGTTCAGATGGCAGCCGAACTCGATCCGCTGATGCTGGCATCATGGCCTGCCTAGGTGGGCGATGCTGAAACCTGTTGAACGATCCGGACATCGGCCGGTCGAGCACGTCGATGTCTTGAAAGCAAGAGCCCCCATGGACGCGCCGAGCGAACAGCCAGACCAGCCGATCAGTGCATTGGCCAACGCCACCCTCGATGCGCTCAGCCCTCATGGCGCTTTGGCGCAAGCCGACCCTGGGTTTGTCGAGCGTGAGCCTCAGTTGCGATTGGCCGATGCGATGGCCCGTGCCATCGAAGACCGCGCCACCTTGGTGGCTGAGGCAGGTACCGGCGTTGGCAAGACCTTTGCCTACCTGGTGCCGCTGTTGCTGTCAGGCAGGCGTGCCTTGGTCAGCACGGCGACCAAGAGTCTGCAGGATCAGCTTTTTTTGCGTGACTTGCCGCGCCTGCGAGATGCGTTGGGCCTGCCGGTACGCATCGCGCTGCTGAAGGGACGCAGCAGCTACCTTTGCTTGCACCGATTGGTCCAAGCGCGCGAGGGCGGCTCGTTGCCTGACCGGTTTGCGGTGCGTGCGCTGGCACGGGTCGAGACCTGGTCGCAGGCCACCCGGACCGGTGACCTGGCCGAGATGGAGGGTCTCGACGACCGCTCGCCAGTGATCCCCATGGTGACCTCCACACGAGACAACTGCTTGGGCAACGAATGCCCGAGTTTTCGTGATTGTCATGTCGTCAAGGCCCGGCGTGAGGCCATGGCGGCTGATCTGGTGGTCGTCAACCATCACCTGTTCTTTGCCGATCTTTCGCTGCGCGACAGCGGTGTTGCCGAACTGCTGCCGACCGTGGATGCGGCGGTGTTCGACGAGGCCCATCAACTGGTGGAGACCGGACTGCAGTTCCTCGGCACGATGCTGTCGACGCACCTGGTGATCGACTTCGGCCGCGATCTGCTCGCTGCCGGCCTGAGCCATGCGCGAGGTCTGGCCGAATGGCAGACGCTGGCGGCCGGATTGGACCGCGCCGCGCGCGAACTTCGAATCGCCTGTGCAGGTGCGCTGCGTGAGCCCAAGGGTATCGTCAAGCTTCGCTGGGATGAGCGTTCGCGTGAACCGGCCTTCCAGGCAGCGATGGCCGGCCTGGCGGGTGCTGCCGACGATGCGCGCGACGCGGCGCTGGCGGTCGAGGCGGTGGCACCGGATTTCACCCGCTTGGTCGAGCGTGGCCGGCGCATCGTGCAGTTGGTGCAGGGCTTCAAAGCTGAGGCCGCGATCGACCGCGTGCGCTGGATCGATATCGGCCCTCGCGACGCCAGGCTGGTCGAGTCGCCGCTGCATATTCGGGACTTGTTCACCGAGCAACGCGCCGCGGCGCCCAGGGCTTGGATCTTCACCTCGGCGACGCTGGGCAGCGACGACTCCTTGAGTTGGTTCAGTGAGGCAGCAGCGCTGGAGGATGCGCGCAAGCTGCGGGTTGGCAGCCCTTTCGACTATGCCGCACATGCTCGCACCTGGGTGCCGCCGCGCTTTCCCAAGCCCAATGAACCTGGGCATCCTGCAGCCGTTGGCGCGCTGGCCGCGCGACTGGCGGGCAGGCTTGGCGGCCGGACCTTCGTGCTGACCACCACTTTGCGCGTCCTGCCACTGATTGCCGAGGCCTTGAATGAAGCCGCTGCCGCCGCCGGCGATTCTCTGCAGGTGTTGGTGCAAGGCACCCATCCAAAACGCACGCTGCTGCAGCGGTTTCTCGACACGCCGCGCAGCGTCCTGGTGGGTTCGGCCAGTTTCTGGGAGGGTATTGATGTGCCCGGCGATGCGCTGCAATGCGTGATCATCGACAAGCTGCCGTTTCCGCCACCGCATGATCCGCTGGTGCAGGCGCGCAGCAAGGAACTCGAATCCCGGGGCCGCGATCCTTTCAACGACTACTTCTTGTCAGAGGCGGCGATCTCGCTCAAACAGGGCGCCGGCCGCCTGATCCGCAGCGAGACCGACCTGGGACTGTTGGTGATCACCGACCCCCGGCTGCGCCAGATGCCCTATGGCCGCAAGCTGCGCGCGGCATTGCCGGCGATGGGGACGCTGGACACCGAGGCAGACGCCATGGCCTGGCTTGCAGAGATTGCTTCGGCCAGTGCTGCGCCGTGAGGCCATGCGGAGGCCGGCGTTGCTGCCCGGTTCAGACGATGACCCTGGCTACCAGAACTGCCACCAGGCCCGGTCGGGCAGCCTGACGCCGTCTTTGAAGTAGCGGGTTTGCGGGAAATTGGCTTTCAGAACCCGTTCCGCATCGTCTCTCAGCGTTTGCAGGCCAAGCTGTTCGTAGCTCGCGGCCATGATGAACAGGGCTTCTTCGGTCGCCGGGGCACGCTGGTAGTCGCGCACTGCGAGTTGCGCTCGGTTGGCTGCGGCCACAAAGGCTGAACGGCGGTAGTAGTAGCGCGCGACATGGACCTCGTACTCGGCCAGCGCGTTGACGATGTAGTCCATCCTGGCGCGGCCGTCACTGGCATACCTCGATTCGGGATATTGCTCAACCAGTTGGCCAAAGGTTTGGAACGCATCGCGCGAGGCTTGTTGGTCTCGTTCGGTGATGTTCTGGCGCGAGAAACTACTCAAGAACCCCATGTTGTCGTTGAAGTTGATCAAACCCTTCAGGTACAGCGCGTAATCCATCGCAGGGCTGGAGGGGTGCAGTTTGATGAAGCGATCGAGTGTGGCAATGGCCATCACCCGCTCACTGGTCCGCCACTGCGCGTAAGCAAGATCCAGCGTCGCCTGCTGGGCCAGCAACGTGCCTGCCGCGCGCCCCTCAACCTTTTCCAATGCCTTGATCGCAGGTTCGTAGCTTCCCGCTGCCAGGTCTTCCTTGGCCTGTGCATACAATTTCTCGGGAGAGTTGCGCAGTTCCTCGTCTTTTGACGTGGTGCCACAAGCTGCCAAAGCGCTGAGCAGCGCGACCATCAAAAGCTTGCTGGAAGCATGTCGCTGCGGGCGATTCATGGCATTGACCGGCGCCGCGAGGCGAAAAACCTTGAACAAACTCATCTTGTCGGCGACCGCGTTGCGGGCGGCGTCCTTCCAGGCATTGATGCAAACGCCAACATTCTAATGTCCTCAACTACCGACCTCCAGACCCCTGACGACCCGGAGGCTGACGTTGAAGTGCGTGAAGCGGTCGTGTCGCGATTGCAACATGCGCTGCGCTTGGACAAGGCGCTGGTGGCGCTGGCCCCCGAGTTCTCGCGCAGTTGGTTGCAGCAGTTGCTGGCGCGTGGTCATGTTCAGCTGGATGGTCTGGTGCAAGACACCGTGTCGCGCAAGCTGCGCATCGGGCAGAAAATCCGGCTCGCGTTGGTGCCGACGGCCGAGAGCCTGGCCTTTCGGCCCGAGCCCATGGACTTGGACATTGTGTTCGAGGATCTTCACTTGCTGGTCGTCAACAAGCCGGCTGGGCTGGTCGTTCATCCCGGTGCCGGCCATTGGTCTGGCACCTTGCTCAATGGTTTGCTGGCCCATCACGCGGTGGCTGCCACTTTGCCGCGCGCGGGCATTGTTCATCGTCTTGACAAGGACACTACCGGGCTGATGGTGGTGGCCAAGACCTTGCCGACGATGACCGCGCTGGTGCGGCAGATTGCGGCTCATGACGTGCGCCGCGTCTACCTGGCGATGGCGCAGGGAGAGATCGCCTGGCCCCGGGCAGAGATCGAAGCGCCGATCGGCCGCGACCCGGGTTCGCGCTTGCGCATGGCCGTGGTGGCCTCCGGCAAGCCGGCACGCACCGATGTCGAACGCCTGGCGGCGCGTGCGGGCATCACGGCGATTCGATGCCGGTTACACACCGGCCGCACCCACCAGATCAGGGTGCATCTGTCGTCGCGCGGCCACGCACTGGTGGGTGATTTGCTCTATGGCGGTCGACCCGCCTTGGGGATGACCCGGCAGGCGCTGCACGCCACCGAGTTG
This sequence comes from Burkholderiales bacterium, assembly GCA_947448955.1. Lineage (GTDB taxonomy): Bacteria > Pseudomonadota > Gammaproteobacteria > Burkholderiales > Burkholderiaceae_C > Pseudaquabacterium. The sequence continues at coordinate 16,140 of CANFPU010000048.1, forward strand.
GCGTTCGAGCATCCGGAGGATGGCCGCATGATGGTCTTCAACGCTGCGCTGCCGGCTGATCTGGCTGCCGCCTGGCGCCAGGTGATCCCCGATGGATGAGAGAGCACAGGGTCTCTTGGTGGCCCCGGCCGTCATTCGGGATACAATATGAATTGTTTTGGTCAACGCTGCATCGCTGGTCGGGCAATTTCAGGTTCCTGCCCCGGTGCTTCGACCAAACCGCAGGCCCGAATCGGGCTGCGGGATGCCCCAGGCAGGCGGTTCATTGCTGCTAGGCATTCGACGGCGCAGCTGGGATGCAGTGGCGGCAGCCTCGAAATCCTTTTGGCAGTGCAGACATTTCCCGGCGTGGCCCAAGATGGCAGCTGGGTTCTCCAGACGAGTCAGTCCGCTTGATGCGACGCACCAGCGCTGTTGCTTTGCGACAGCCCATGTGAACAGGGGTTCATGAACACACAAGAGGCCAAGCGTGTCCTCGAGACTGCGCTGATCTGCGCGCAACAGCCTTTGCCGCTGCGCGCGATGCGAGATTTGTTTGATGAGCAGGTCGGGCCCGACACGCTGCGTTCGTTGCTCGATGAACTGGTGCGCGATTGGGAACCAAGAGGGGTTGAATTGGTGGCCCTGGCCACCGGTTGGCGATTTCAAAGTCGGCCCGAGATGCGTCAGTTTCTCGATCGGCTGCATCACGAGAAGCCGCCGCGCTACTCACGCGCCACGATGGAAACCTTGGCGATCATCGCTTACCGGCAACCGGTCACACGCGGTGATATCGAGGATATCCGGGGTGTCACGGTCAGCGGCCCGATCGTCAAGCAGCTGGAGGAGCGCGGCTGGATCGAAGCCATTGGCTACCGCGAGGCGCCGGGTCGCCCAGCCTTGTATGCCACGACGCGCCAGTTTCTCGACGATCTGGGGCTCGCCAGTCTCGACCAGTTACCGGCGCTGGAGACTGTGCCGACAGCGACTGTTTTCGATCCAGGGTCAGCAGGTCAGCATTCACTGCTCGATGACCGTGTCGAGGTGGCGGCCGAACCAGCGCCCCATGTCTCAACCGATGTTGCGACCGGTCATGCCGGCGCTGTTCTCCCCGAGCTGGTTGGCCTCCTCGCCACTGGCTTACACGCTCCGGCCACCATGCCGGGGTCCGATGACTCTACCCCCGCAGCGCACGCATGAACCCGCAAGACCAAGATCAACCTCAGTCTGAACTGCCGGGTGCCGCAGCACCGGATGTCGAGGCGACCAAGCCTCGGCGCAAGCGCAGCCCGCGGGTGGTGGAGCCGCAGGGCTTGGCGCCTTCGGCCGAGCCGGTACTGCAGCCCATCGTGCCGCCGTTGGACGAGGAGATCAGGCCCAAGCGCAGTCGGCGCAAGCCGATCGACGTCGTCGCCGTCGACGATTCGCAGACCGTCGCATCGGCGCCTCTGGTGGCCGCGCCCATGATGACAGACGACAAGCCCGAGCCGGTCAAGCAAGTCAAGTCCCGGCGCCGCATGGCTTCACCTGCCGACGCGGTGGATTCGATTGTTGAGCCGTCAGCGCTGCCGCCAGCCGTGCCGTTCAACGCTGCGGCCGAGATCATTGGCGCCGCACCGGCCCTACCCGACACCTTGCACTTGGCGCCAGCGTCGACTGTCCGTACTGGGTCGGACGCTGAAAATGGCGGCGAGGGCGGCGAGGGCCGTGACGGTGTTGAGGGCAGCGAAGGCCCGCGGCGGCGCAGCCGCAACCGACGTCGCGGTCGCCGCAGCGGGGCTGAACGTGGTTTGCTTGAAGAGAGTGCTTCGTCCGACGAGACCGGCCCGCGCATGGCTGGTTTTGATGATGACGGCGACGATGGTGAACCCTCGGTTGACGAAGCGCCTCGCGCCGCGCCTTTGGATTCAGGCGAGACCTTCGCCGCTGTGCTGTCAGGCGATTACGACGCTGAGCCCGCCGAGGGCGCGGTCGCGACCGATCCTGAAAGGCGAGTGCTCGCGGCCGAACCTGACGCACCCAAGCTACACAAGGTGCTGGCTCAAGCCGGGATCGGCTCGCGCCGCGACATGGAAGAATTGATCGCAGAGGGCCAGGTGATGGTCAACGGCCAGCCTGCCCACACCGGTCAGCGCATCTCCTTCGGGGATCGCATCAGCGTTGCCGGCAAGCTGATCAGAGTTCGTATTGCGCCACCGCCACCGCGCGTGATCGCCTACCACAAGCCCGTGGGCGAAGTGGTTACCAATGATGACCCGCAGAACCGGCCAACGGTATTTCGTCGCTTACCCAGGCTTTCGCAAGGCAAGTGGCAGTCGGTGGGTCGTCTGGACATCAACACCGAAGGCTTGTTGCTGTTCACCAACTCGGGCGAACTGGCCAACCAGTTGATGCACCCGCGCTTCGGTGTCGAACGCGAATACGCTGTGCGCGTGCTCGGAACGCTGGAGACCGAGGCCCGCAATCGCTTGCTTGATGGCGTTGAGATCGACGGTCAGCGCGCAGGCTTCAAGTCGATTGAAGATGGCGGTGGCGAGGGCGTCAACCACTGGTACCGCGTGGTGATCACCGAGGGCCGCAATCGCGAGGTGCGCAAGTTGTTCGACAAGGTCGGTCTCGGCGTGAGCCGGCTGATCCGTATCCGCTATGGCTGCGTGGTGCTGCCACGAGGTCTGCGCCGCGGCTTGTTTGTCGATCTCAATGAGGCTGAGGTGCGAGAGGTTCGCCGACTGGCCAACGTGGGTCGAGATCAGCCTGGCGCTGGCCCTCGTACGGCACGCCAGGAAGGTCTGGCCACTCCTGGCGTTCCGCCCTTGCGCGAGGGACAGGGCTCTGGCCGCGGCAACCGTCGCGGTGGTCCGCCCCCTCAGCGTGCCGATCGTGACCGACCGGATCGACCGGATCGACCGGATCGTATGGCCGAGCGCTCGCCTGAGGCTCGCGCTAGCAGAACGCAGGAGCGGCGTGAGCGACAGCCCGATCGCGACGGTGACCTAGAGAACTTTGCGGCCATTCCGAATCCGCTGATGCAAACATTCGACAAGCGCGCGATCCGCGAGGCGCGCCAGCCTCGACGTGAAATCTCAGAGGATGATCCCATCCCGAATCCGCTCGAGCAGACCTATGACAAGCGGTTTGTGCAAAAGCAGCGTGGTTTTGTTGGCGAAGGCGGCGGTCGCAAGAGAGGTGGCGCACCAGCGGGCCAGCCTGATCCTATGAAGACATCCTTGGGCTACATCGGTGCCGATGCTTTTGTCCGGAAGTTCCAGGGCAATGGTGGTGGTGGCGGTGGCGGTGGCGGTGGCGGTGGCGGTGGCGGTGGTGGTGGACGGCGCGGTGGCGGTGGCGGTGGCGGTGGCGGTGGCGGTGGCGGTGGCGGTGGTCGCCGTGGCGGCGGGCGTTGACGCGCCAATCTCCAAGTTTGGCTGGCTTGTTCGCACCCCATCCAGTGGCTTGCCCGGTTCGCCGAGCTCGGTAGAGCCCACGTTAGAATAAAAGGTTACCTTCTTTAGTTTTTGTCTCAGGAAAAATTGCCATGGCCATCGAACGAACACTCTCGATCATCAAACCCGACGCTGTCGCCAAGAATGTCATCGGACAGATCTACGCACGCTTTGAAGGCGCAGGCCTGAAGGTTATCGCCGCCCGTATGGCGCACCTCTCGCGTGGTGAGGCCGAGGCTTTTTACGGCGTCCACAAAGCACGGCCGTTCTTCAATGATCTGGTGAACTTCATGATCTCCGGGCCGGTGATGATCCAGGCACTCGAGGGTGAAGGCGCGATCGCCAAGAATCGTGACCTGATGGGCGCGACAGACCCAAAGAAGGCCGACAAAGGCACGATCCGCGCTGATTTCGCTGATTCAATCGATGCAAATGCGGTCCATGGCTCTGATGCGCCCGAGACGGCTGCTGCCGAAATCGCGTTCTTCTTTGCTGGTTTGAACGTTTACACGCGCTGATTTTCAGCCTTTCGCAGCGTCAGGCCGGCAGCAGCTCGTGACAGTGGTCAATCTGCTTGATTTCGACTTGGACGCGCTCGCCGCTTGGTGTGGCGAGTTCGGCGAGAAACGTTTTCGCGCCGTTCAGTTGTTTCGCTGGATCCACCAGAAGGGCGAGAGAGACTTCTCTCGCATGTCGGACCTCGCCAAGTCCTGGCGTGACAAGTTGTCAGGTGTGGCCGAGATTCGCCCATTGGCGTTGATCAGCGAGCAGGCCTCGGCCGATGGTACGGTCAAATGGTTATTTGATGTGGGCGGTGGCAATGCGGTGGAGACGGTGTTCATCCCGGATGCCGACCGCGGCACGTTGTGCGTGTCCTCTCAAGCGGGTTGCGCGGTAGGGTGCCGCTTTTGCTCGACGGGCCATCAGGGTTTCAGCCGAAATCTGTCGACCGGCGAGATCGTCGGTCAGCTTTGGTTCGCCGAGCATCATTTGCGCCAGCGGCTCAAACTGGCTGTTGGTGAGCGCGTCATCTCCAACGTCGTGATGATGGGTATGGGCGAACCGCTTCAAAATTATCATGCGCTGGTACCGGCGTTGAGGATGATGCTTGACGACCATGGCTACGGCCTGTCGCGGCGGCGTGTCACGGTGTCGACTTCGGGCATGGTGCGCATGATGGATCGGCTCAGCGTTGATTGCCCGGTCGCTCTGGCGGTCTCGCTGCATGCGCCCACGGATGCGTTGCGCGATCAATTGGTGCCGCTGAACCGCAAGCATCCGCTCGATGCATTGATGCAGGCCTCTCACGATTACCTGGCTTCAGCGCCGCGTGACTTCATCACCTTCGAGTACTGCATGCTTGACGGCGTCAATGACAGTACCGAACAGGCGCGTGAATTGGTCGCGCTCGTGTCGGGTCTGCGCGGCAGTCCGCGCGTGTCCTGCAAGTTCAACCTGATTCCTTTCAATCCGTTCCCGGCGTCTGGCTTGACCTGCTCGCCGCGCGAGCGGGTGCTGGCTTTTGCCAAGGAGCTGCAGGACGCAGGCATCGTCACGACCATTCGCAAGACACGGGGCGGGGACATTGATGCCGCTTGCGGACAGCTCGCCGGTGAAGTGCAGGACCGGACCCGAGCGCAGGTTCGTTTGACGCGGCCGTCGATCAGAATCGAGGCCGCACCGTCGGTCGCCCCATGAGGGCTCAAAGGCTATGGATGGTTTGTGCGGCAGCGTTGGGTCTGGTGGTATCGCTCGAGGGTTGTGCTGCCCGCGCCACGCTATCTGCTGAGTCCCCGCTCACCGTCGCCACAGCCTCAGACCAGAACGACGCCGAGCGGCGTGCTTTGGTTCGTCTTGAACTTGCCAGTCTTTATTTCGGACGCGGCCAGTCCGACACGGCGCTCGATGAAGTGAAGCTGGCCATCGTTGCGAAGCCCGATTTGGCTGATGCCCACAACCTGCGCGCGATGATTTATGCGGCGATGGGCGAAGACCGCTTGGCCGACGAGAGTATTTCCCGGGCCTTGCAGATCAGCCCAAGTCATGGCGCAACGCTGCACAACCAAGCCTGGCTTTGGTGCCAACGCGGTCGCCATGCGCAGGCCCAAGCGCAGTTCGAGGCCTTGTTGGCATTGCCTCAGTACCGTGATGTTGCCCGCACCCAGTTGGCCCGCGGTCTGTGCTTTGGGCGAAATGGCCAATGGGTCGAAGCCGAATCGGCATTGATGCGAGCCTACGAGTTGGCGCCAGCCAACCCAAGCGCAGGCGTCAACCTGGCCGAGGTGTTGCTCCAACGGCGCGATTTTGAGCGCGCGCGGTTCTACATCGCCCGCGTCAACGATGGGGTTGGAACTTCCAACGCGCAGACACTTTGGCTGGCGGTGCGAATCGAACGCAAGCTCGGTCGCGAAACTGCGGTGCGCCAGTTTGGCGAGCGATTGCGTGAACAATTCCCTCAATCACCCGAGGCTTCGCTCTTCGAGCGGGGCCGTTTTGATGACTGATACCCCCGATTCCTCAAAGGCTTCCGATGTCGCGTCGGCGCCGGTCCCCGCAGCTGCGGGTCATGCAGGGGCGATGCTGCGCGCGGCGCGTCAGCAGCAAGGCCTGCACCTTGTTGCATTGGCCGCGTCGATCAAAGTGGCGCCCGCCAAACTCGAGGCGCTGGAGGCAGGCCGATACCATGAGTTGCTTGACCTGACCTTTACCCGCGCACTGGCGCAAGCTGTTTGCCGCGTGCTCAAGATCGATCCGGCGCCGGTGCTGGCACAGTTGCCCGACGTGCTGCCCGACGGCTTGGGGCGGGTGGGTGCTGGGCTGAACACACCATTCCGCGAGCGACCTGGCCGGGTCGTGCCTGCTGACTGGGTGCCTTGGCGTCATCCTGTGTTGTGGCTGGTGGCTTTGATGATCTTGGCGGCCGTGGCCTTTGTGCTGGTGCCGTCGACCTCGGTGCGCGATTTGCTAGCGGGCGAGCGTGTCAGCAAGCCCGCATCGTCTGATGGCGGCTTGGTCTTGCCGGGGCTGGCGAAGCGCAATACTGCCGAAGTTGGCACGGCGACATCTGCAGCACCTGGAGCCTCAGCGGTTTCTGCGACTTCTGCGGCCTTGCCCTCTTTGACGGTTACCACCGCTGGCGCCGCGACGGCTTCGAACGCATCGGTCGCCGAGGGCGATATGGTGGTCGTCCGTGCCTTGAAGCCGACCTGGATTCAGGCCACCGATAGCGGCGGGCAGACCGTGATTTCTCGGCTTGTTTCTGAGGGCGAAACTGTGGAATTGA
>CANFPU010000049.1 GCA_947448955.1 Burkholderiales bacterium
CCGATGAAACGTTGTCCGCTTTCGAAGTACTCGGACCAAGTGTCCAGTGAGCCGCCATTTTGTACACCAATTTCAAGCAGCGATATTTTCAGATGTCGTAATGGATTGAAGAGCCGGTCGTAATACGGCAAATATGAAGCCCATTTGTCGCTTACTTTGCCAGTTTTACGCCTGTGGAGTAATTCAATTGTTTTATTTTGCATAATATTTCAATAAATTCAATAGTTATTTAAAAATCCGTGTCTTGGACTGAGACTTTTGGCGTCGATTTCGGAGCGCTGATGAGATTGCACGGAATTTTGCTGCGTTGGCAGCGTCGCCGACTGTGATGTGTTGGCGTCGCGCCGACGCATTTTGTGAAGACTGCAAATTGAACATTGGACGGGGTCTGCTGCGGTTCGTGGGTAGCGGGCACTGGCCGGAAGGCTATGGGTGGTCTTTGGAACCATCCTGATTCTGGCTGCGTGTTAGCCTAGGCTTGTGAACGGAGTCGCGATAGTAACTTTTCTATTCTAGACATGTTGGGCAAATTATTGGCGAAAGTTTCAGCCTGGGTAAACATGGTAAATTCGGGCCAGAATTTTTTACGGCGGCTCAGGTTTGAGGTTGAAGTCGGAGCCAACTGACCCTCAAGGCACTGCCTACAAAGCGTATTCCTGCCACAACATCCCGCCAGGGCGACTGATGAGCTGGTGTAGCGACCAGCGTCCTTCCGCAGGTCTGGACAGGCTGAACTCCATCCATCAAAGGTGGCCCACATGGAAGTGACACAAAAATGAACATTGGAAACATATTGCCGCCGACGCTCGTGATGTTGGACTCGGGGTCGGACGACGCAGACCGCATCACCAGATTTGGCAGCCTCGAGGTGACCGGTTTGGTGACAGGCGCCAATTGGCAGTACAGCTTGGACTTGGGGTCAAACTGGCTCTCCGGTGTGGGCGCCGCGCTGAACCTGACAGGAGACGGTGTCAAATCCGTCATGGTGCGACAGGTCGACGCCACTGGCACTGAAAGTTCGAATGACAGTGCGGTGTTTAGGTTCACGCTTGACACGGCGATTTCATCGCCGATGCTGAGTGCGCCTGTTGGCTTGACCAAAGTCAGTGTGGTTGGCGTGGCGGGCATCGAGTCCGGCGCGAGCTGGCAGTACAGCGTTGACGGCGGTGGCCAGTGGTTCGGTGGGTCGGGTGGCAGTTTTACCCTGCCCGACGGCAGCTATGCCGCCAATGCGGTCAGGGTGCAGCAGACCGACATCGCCGGCAATACGGCGATGGCAATGCTGGGTGCCATCACCGTTGACACCACTGCACCGCCAGCGCCATCGATGGCGCTGCAAACCGTTCAAGCCGTGACGGACTATCCGGTCAGCAACAGCGGGGCGCTGTTGTTGTCCGATGTGGAGCCAAGTGCAGCGGTTCAGTACAGCGTTGACGGGCAGTCCAGTTGGACTTCTGCCTTTGTTGCCAAGGAGGGCTACAACCAGGTCGTCGCGCGTCAGACAGATTTGGCCGGCAACGTGTCGCCTGCCAGTGCCCCGTACGCGTTCATCCTTGACACAGTGGCGCCTGCCAAGCCGACGTTGGCGCTCGCCCAGGACACCGGTTCTAGCGCCAGCGACAACATCACCAGCAATGCATCTTTGGTGGTGGGTGCTGCGGAAGCTGGGGCGACGGTGACCTACAGCATTGACGCTGGGATCAGCTGGAGCAGTGACTTTGCGTTGAAGGAAGGTGTCAACGCGGTTCAAGTTCGCCAGACCGATCTCGCCGGCAATGTTTCACCAGTGGCCGCCTACAGTTTCACGCTCGACACATCGGCGGCGCCGCCGACGCTCGCGCTCCTGGCTGACAGCGGTGCCAGCCAGACGGACAACATCACGAGCAAGCCCGCGCTGAAAGTGGTGGGCACCGAGCCAGGGGCGTCGGTCGAATACAGCGAGGACAACTACAACTGGCAATCGAGTTTTTCGCTGACCGAAGGCGTCAACAGCGTTTACTTGCGGCAGACCGATGTGGCAGGCAACCTTTCGGTTTCGGGCGGACCATACCAGTTCACGCTCGACACCACGATCGCGAAATTAGCGCTCTCGTTGGTGACCGACTCGGGCGTTGATGGCGACAAGATCACCAATGTCGGTAAGCTCAACTTCGATGGTTATGAGGATGGCGCTTCGGTTCAGTACAGCAGGGACGGGGTCACCTGGACTGCCAACTTCACCCCCGTTCAGGGCGCGAATGTTCTAGTGGCTCGCCAGACCGATCTGGCCGGCAATGTCTCGGCTGTCAGTACGCCATTCAGTTTCAGTTATGACACCTTGGTCGCCAGGCCGATCTTGACGCTTGCCAAGGACACTGGCCCCAGCTCGACCGACTGGGTCAGCAACCTCGGCACGGTCAACGTTGGCGCTGTTGATGCCACCTCGACTTGGAAGTACAGCATTGATGGTGGTGTCAGTTGGAATGACGGCAGCGGCAAGAGCTTCGACCTGGACGAGGGCGTCTATCCGGCCAATGCGATACAGGTGCAACAGACCGACGGCGCCGGCAACACCGACACCGCCAAATTGGCCGCTGTCACGATTGACAACACGGTGGTCGTGCCGTCGATTTCGCTGCTGCTTGACACCGGTGCGGTAGGGGATGATCTCAGCAGCAGTGGCAGCCTGGCGCTTACAGGTCAGGAGGCCGATGCGACGGTCCAGTACAGCTTGGATGGCGGCAAGATTTGGTCCGCCAGCTTCAAAGCCGTGGAGGGTGGCAACACCGTCTGGGCACGTCAGACGGATCTGGCAGGCAACGTCTCGGCGGCCAGCGACCCCTATACCTTCACCCTCGACACCAAGTTGGCAATGCCGACATTGGCGCTGGCCAACGACACCGGTAAAAGTTCATCCGACGGGGTAACCAACGATCGCGAGTTGGTGGTGGGCAGCGTTGAAGATGGCGCGACCCTGGCCTACTCCATCAATGGAGGCTTGAGTTGGACCGAGAGCTTCGCGCCCAATGAGGGCGTGAATGCGGTGCAGGTGCGTCAGACCGATATGGCTGGCAATGTTGCGTTGTCGGTGACCTTGAATGTCACGCTCGACACCACGGTCTCGGCACCGACGCTGGCGTTGGTAAAAGACACTGGCGCGAGCGGGGCGGATGGCGTCACGAGCGACGGTCGCTTGGTTCTGGTGGGCGCCGAGCAGGGGGCGGTCGTCGAGTACAGCGACGATGCGTTCAACTGGCAGTCAACCTGGGCCTTGTCTGAGGGCAATAACACGGTTGTTGTGCGTCAGACTGACCTGGCGGGCAATGTCTCAGGGCCGAGTGCCGCCTACCAGTTCATGGTCGACACCAAGGCTGCTGCGCTGACCCTGAGCCTGAAATTTGATACTGGGATCGACGGCGACAGGATTACTTCGAATCCGAAACTGAGCTTTGAGGGTTTGGAGGCCGGCGCGACCGTTCAGTACAGCATCGACAACGGCGGCAATTGGACCAACAGTTTTGCTGCCAAGGCGGGACTGAATGACGTGCAGGCCCGACAGACCGACCTGGCCGGCAATGTCTCTGCAGCCAGTGATGTTTTCCACTTCACTTTCGAGCCAGGGTCTGGCACCGGGTCAGCCGAGGTGCTCGCTTACACCTGGAAGTCGCACAGCTTGCTGGATTCGGTGACCGTGGGCAGCAGCAGCACCCAAGACGTGTTGACCGACAGCCGTGGCGCTGCTGCCCTCACCGGGATCTCGGGTTCGACCTTGTCCTTGACGGCTGGCCGGACCGTCTCATCCGAATCAGCCATCTCCAACGCGGCGGTGAATCTGCAGGATGCCATTGCCATCCTCAAGATGATCGTTGGCTTGGAGGTGAATGGCGCCGGCAAGCCACTGTCACCCTACCAGGCCTACGCGGCTGATTTCGACGGCAATGGCAAGGTGGAATTGAGCGACGCGATCAGCGTGCTCAAGCATGTGGTCGGTCTAACGTCCCCGGATCCGCAATGGTTGTTCTTCAATGAGAACGTTGTGCCGCTTGATGTGACGCGCGGTGCCAATCTGAATCCGGGCAACCCGCCGGCGATCACCGCAGATTCTTCGGGTTTGGGTCAGATCCACATTGGCCTGGTGGGTGTGTTGCGCGGCGATGTGGACGGCAGCTTCGCGGGCGCGGCCGAGGCACTGAACCTGGATAGGCTACAGCCCAACTACCTACACGATCTCACGCTTCAGCCTGGGTTGAATCTGTCGCAGTTCGGGGTGTACGGGACTTGACGCTCGGTGCGGGGCCTCGCCTCTTGCCCCGCGTTTCAGTCTGAAGTCATCCGCCGCCGCGCGCCTTGCTGTTCTCAGCGGCGACTGTTGAGCGGTTGCTCTTGCCGTCGGCGATGCTGCGTGGCGTTGCACCTCGGAGCATCGCGGTGATCGGCGGCGGGACCTTGCCCTCGAACAGGATGCGCCATTGGCCAGCGCGCTGGATCCAGTACTGTCGCACGCCGAAGGAGCGTGCTGACTCGGCCTCGCCGTCTTGCTGACCCGTCACGATCATCATCGGTGCGCTTTCGCCGTACCAGCCAATCAGGCTCAGGCCTTGGCGCGGCGCTTGGCTGCGCATCGCGGGTTCTTCGCGGGTGGCGGTTGAGTCGTACCACAGACTCATCTGCCGATCATCGCCGCGGCGGCGTGCCTCGTCCCAGGCGTCGTAGGCTTGCCGGAAGGTGGCCGCATCCTGGCTGGGCGTGTCCGCAGACACCCATGACAACTGCCTGGAGATCACCACCGGCGTGTCGACGGTGGCCAATCGGTCGGCCAGATACAGCACGTCGCTGTTGGCCAGTGCCAAGCAGCCGTCGGTCGAGAACGGCGGTCGCGCCAGCGTGTCTTCGGGCACGCCGTGCACGAACAACCCGTTACCCTTGCGGCCCTGGCTGCGGTCCCAGGCGTTCGGGTAGCTGATGCCCAGTGCGGCGCTGCCGAGCCGTGGATCGATCTGGTTGGCCGCCAGTGAACTGGTGATCCAGTACACGCCGAGCGGCGTGCGCAGGTCATCGGCAATTTTCTTGTCGACGCCGGCCTTGCCAAGCGAGACATAGAAGTCCCGCTCCAGCTTCAGACCTTTGGGGCCATTGACAAACAGGTAGAGGCGCGACCTCGACGCGTCGACCGCGATGGCGCGGCGGGTGCTGGCAGGCAGCGCAGCAAATTCTCGCGGCAATGTGCCAGGTACGGGTGGCTGCAGCAGCGCATCCAACCGTCGACGCGACTCTTCACGCAAGGTGTCGAGGTCTTCGTTGGCCGGCTCGGTGCTTTGGAGCGGCGCGCCTTGGAAGCTCGGTCGACCGGACCGGCTGGCCAACAAATCGGCGTGCAGCAACTGGCCGAGTGAGAAACCTGGGTAGTCGCGCAGCAGGTCTTGGCTCATCCGGAACGCCAACTCGCCCTGGCCATCCGCCGAGGCCTGGTAGGCGGCCATCAACCGCGCCTCTGGGCTGTCGTCCAGCGCCCGCGGTGCCGCAGGTCGGCTGGCAGGTTCAACTGCAGGCATCGGTGCCGGCGCTGACCATTTGGCGTTGGCCGTGGCCAGCCAAGGCGCGATGCTGGCGATTGGCGTCATCGCGGTGGTGCCCGCAACCACCGCGCAGACCACCAGCAAGCCGAGCCAGTGCCGCCCTCGCCACCGGCGGCGTCGCGTCGGTGTCGGGTAGAGTGCCGATCCGCCGGCTTCTCTTTGCAGGGGCACGTGGGTTTGCCTCATCGGCTGGCCGACTCCCGCCGTATCAGCCACTTGCCGCCGACATTTTCCAGGGTCAAGGTCTTGGGCGTGGTGTTGCGCAGCGCTTCTGATTCATATTTCTGCGTCATGTGGACTTCGGCCAAGTTGCCCTTGAACTTGACCTTCAGGTCGGAAACCGTCACCTCGATACGCTGCTTCGATCCGATGCGTGCCTGCCGATCAGCTTTCCAATTGGCATGGCTCGGCGCCTTGCCCTTGAAGTCTGCCGTGTACGATGCGAAGTAGCCATCGAGATCCCGCTTGGACCAGGCGGCCGCCCAGGCATTGACTGCGTTCGTGATCTCTCGGGTGTCCGGTTCGGCTTTTTCGACAATGATTTGCTTGGACGATGAGGCCGCTGGGGCTGCGGCTTGAGCTGCCAACGGCTTGGCGGCGCTTGCTGCTGCAGCACCCGGTGCTGCGATCAGCAGCGCAGGTGACTTGCCGACTGATGCCGCCAAGGCGACTGGTTTGGCCGGTTCTGACGGCGGCGAGACAGACGCTTTCGCGACCGGCGCTTTCGCGACTGCCGCCGACGCCGGTGCGGTGACCGTTGCCGTGCTCGGCTTGACGGGGGGCGCAGGCGGCGTTACGACCGCTGAAGGCTTGGCTGCTACCACCACCGCTGCTGATGCAGCCGGGGCGACCAGCGGTTTGGTGGGCGAGGTCGGCGCAGCCGTGATGTCGGCCGCGGCTTTGAGTTTGATCGGCTCGGTGGCGCTGGTCGCGGTGGTCAGGCCATCGACCAAAGCCAGTTTCGGCTTGGCGCTGGCGACCTGCTTGTCGTAACGCAGTGCCTTGCGGTAGGCTTCAGCGGCCATGTGCGAGTACAGATCGCCCAGGTTTTCATGGGCTGTCGCATAGCTGGGATGGGTGCGGATCGCGCGCTCCAGAGCTTGCCGGGCTTCTTCAAAATCACCGCGCGCTGCCAGCAAGACCGCCACGTTGTTGTGAGGACCGGGCAACTCAGGGTGTTCTGCTGTGAGCTTGCGAAACACCACCAGTGCATCGGCAGAACGGTTCAGGTTGGTCAGTACCACGCCTTTTTGGATCTGCATCTGCGTGTCGGCTGGCTTGCTGCTCAACTCGGTCTCGATCAGCGTCAGCGCCTGAGCCCAATTCTTATCGGCATAGAGCTTGGTCAGCTGTGCCTCGATGGGTGGAGCGGCGGCTGCGGCCCAGGCCCAGGTCGCCAGAAGGCAAGCCAAGAGTTTGAGTTTCGACGGGGCTTGTTTAGGCATGGTGGCGGATGGCGGAGGTGAAAATTGTCACTGGAACTCAGTTTGCACATGGTCGTGCTGGAGATCTCCGCCATCAAGATGGCGGTGGTCGAAACGGCGCGAAAATTGACAGAATTCTACATGCCGGTTCGCCAGCGCGCCCATTGCGATGGCTTGGTCCAGGCCGGTTTTCGGCGACGGCGCGCTTCAACACTGGCGCAGGGTTGGCTTTTTGGAACCCCGTGGAACCTCGTGGAACCTCGCTGCGCTCGCGGCCCGATGGTTCGAACAGCACCTGATGAATTGCATCGCTGCGTATACTGTTTTGCATGTTTCCTGTCGTATCTCCAGGTGGTATCGACCCGGGTCTCGCGCGCAGGCTTGAGTCCGCCGATGTCAGCGCACCAGTGGGTGTACAGCCCGTGACCTTGGACCCGCATGCACCTCGCGCGATGTCGCCACCGGTGTCTGCGATGCAAGCGCAGGGCGTGCGGGTGCAGGCCGAGCCTCTGGCGCCGCCCGATCCCACAGGCGCGCGACGCCAACTGGCCGAAGACCAGTTGTTGGCAACTGCCGGTGCAAACGTCAACCGGGCGGCTCTGGTGGCGCCACAGTTGTTGCTGTTGCTGCAAAGTCTGCAGCAACTCGGCTTGGTCGATGGCGATCCAGCCTCTGCCGCCATGGTGGCTTGGCCAGCTGCCGATCAGCCGGTGGCGCCGACGCCAGCCCAGGCGCTGCAGACGCTGCGCGACACGCTGGGTCGGTCGCCGCTTTTTGCGGCCAATCCACGGACGGCAGCCGCGTTGGCGGCTGGGCCTTGGCGTGCCTCTCACCATGCCTCGTCTGGGGCTTCGCAGCTGCCTGGCACGCACGATCCGTCGTCGACTCTTCGCGCCGCATCCACCACGCCGCCAGCCGCTGGGTTTGTCGATCTGGCTTCGACGATGGCAGCGGATGGGCCAGGCATTGACAGCACCCAGCAGGCTTTGCGATTGCTGCTCCACGGCCAGTTGCAATGGTCCGGTGAACTCACGCCTGGTGTCAAAGCCAGGCTTCGACGCGAGGATGCCTGGCAGGAAGATCCTCAACGACCGGGCCGCCTGTTGCAGGGTAGCGCGCTTCGGGTCGAACTCGACTTGCCGGCCACCGGGCCGCTGGTGGTGTTGGCGCAGCAGGTGGGCGCCCAGCTCAGCGTGCGGGTTTTGCCAGGGCCGGGTCAGGCGCTGCGCTTTGAGGCTGAACTGGCTGACTTGCGCACAGCGCTCGAGCCGCTGAGCGACACGCCGGTCGATCTGGCGCTGCACGCACCGGGCCTCGGTGGGCAGCCGGATGGGATCGAGGCGAGGTCGTGAGGGTCGAGCGATGAACCCGTCGAGCGCCAGTCAGGCGGTGGCTTTGCGCTACGAAGCCAACGCGATGGCACCGCGCATCGTCGCCAAGGGTGAGGGTTTCACGGCCGAGGCGATCGTCGCCCGGGCCGAAGCCGCTGGGGTGCCGATCAATGAGTCCCCTGAACTGGTGCAACTGCTGATGAAGCTTGATCTGAATCTGGTGATCCCGCCGCAACTCTATGCGGTAGTCGCACAGGTGCTGGTGTGGGCTTACAGCGTCGACGCCCGGGCGGTCAGGGGCGATCGGCCTGGCGACGCCTTGCGCTGACTTGGTCGGCGCACCGCGGGTGCGTCGTTTGGTTGTCTAGCCGCTCAATGCGTTCAAGTCTTTGCGCAACCTCGAAGCGGTAGGTGGCGAGTTGCAGGCTGCTGACGACTTCGCGCGGTGGGTCCAGCAGCGACGCGCCAACGCGCCAGTGGCCCGCGCTTTTGCGGGCCTGTACGCTGCGAATTCGCAGATGGAAGTGTGGTGACCGGTAACTTCCGCCGCTGAGCTGGCAGGCCGGCAGGATCTCATCGACCTTACAGGGCCAACGGTCAGATGGCAGGTCAAAGGCCACGCCGCCGATGCCGAGGTCCAGCACTGCCCCGCACCAGGTTTGAACGCCACCGAGGGCGGGCACCAGCAGTGACATCCGTGGTTTCTCGGGGGGTGTGGCTCGGAACAGCTCTCTGCGCGGCAGTTGCCAGGCGTCTGGCAGGGCATCACAGCGAAGGTTGGCGCCGTGGCGGTCGGTGGTCTCGCGCAACCCAATGAGTGCCAAGCGCAACAGATGGTGGCCCAGTGCGAAGATCGCCAGCATTGGCGTTGCATGGGGCCCTGGGCACCTGTTCTGAGCCTGCAGCCAGAGCCTGTCGGGCTCAAGCTCAATCAGGCGGCAGGGTTGCGACAGGCCCGAGTGTTGTGCGCCGGGCATCAAGCTGCCCTCGACGGCCTGTTCGACCAAGGTTTGCATCGCCTGGCGGGTGGCCTGCGGCGTGAGGCGGAAGGGAACCAGGGCCCGTGTCTGGAGAAGGGCGGCGAGCTGGGAGCTGTCTAGCATGGTTCGAACAGCTTATGGACTGCTCGAACGGCCTCCAAGACCGCACCTGAGGGGTTGCACGGTCTGGCTGCCAAATTGGCCCGCTCAGCCTGCGATAAAAATCAGACTGACAGGCTGCTGATTTCTCGGTAGGCCTCGACCAGCTTGTTGCGCACCGCCACCATGCCCTGAAACGACAGGCTGGCTTGCTGCATCGAAATCATCACCTGCTCGATCGAGACGCTGCGGTCACCGAGCTGGAATGCCTGCGCTTGGGCCTGGGCGCTGTTTTGCGCCGCATTGACCTCACGCACTGCGTCTCGCAGCATGGTCGAGAAATCAACGCCATCGGCGTTGACGCTGACAGCTGGAGTCTTCTCGCCGCGCGAAGCGCTTTGCAGCGCTTCCATGCGGGCCAGTATCGAATCGACGCTTTGCAGATTCATGGGTTTGTGCTGAGAGGTTCGGATTGCATGGAATCGGCGCAGACCGGCGTGCCGTCAAGCTCGCGGTAAGCCTTGAGTTTATAGCGAAGTGCGCGCTCTGAGATGCCCAGGATTGCAATCGCGGCGCGGCGGTTGCCTTGGACCTGCTCGAGAACGCCGAGGATGTGTTCACGCTCGACATCGCGCACATTGCGCGGCTTTTGGGGTTCTGCCGCAGCCGACATCACCGTTTGTGCCATCACCGGCATCGGCTCCGGGGCCGGTATCTCGACCGCTGCGCAGGCCTCGGGCAGTTCCAGGTGGCGTGCCTCGATCAGACCCGAGTCGGTCAGCAGCAAACCGCGCTGAATGGTGTTTTCGAGCTCGCGCACGTTGCCCGGCCAGCGGTGGCGAAGCAGTGCGGACTCGGCGGCCGGTGAGAGCTGGGCGTCGGCCATGCCGAAGCTGTGCCCATAGCGCTGCACGAAGCTGTGCGCCAGCGGCACGATGTCGCCGGGTCGGTCCCGCAGTGGCGGCAGCAGCACCGGAAACACTGCGAGACGGTAGTAAAGGTCTTCGCGGAAGCGGCCACTCGCCACGTCGCGCGCCAGATCACGGTTGGTGGCGGCAATGATGCGGATGTCTACAGCAATTGAGCTCTGCCCGCCCAGCCGCTCCAAGCTGCGCTCTTGCAGCACGCGCAGCAGCTTGACCTGCGTCTCAATCGGCAATTCACCGATCTCGTCAAGAAATAGCGTGCCGCCCTGGGCTTGCTCGAACTTGCCGGCCTGTTGTCGGCTGGCGCCGGTGAACGAACCCTTCTCGTGGCCGAACAGCGTGGCCTCGAGCAATGAGTCGGGGATGGCCGCGCAGTTGATCGCGACGAAAGGCGCCTGTGCACGCGCTGACGCGAGATGGATGTGGCGGGCCATCACTTCCTTGCCGACGCCGGACTCGCCGGTGAGCAGCACGCTGGCGTCGACTCGCGCTGCACGCTCGGCTCGGGCGACCAAGGTGCACATCAGCGGGTCGCGGGCCAGCAGACCGCTGGCCGCGGTCTCGCTGCGAACCTGAGGCGCGTGGCGCCGAACCACGTCGACCAATTGGTCGGCGCCGAAGGGCTTGAGCAGCAGATCCCGGGCGCCGGCCTTGAGAGCGGCAATCGCCAGCATCGCGTCGGCATGCGCGGTCATCAACACCACCGGGGTGTGGCCGCTCTGCTCGCGCAAGCGCTGCAGCAGCGTCAGGCCGTCCATCCCTGGCAGTCGGATGTCCGAAACCACCAGGTCGGCGGGGCGCAACTGCAAGGCGGCCAGGCCGGCCTCGGCGGAGTGCACCGCGGTGACATCCCATTTGGCGCGTCTGAGGGTCGACTCAAGGGCGTCGCGCAAGTCGTGGTCGTCTTCGACCAGCAGCAAGTGGGTGCTCATGTCGGGGCTCAAACCTGGGGTAGCGCAGGCAGCGCCAGTGTGAAACAGACACCGCTGGGTTGGCAGGGCGTGAACGACAACTCGCCGCGGTGGGCTTGCGCAGCGGCGCGAGCGATCGCCAGCCCCAGGCCGGTGCCGGTGGGCCGGCCGGTGGCGAACGGTTCGAACAGCCGCGCTGCCATTTCTGGCTCAATGCCCGGGCCTTCGTCACTGACCGAGATCGCTACCCGGTGGCCTTGGCTGATGCAGGCGACCGAGACGCGGCTGCCCGCGGGCGCGTGCTGTAGCGCGTTTTCCAGCAAGGCCAGCACGGCCGAGCCAATTTGCAAACGGTCGACCGCGATCTCGCAATCGGTGGCCTGCCACTGCAGCGCCAGCTCGATCGAGCGTTTGGCGAAAAGCGGCGCGACCACCTCGATCTGACTGCGTACCAGCGGCTCGATCGCACTGAGTTCGCGCTCGCGGGCATTCGTCTTGACGAATCCGAGCATTCGGGTAATCAAAGCGTCGAGCTGGCTGAGTTGGGCGCCGAGTCGACTCGCCATCTGCTGCCTGTCCGGCTCATCCAGATCAGGTTCTGCCAACTGGCTGGCGTAGAGCGTGGCGGTGCATAGCGGCGTTCTCAGTTGGTGCGCCAATTCGGCGGTCATCCGACCCATCGCCGCCAGCCGCTCCTGGCGTTCGGCGCGCTCTCGGTCACGCAAGGGCTCGGTGATGTCCTCGATCCGAAGCAACTGGGTGCCACTGTCGGACTGGGTCAGCACCGACAGCGCCACCACCGACGCGTCATGGCCCCGGTCGGTGGCGAATTCGTTGCCGGCGCCGCGTCGGATCCACTGGGCTGGCAGGGACCAGACCGAGCCTTCGGTGAGGCCGGGCAGCAATCGCGCGGCGGCCGGATTGAAGGCGCTGATTCGCCCAGCTTCGATCGATACCAAGCCAAACGGTGCCGAGGCGAACATCGAGCCCAGCTGGGCTTCCGATCGAACCCGACGCCGCATCTCGTCGTGCAAACGGGTGTGCGTCTGTGCCAAGTCTTGGCGAAGCAACTCGACCGATCGCCGCAGATCTTCGTCCTGCGTCGCGAGCTGGGCGGTCGAGGCTGCAAACTCGGCGAACGCGGCCTGCAATGCGGCTGCCGAAGAGGCTGCAACGCTTGACTTAGCAGAAGTAACAAATGTCACTGATCGGAGCGCGAAAGATTGATGTCGACTAGTTTAAGCTAAATTATTGTTTACTGTTAAAACTGTTATAAACGGAAGATGACCGGAAGCATGCAATGAGCGAAGCCGGCGCCGCTTTGGGCGCGCAGGACGAAGGGGGAACCACCTTGAGTGTGGGCGGGCGCGCCGTGCGTGAGCCAAAGGACCCGGCCAGCCTGGCCGGACGGCTGGAGGTGCTGACAGGGCGCTTTGCTGAACTGACGTTTCTGCAAAGGCTAATCCTGGGTGGGGCCGCGGTGATGGTCTTGGCCATCCTCGTCGTGGTGGCAATGAGTGGGCGTGTCAAGGATGACTACCGGGTTTTGTTTTCCGGTGTTGTCGAACGCGACGGCTCGGCCATCATCGCGTCGCTGCAGCAGATGAACGTGCCTTACCGGTTTACTGAGGGCGGTGGCGCAATCATGGTGCCTGGCGCCATGGTTCACGAGGCCCGGCTCAAACTCGCTGGCCAGGGGTTGCCCAAGGCGGGCTCGGTGGGTTTCGAGTTGTTGGAGAACCAAAAGCTGGGTACGAGCCAGTTTGTTGAGCAGATCAATTACCAGCGCGGCCTCGAAGGCGAACTGAGCAAGACCATTCAGTCGATCACCCAAGTCAAGATGGCGCGGGTCCATCTGGCGATTCCGAAATCATCGGCCTTCAGCCGAGATGCGCAGCGACCGACCGCTTCGGTGGTGCTGGCGCTGCATCCAGGGCGCTTCCTGGACGAGATGCAGGTCACTGCCATGACCAATCTGGTGAGCTCGTCGGTGCCACAGATGAGCCCGCAGTCGGTCACGGTGATGGACGCTGAGGGCAACCTGCTCGCCCCCAACCCAAGTCGCTTGGGCGCGCTGGGGCTTGACGCGGCCCAACTCAAGTACGTGGCTGAGGTCGAAGGTGCGATTGCCAAGCGTATCGCGTCCATCGTCGAACCTGTAGCCGGGCGCGAAAACGTTCGGGCCCAGGTCTCGGTCGAGATGGATTTCACCCAGACCGACCGTACCGAGGAAAGCTTCAAACCCAACTCGCCGCCTGAAAAGAGCGCGATCCGGAGCCAGCAAAGCCTGGAGGCGACCGGCCCGATCACAACTGCCGGTGGTATCCCTGGGGCGCTGAGCAACCAGCCGCCGCAGCCCGCGCAGTCGCCGATCGAGGCCAGGCCGCCGACCCAGCAGGGCGCGTCCGGCGCGAACCCTACGCCGCCGTCGACCCAGACCAGCAATGCCAACCGCAAGGAGTCGACGGTCAACTATGAGGTCGACCGTGCGATTCAGACCGTCAAGGGTGGACGCGGCCAGGTCCGGCGGGTCTCGGCTGCGGTGATCCTGAACTACAAGAAGGGCACCGACAAGGCCGGCAAACCGACCTCACAGCCTTTCGGGCCTGACGAACTCAAGCAGATCAACCAGATGGTGCGCGACGCGATGGGCTTCAGCCAACAGCGGGGCGATTCGGTCAGCGTGGCCAACATCCCGTTCAACGTCGAGCCGATCGAGGAAGTGCCGGTGTGGCGCGAGGCCGGGGTGATCGAGATCTCCAAGGAGGCCATCAAGTTCGCGCTGTTGGTCGCTGTGGTGGGCATCGTCTTCTTCGCCGTGGTGCGGCCTTTGTTGTTCCCGCCGCCGGCACCGCCTGAAGACGAGTCAAATCGTCTGGACGAAGAGTTTGACGAGAAGATGAAGGCCGAGCTCTCCCAAATGACCCCGCAGGCGCGTGAAAAGCGCAGACTGGAGATGGAACTCGACAAGGAGCGTCGCCGCCTTGAGGAAGAAGAAAAGCGCATGCAGGAGGAGGAAGCTCGGCTGCGCGCTGAGGAAGAAAAACGGCGTACCGAGGAAGAGCGCAAGCGCATGGATGAGGACAAGCAGCGCGAGTACGATGAACTGATCGCTTACGCCAAGGACTACGTGACCAAAGACCCTCGCGTGGTTGCTCAAGTCTTCAAGGACTGGCTGAGCCAGGCCAACGACAAACCCAAGTGATGATGTTGCGCTACCCAATCCGCCGGCGGCTCGTCGGCGTTGCTCGCCCTGCTGTTTTGATGTTGAGGATCCCCCATGGCCGATGAGGATGGCGGCGCGCCGCAAGCACCCAAGGCGCTGTCGCTCGCCGACGCGATGAAGGAGGGCGTCAAAGGCGCCCAGGGTTCGATCAACAGCATCGAAGATCTAGACGGACCGTCGAAGTCGGCGGTGGTGTTGCTGGCGGTCGGTGCCGAGGCCGCGGCTGACGTGCTGCGGCAACTCACGCCGTTCGAGGTCCAGCGCTTGTCGGCCAAGATGGCGGTGGTGCGAGCTTTGTCGCGCGACCTGGTGCTAGAGGTGTTGCGCGAGTTCAAGCACACGACCTCAAACAACGCGCAGGTCGCTTTCGACACCGACTCTTTCATGCAGAACATGCTCGGCAAGGCGCTGGGCATGGAGGCGGCATCCGACCTGCTCGGACGGCTCGATTCGGCGGTGGACATGTCGGGCATCGAGACCCTGAAGCGCATGGAATCCGATGTGCTCTATGAAATCATCAAGAACGAGCACCCGCAGATCATCGCCACAGTGTTCGTCTTCCTAGAGGCACCTCAGGCCTCGGCGGTGTCCAAGTTGTTCTCTGAAGAAGAGCGAAATGAAATCTTGCTGCGCGTTGCGCTGCTGGAAAAAGTTCAGCCCGCGGCACTCAAGGAGCTCAACGAAGTGATGGGACGCACTCTCAGTCCCGATTCCGATCAGCGTCGTGCCCAGGTTGGTGGCGTGGGCCCGACCGCCGACATCCTCAACTTGCTCTCAGGTGGCATCGACCAGCAGGTGTTGGCCAGAATCCGGACCTTCGATCCCGAACTGGCCGACCGCATCATCGAGCACATGTTCACCTTCGAGGATCTGGTCGAGCTGGAGGATCGCGCGCTGCAGACTTTGCTGCTGGAGGTGCCTCAGACCCAGCTGGTGATCGCGCTCAAGGGCGCCAGCCCCAGGCTGCGTGACAAGTTGCTCAAGAACATGGCCAAGCGCGCCGCGGAGTCGGTGCGTGAAGAGCTTGAGACCAAAGGTCCGGTCAAGGTGCAGGAAGTCGAAGAAGAGCAGAAGGCGATTCTCGCCATCGGGCGTGGCCTGCAGGATGAGGGTCGCATCAGCATGCAGCGTGGCAAGCAGGCCGACTCCTTCATGTGAACTTGAGCGACTCTTTTTCGAATGCCTGCCGCTGACCTGTTTTCGCCCATACGCTCCTGGGCGCCACCGTCTTTCGATCCGCCGCCGCCGCTCGCGCCACCGCCACCTGCCATCAGTCAGGACGAGATCGATGCGACGCTGGCCGCCGCGCGGGAGCAAGGCCAAGCCCAGGGGCATGCCGAAGGCCTGGCTCAAGGCTTGGCCGAGGGCCAGGAGCGTGGCCTGGCCGAAGGCCGCGCCGAGGGTCATAGACTGGCCTTCGAGGCCGCACGCCAGGAGCTTGCCGACCTGACGTCGGCCCTGCAGGCTGTGCTCCACGAGGTCAGTGCCTTGCCAGCCGCGATGACAGAACCGGTGGTCGACTTGGCGCTGCTGGTCGCGCAGCGATTGAGCGGTAGCCACCAGTTTGAGCGCACGGCCTTCATGGCTGCGGTGCAGGAGGCGCTGATGCATTTGCCGATGCCGGGTGAGAAGCTGCTGATGCGCCTGGGCCCGGCCGACGAAGCACTTTGGCAAGAGGCCTTGGGTCGCTTCGATTTGCCTTTCGGCCATGCGTTCGTGGTGGACCCTGATCTGCCAGCCGGGCGCATTTTTGTCGAAGTCGGCGGTAGCCGGATGGACATCGGCCCGCAGGCCCGGATGGCGCTGGTGCGTTCGGCGCTGGGTCTGCCGCTGTCGACATGAGCGCCACAGCCCAGGCCCTGGTCCGGCTCGGCGCTGCGCATCGGCGGCTGAGCAGCGCGCCAAACTCGGTGCGTTGCGGCCGTCTGGTGCGCGTCAACGGCTTGATTCTTGAGGTGGAGGGCTTGCCGCTTGAAATCGACCAGCGAGCGCTGATACGCACCAGTGATGGCCGAACCATCGAGGCTTGCTGTGTCTCTTTCAATCACGGTGTGACCTATTTGATGGCGCTGGACGCTGACAACGCGGTTGGGCCGGGCGAGCTGGTGTATCCCGCCGGCACGCCGTCCGACACCGGGGGCCGCTTCGAGTTGATGGAACGCCAGCGTGCGCTGCCGATTGGCCACTCGCTGCTCGGTCGTATCGTGGACGGCTTTGGCCGCCCTCTCGACGATCTGCCAGTCGAGTTGTCTGCGATACCGGGTCTGGGCAGTGGGCGTCTCAACCCTCTGCGGCGGGCGCAGATTTTCCAGCCACTGGATGTCGGAGTTCGAGCGATCAACGGCCTTCTCACCGTTGGCCGAGGTCAGCGGGTGGGCATCTTCGCGGGGACCGGTGTCGGTAAGAGCGTGCTGCTGGGCATGCTGGCTCGGCGTTGCGAGGCCGACGTGGTGGTTGTCGGCCTGATTGGCGAGCGCGGCCGTGAGGTGCGCGAGTTCTGTGAAGATATCTTGGGCGCTGAGACTATGAAACGCTCGGTGGTGGTGGTTGCCACCGCCGACTCTGCGCCGCTGGCGCGGGTGCGGGGCGCATGGTTCGCCACTGATGTGGCGACCTGGTTTCGCGACCAAGGTCGCAACGTCGTGCTGATCATGGACTCGCTGACCCGCTATGCGATGGCCCAGCGCGAGATCACGCTGGGCTTGGGCGAGCCACCGGTTGCCCGAGGTTACCCGCCCAGCGTCTTTCAGCGTCTGCCAGAGCTGGTCGAACGGGTCGGTAACAGCGAGGACCCCGGTGCGTCGGTGACCGCGTTCTACACAGTCTTGCTCGAAAGCGACGACAGCAGCGATCCTGTAGCTGACACCGCGCGCGGTGTGCTTGACGGCCATATTTTCTTGTCGCGCGAACTTGCCGAGGCAGGCCATTACCCTGCGATCGACGTCGAGCGCTCGATTTCCCGCGTCATGCCCAAGGTCGCCGACGCCGATCAAATCGAGCGCGCCCGTCAAGTCAAGCGACTGTTCGGGCGTTATATGCGCAGCCGTGATCTGGTGGCGATGGGCGCGTACAGCCCTGGCAGCGACCCCGAGCTCGACACCGCGCTGCGGGTCTGGCCTGGGATCTCGGCTTACCT
Source organism: Burkholderiales bacterium (assembly GCA_947448955.1). Classification (GTDB taxonomy): domain Bacteria; phylum Pseudomonadota; class Gammaproteobacteria; order Burkholderiales; family Burkholderiaceae_C; genus Pseudaquabacterium. The sequence continues at coordinate 17,589 of CANFPU010000049.1, forward strand.
GCAACAAGGTCCAGCCGAGGCCATTGACTTATCGATGGCTTTGTCGCAGCTCAGCATGCTGGGCAACGACATTGCGGGTCGAGGCTGAATCTGCGATGAAGTCTGATGCCTTGAAGGCCTTGGTGGCGCTGGCCCGGACCCAGGAGGACCGCATCGCAGCGCAACTGCGCGATGTTCAGGCCAAGTTGCAACGGGCCGAGCAGTTGCGTTTGCAACTCGACGATTTCGGTCTCGAATACCGCCATGCGGCGCTAGACAACGGGCGCAGCGGTGGCCAGCTGGGTTTCGTCAGCGATGCTTTGGCTTTTGGGCAACGCCTGCATCGCACAGCGGCCGAGCAAGTCGGCGCCATCGCGGATCACCGGGCCCGGCGCGAGGAGGTGCAGCGCGCACTGGTGCTGGCCCAGCATCGGGTGCAGGCGATCCAGAAGGTGCTGGACAAGGCCTTGCGGGTGGAGCGGGTCGCAGTGGAACGACGGCAGCAGATCGAGGTCGAGGACATGATCAGCGCGCGCTTGAACCATCCGGTTGGCATGGATCGTGCTGCTCAGAACGGACCAAAGCGGGCATAACGTGATCACCACCTCCAATCCCCACAGACCCAAGCCCTTGACATCCTTGATGGCGACCTTGGCTTCCAAGCCTGGCGCCACGGCTGGATCGTCAATGCCTGACACTCCTGCCGCCGGCCTATTTGCCGAGGCTTTGAAGCTGCAGATGCGAGACGCTGAAGCCGCTGAGGCGGGCAGTGGGCCGCAGATGCCCGAGAAGAAGCGGCAAATATTGCCGCCGACCGACGCTGCGCAAGCGGCAACGCTTGCCGCCTTCGTCGTGCCTGTTTCGCTGCCGGTGTTGGCGCCTGCGGTGGCATTGGCCGCTAAATCGGTCCATGTCGATCAGTCAGTGATTGAATCGAAGGGGATCCAGCCGTCGCCGAGCGTGGCTGGGGTGGCCCAGGCTGAGGTCTTGGCGACAGCCGTGCCGATCGCGCCAGGTTTTAACGAAACGCCGCGACCTTCGATACCGGTTGAGGCCGAATTGGCGACCGGTCCGATGGCTACATCGGCGCCGGCGCCGACAGCGGAACTGCCAGCGAAACTTCCAGCGACACCGACAGCAACACCGACAGCAACACCGACGGCGGCAGCAACACCGACACCGACAGCAACACCGACGGCGGCAGCAACACTGACAGGGACCCAGGTCGCCTCTCGACCGTCCGGCTTGCAGGCCGCTGGTGATGCACTGGTTACCCCTTCGGTACCTGCCGGCCAGGCGTTGGCGGCAGACGCCCAGGCCGAAAATGGTCGGGCGATGTCTCGGCAGGCCATGCCGGCGAACGCCATGCTGACCAGGAGTCTCTGGACGCCCTCATCAGCAACGGCAAGGTTGTCGCCGGCAACCGATGTTGTGCCAGCGGATGTCGTGCCAGCGGATGTGGCGCCAGCGCCTGTCATTGATTTGATGCCGGCCGCAAGTTCTGAGTGGGTGGCTGTGGCGTCGTCTGCCGCGACCCTGGCGAACGCAACAACGCGGATCGCGACCACTTCGACGCCAGCGGCACCGACCTTGTCGTCGCAAGAGTTCGAGCCGACGCCGCAGCCGAGCGTGACGCCGCAGGCGGTCGCGCCGACATTGCAGCCGAATTTGCCGACCCAAGCTGTGGCATCGAGGCCGCAGCCGAGCGTGGTACCGCAAGTTGTCGCGCTAACGTCGGAGCCGAGCGTGACGCCGCAAGCGGCTGCGCCGACGTCGCAGACGAGCGTGACGACGCAGCCGAATGTGACGACTCAAGCAGCCGCGCCGACGCCGCAACTGAGCGTGACGCCGCAAGCGGCAGCGCCGACGCCGCAGCCGAGCGTGACGCCGCAAGCGGCCGCGCCGACGCTGCAGCCGAATGTGACGATGCAAGCGGCCGCGCCGACGCCGCAGCCGATTGTGACGATGCAAGCGGCCGCGCCGACGCCGCAGCCGAATGTGACGCCGCAAGCGGCCGCGCCGACGCTGCAGCAGAATGTGACGACTCAAGCGGCCGCGCTGACGCCACAACTGAGTGGGACGCTGCAAGCTTTCTCGCCGACGTCGCAGCCCGTCTCATCTCAGCCCGCGACAACGCAGGCTGTCGCGACGGCGCCCCAGGCTATTGCGACGCCGTCGCCGTCGGCCTCCGCGCTTGCCGCGGTGTCGAACGCTGCGCAGGCCGCGAAACCCATTGACTTTGCAGGCGCCCTCAGCGTGAGGCCGTCTGACGCATTGCCGGCCACGACTTGGCTAGAACAGCCATTGACGCCCAGCCAGGTTGAGCAGGTGGTCACCGCTGCGCCGATGGCTGTGGCGCGTCCCGCTGTCCGGCCGACGGCGATGTCCGAGACCACACCAGTGAGGGCCGAGCCGGCCGGCATCAGCCCCGTGGTGGCGCGCGCGGTGGAGGCTGCACCGGCCTCCGAAAAGCTGTTGACTTCATTCAGCCGGCCCGAGACACCGGTCAAAGCGCTGGACCGCGACCAGCCCATCGACACGACGCTATTCATCGCATCGCAACCCGGCGCGTTAAACGCAAAGGCGGCGTCAACCGAGCCCTCGGCGGAGACCGTTAGATCAACGGCGCTTGCTGCCGAACCGGCTCGCGCCAACCTTGATGCGGGTCGACTGCAGCTTCAGATGCAGAGCGCTGAGTTGGGACCCATGAGCTTGGACATGGCGCTCGACGCCGCCGGCCATGCCCACTTGATCGTGCACGCCGCCACCGAGTCCTTGGCGTTGTCATTGGGCGAGCGCACAGGCCAGCTCGTCGATGCGATGCGTGACATGGGCATGACCGTTCAGGTAGATGTGCGCCAAGGTGGTTCCCAGACAGGTTTTACCGGGGGGGGAGCGGCAGGCCAGCAAGCCTCGCCTGATGCGAACCGCGCAGGTCCTGTGCCTGCTGAGCAGCGCGCGCTGCCCATCCTTCCCGCCGCGCCTCGGCGTCCCGCCGCAACCACGAGCGGCGCATTGAGTTTCTACGCCTGACGGCAACCCACTCTAACCCACAAGGTTTCCATGGCAGATCAAGAAAATAGCGGCGAAGCGGCTGAAGCAACTGCGGCGGCGGGTGGTCACGATGCGCCCGCTCCGGCGAAGAAGTCAAAAATGCCGATGATCATCGGCGCCGTGGCGTTCGTGGTTTTGGCCGGCGCCGGCTATTACTTCGGGGTCGCTCTGCCGGCCAAGAAGCACGCCGAGGAGGAGAGCGAGAAGTCGGTTGAAAAGCGTTTGATGAAGCAACTCGAGCGCAAGAAAGACAACAAGCCGCCGGTCTTCATTGCCATGGACGAGTTTCTGGTCAACTTGCCGGGCAAGGGTGGCGAGCATTACCTGTCGACCAAACTGGTGCTGCGCACTGCCGACGCCGCGACCGAGAAGCGCATCACCGAGTTCCTGCCATTGGTTCGCGACCGGATCCTGGCGGTGCTGTCGGCGCGTACCGTCGCCGAACTGGCGACCGTCGAAGGCAAGGAAGGCATGGCCAAGGACATCGCGTTGGTCATCAACGCGATCATCGAGCCGCAACTCACGGCCATTTTCATCTTGCAGCAAGAGCCGTCGACTGCTGACTTGCGCAACCTCGAGCGCTTGGGCGCGATCCCGCGTGAGACCGCCGGTGGCGGGTCTTACAGCGCGGTGGCCAAGGAGGCGGCAGCGCAGTTTTGGAAAGTGACCGAAATGGACCTGCCGGTGCAGGCGGTGTTGTTCAACGCCCTTGTGATGCAGTGACGCAGGGCACGGCAGCGCCATGACCGATTCCAGTTCAAAGCCCACGACGCCAGCCGGGGAGTCTGCAGCGTTCATCTTTGACAAGATGCACCGCGTCATCAAGCGGCGCATGCCGACGCTCGAACTGATTCACGAGCGCTTTGCCCGCACGGCCCGACTCGCGCTCTACAACATGGTGCGGCGATCGGTTGAAGTCGACGTGATGATGCCCGAGCTCAAGCCCTACGCTGCTTTTGTAGGCGCTTTTCCAGAACGCACGAATATCAACCTGGTCAACATCCGGCCGCTTCGCGGTGTAGGTTGCTGGATCATTGATCCGCAAGTGGTCTACATCACGATCGACAACATGTTCGGCGGCGAAGGCAAGCTGCCGCCGAAGATCACGACCAAGGAATACACCGCGATCGAATTGCGCATCATCCGGCGCCTGATCGACAGCTTGCTGGCCGAGTACGAGAAGGCCTGGAAGCCGGTGCATGAAATCAAGTTTGATTTTTTGCGCCAAGAAACGAGTTTCCAGTTTGCCCGCATCACGGACAACGAGGAGATGGTGTTGCACTGCAGCTTCACTGTCACGATCAACGGCCGAAAAGGCGCTGTGGACCTGTGCATTCCGTTTTGGGTGCTGGAGCCGATCAAGTCGCTGCTGTTCAGCCAGATGCAAGCCTTCCAGCCGGACGAAGACACCTCCTGGGGCGAAAATCTTCGTGCCGAGGTGCAGTCAGCGAACGTTCAACTGGTGGCGGTGCTGGCGAAAAAAGAAGGCACGCTCGGCGAAGTGTTGTCGTTCAATGTGGGTGACTTGTTACCGATTGAGCTGCAGGACCCGATCAATGTGATGGTCGATGGCCTGCCCATGATCAAAGGCGCTTACGGCGTCCGCAATGGACGCTATGCGGTGAAGATTTCCGAGATCGAACATCCCATCGAGTTCAGCAACCGGCCGGTCGAGCGCGGGGTGATGAGCCCGAGTTTTCGCAAGCGGATCGAGGCGGCCGCCACGTCCGATAACTTTCTAGATCGAGACTAGCCGTGAGCACAGAGTCCACTTCAAGCCCCAGCGCTGCCGAACCCTTGGGCGACGCCAAGCGCGGCAAAATCCAGCCCTCTCCTTATTCGCTGCTCGACGAGTCGGTCGGCGGTGGCGGCGCAGCCAACGACATCGAGTTGGTGATGGATGTGCCGGTTCAGATCACGGTCGAACTCGGGCGCTCCAAGATGCAGATCCGCCAGTTGGTCGCACTGACCTACGGTGCGGTGATCGAGCTGGACGTCCATGCCGGTGATCCGCTTGATGTGGTGGTCAACGGCACCCTGGTGGCGCAAGGGGAGGTGGTGATCGTCAACGATCGCTACGCGATCCGTCTGACC
>CANFPU010000050.1 GCA_947448955.1 Burkholderiales bacterium
ACAGCGCCAAGAGAGTCGAAGCCCAGTTCGCGCCAGAGTTGATCGAGCGCCCAGACATCGCCCAGTGCGAGGGCGGATTCGAAGCGGACCTGTGGCGTCGAGGTGTCGTCAATAGATCGGCCCTTAGCGCGCAGCAAACCGCCGAGCAGTGAATCGACCTGGCCACCGGTCTCGTCGATGCGCCCTAGCGTCGCCAGGGTGCGCTGGCGAGGACGGCCGCTCTCATCACGGAAGGACTCCACGAGCTGGGCGTAGGTGCGACCGCCGGATCGGGTGAGCTTGATGAACATAGCGGGAGTCTATCAGATAAACCTAGATCATGCCAACACCCTATAAAGCACGAATTGCCACTACAGAAAATTCTTCAGAACGCTTGTAACTCATTGATTTGAAACGACGTCACTGCGCGAAATCGCCGAAAACAGCTCCAAAGTGTCGAACTCCGGTGTCAACACCAACTGTTTGAGGCTGGTTCCTTCAAGGGCTGCCTGGGCTTTCAGTTGACGCAACAGTCCCTCTGGCAGATCTACAGTGGTTCCCATCTCTTCGATATAGCATCTTGGTGCATTGGTGCGCAGCAGACTCGACCTTGCCTCAGCTCGGGCGAGCTCCCATCGGGACCGGGTCTTAAGTTTGAAGGGCTTTTCGCGCTTGATCGAGCTTGCGTCAAGTCTCCGCCAAACGATGCTGATCGATCGCTTGCCCGGCCCCCAGGCTGGCAGCAAACCAGGGCGCTGCCTCCGCCAAGCCCTGCAAGATGTCGTGGCTGGGTCGGTAGCCCAGCAGCGATTGCGCTTTGCTGATGTCGGCGCGCGAGTGGCGCACGTCACCGTCGCGGAACGGTCGGTGTTCTGGCGTAGCTGTGCGCAGGCCGGGCCGCGGCACCGACAGCGCCTGCACCAGCATCTGGTGCAAGCCGGTCAGGCTGGTCTGATCACCGACTGCCACGTTGTAGATTTGATTGACGGCCGCTTCGTTGGCGACCGTGGCCGCCAGCAGGTTGGCTTGCACCGCATTGGCCACGTAGCAAAAGTCGCGGCTGGTCTGACCATCGCCATTGATGTAGACCGTCTCGCCCTTGAGCATGGCGGCAGCCCAGCGCGGGATCACTGCCGCGTAGGCACCGTCGGGGTCTTGGCGTGGGCCGAACACGTTGAAGTAGCGCAGGCCTGTCGATGCCAAGCCGTAGTTGCGGGCAAACACCTCGGCGTAGAGTTCGTTGACGTATTTGGTCACCGCATAAGGCGAGAGTGGCTTTCCGATGCGGTCTTCGACCTTGGGCAGGCCAGGGTGGTCGCCATAGGTCGAGCTGCTGGCGGCGTAGACGAAGCGCTTGACACCGTTGTCTCGCGCAGCCACCAGCAGATTGAGAAAGCCGCCGACGTTGACAGCATTGCTGGTGATCGGATCGGCGAGCGATCGCGGCACCGATCCCAGCGCGGCTTGGTGCAGCACCAGTTCGACGCCGGCGCAGGCGCGTTGGCCATCGGCGAGATGGCGGATATCGCCTTCGATGAAGTTAAAGCCGGCCCAAGCGGCTTCGCCAACATTGGCGCGCACCTCGTCGAGGTTGCGGCGATGGCCGGTGGCGAAGTTGTCGAGTCCGTTGACATGCTGGCCTAACCTGAGCAAGGTCTCTAGCAAGTGGCTGCCGATGAAGCCGGCCACGCCGGTGACGAGCCAGCGGCGCGGTTGCTCGCGCAGTTGCTGCTGCAGCATGGCATAGGGCGACGCCGCATCGGCGTTTGCTCGCGGGCCGCTGGGGCCAGGGCTTTCGGAATCGGCGGGGTAGGCGGGGTCGGCGTGAGGTGCCTGATCGGCAGAGCTGTGTTCAGTCAAAACAGTTCGGCCTCGCTCAGCAAAGGGGCCACGGCGTCCTTGGGCGCCAAGCGCGGCAACAAGCCGGCGGGCCATTGGATGCCGATCGCGGGGTCGTCCCAGCGGATCGCACGCTCGCAAGCCATGGCGTAGTAGCTGGTGGTCTTGTAGAGGAAACGTGTGTCATCGTCGAGTGCGACGAAGCCATGGGCGAAGCCTTCGGGGATCCACATCTGCTGGCGGTTGTCCGCGCTCAAGGTCGCTGAAACCCATTGGCCAAAGCTGGGCGATCCGCGTCGGATGTCCACCGCGACGTCCAGCGCCGCGCCTCGCACCACACGCACCAATTTGCCTTGCGGATGCGGCGGTAACTGGTAGTGCAGCCCGCGCAGCACGCCTGGTGCCGATGCGGATTCGTTGTCCTGCACGAAGGGCCTCGGTGGCGCCAAGCCGAGCGCGGTCAGTCCGTCGCTGAAGCGCTGCTGGCTGAAGCTCTCCATGAACCAGCCTCGGTCGTCTGAAAATACCTTGGGCTCTATCAGGACAACTTCGGGCAGGCGAGTGGCAGTGAATTTCATCGTGTGAAGGCGGTCGGATGGATGCGTTTCTCAGGCGAGATTCAGTGCCTCGCAGAGCATGCGGTCGACGCCAAAGTGCCAGTCGGGCAGCATCAGGCCAAAGGTCTGGCGCAGTTTGTCGGTGGCCAGTCTCGAGTTCAAAGGCCGCTGAGCCGGCGTTGGGTAGTCGCTGGTGGCGATGGCTTCTACGGCTTGAGGCGCGCATTTCAGCGCGACACCGCGCTGTTGCGCCCAGGCAATCACATGGCGGGCGTAGTCCAACCAGCTGACCTCACCGCCGGCTGTCGCGTGGTAGGTGCCACTGACGCTCGCGTCGACATTGGCACGACGCAGCACATGGGCGCCGATGTCGGCCAATAGTTCGGCGCCCGTGGGCGCGCCCACTTGGTCGGCGATCACGCGCAGGTTGTCTCGCTCGGCGGCCAGTTTGAGCATGGTGCGGGCGAAGTTGCCGCCTCGCGCGGCGTGGACCCAGCTGGTGCGCAAGATCAGGTGGTGGCAGCCACTGGCGCGGATCAGGTCTTCACCGGCGAGCTTGCTGTGGCCATAGATGCTGAGCGGGCCAGTGGGGGCGGCTTCATCGCGAGGCTGGTCGCCGCTGCCGTCGAAGACGTAGTCGGTGCTGTAGTGCAGCAGCCAGCCACCGAGCTCAGCCATCACCAGCGCCATCGCACCGGGCGCCTGGGCGTTGATGCGCTGAGCCAGTTCGGGCTCGCTCTCGGCCTTGTCCACCGCCGTGTAGGCCGCGGCATTGACGACCACATCCGGGCGCAGCGTTCGCAAGGTGTCTGCCAGGCGCTCGGGTTGGCTCAAATCGCCGCACAGCGATGGAGCTGAAGCCAGGCTGCGAGGCAATGCGATCAGCTCGCCCAGCGGGGCCAGCGAACGTCTGAGTTCCCACCCCACCTGACCGTCTGGCCCCAACAATAAGATTTTCATGCGCGGCGTTTTTGGCAACTTTCCGTGGCGCGGCCATTGGCGCGGCGCGGCTTGGCGGCTTTGGGCGGTCTTTGAATCTGGGCCGTATCTGATGGCGCAGACTTTGGAATTTTAGGGATACGAGAGCCTTTGAATTGGCAGCGAAGATTCGCCATGCAGAGAAATTCACGGGTCAGCGATAATAAGCGGTTAATGACCAACATCAATACCCTGGCCGACCCGGCCACCGCAGCCTTAGAGCCGGTGATTGACCCCGTCCCACAGCGATTCGAGACCTTGGCGCTGGATGCCAAACTGCTGCGAGCCGTGACCGATTCGGGCTACGCGTCGATGACGCCGATCCAGGCCAAGGCGATCCCGCTGGTGCTCGCAGGCCGCGACGTGATGGGTGCGGCGCAGACCGGCACCGGCAAGACGGCGGCATTCTCGCTGCCGCTGCTGCAGAAGATGATGAAGCACGAGACAGCCTCAATGTCGCCAGCGCGGCACCCGGTGCGCGCACTGGTGCTCACGCCGACGCGCGAGTTGGCTGATCAGGTGGCCAACAACGTCAAGACCTACGCCAAGCACACCCAGCTGCGCTCGATGGTGGTGTTTGGCGGCATCGACATGAAGCCGCAGACCGTCGAGTTGAAGAAGGGCGTGGAGGTGTTGATCGCCACGCCTGGGCGTTTGCTGGACCACATCGAGGCCAAGAACTGCGTGCTCAACCAGGTCGAGTATGTGGTGCTCGACGAAGCCGATCGGATGCTCGACATCGGGTTTCTGCCCGACCTTCAGCGCATCCTGAGTTACCTGCCCAAGCAGCGCCAGACCTTGTTGTTTTCGGCCACTTTTTCGCCCGAAATTCGTAAACTGGCGCAAAGCTATCTGCAGGATCCCATCACCGTCGAGGTGGCGCGTGCCAATGCCACGGCAACCAATGTCGAGCAGCGCTTTTACAGCGTGGCTGAGGACGACAAGCGTGCGGTCGTGCTGCAGCTGATCAAGACCCGCGCGCTGACCCAGGCCATCGTGTTCGTCAATTCGAAGCTCGGCGCTGCGCGGCTGGCGCGATCGTTCGAGCGCGAGGGCATGAGGACCACGGCGCTGCACGGCGACAAGTCTCAGGACGAGCGGCTGAAGGCGCTCGACGCATTCAAGCGCGGCGAAGTCGACGTGCTGGTGGCCACCGATGTCGCAGCGCGCGGCCTGGACATCGCCGACTTGCCGGCGGTCTTCAATTTCGACGTGCCGTTCAACGCCGAGGACTATGTCCACCGCATTGGTCGTACCGGTCGTGCTGGCGCTTCAGGCTTGGCGGTCACCTTGGTCGACCCCGGCGATGTTCGATTGGTCGGCGACATCGAGCGGCTGATCAAGAAGAAGATCGAACTTGAGGCTTTCGAGCTGGTTGATGATCGGCCGCGCCGCCCACCTTATCGAGGCCGTGAGGGCGATGAGCGTCCAGCGCGAGACGCCGAGCGGGTGCCGCGCGAGTTCGAACGCTCGTCGCGCGACGTGGAGCGCTTCTCTCGGGACGTTGACCGGCCGCGCCGCAGCTACGCCCCGCCGCCGGTCGATCCGTTCTTCGACAAGCCCTATGAGCCCTCAGCGGTGTCGCAAGACCGGCCGGCTTGGGATCAAAAAGCTGCGGTCCCGGCGCCGGCGCGTGGGCTGTCACCCAACATCCGAAGCAAGCACAAGGTGAGCGCTTTGCTGGGTGGCGGCAAGGCCTGAAGCTGTGGGATAGGCAGTGCAGCCCTTCTTGGCGCTTTGACGGACGCGTCGGCCGTCTTGATGCTTCAGGCTGCCAGCCATAGGAACACCGCCGGTAGCCGGCCGCCCAGCGCCGGACCTGGCGTGCTGCGCCACTGCTGCGCGGTGCGGGTTTCGCAGCGACCAGCGGGCAGCGTGAGCCCGCTGGCAATCGCGAGTCTCGTGCCAGGTTGCAGGTGCTCGGCCAGCGCGCCCAGCAGCGCGTCGTTGCGGTAAGGCGTTTCGATGGCGATCTGGGTCTGGCCCAGCCGACGCGACAGCGCATCGAGTTCACGGATCCGTGCGGCACGCGACGCGGTATCGACCGGCAGGTAGCCGACAAAAGCAAAGCTCTGGCCGTTCAGGCCGCTGGCTGCCAGTGCCAGCAGCAGCGAGCTGGGGCCGGCCAGTGGTTCGACAACGATGCCCATCGCATGCGCTGCCTGGACCAGCGCTGCACCCGGGTCCGCCACCGCTGGCAATCCGGCCTCGGACAGCAACCCCAGATCATGACCTGCCAGCGCGGGCGCCAGCAATGGCTTCAGGTCTGGCGATGCGCCGCGCGCCACAGCGCCCCCCTTGGCGGGTCGCGGCAATTCGGTGATTTGGATCTGCTGAAGCGGTAGCGCCAGCGGCACCAAACGGTCGACCCGTTTGAGCAGCGCGCGCGTCGTCTTGGCATTCTCGGTCGCCCAGTAAGCCAGCTTGGCAGCGCGCTCTATCACCGCCTGAGGCAACACCTCGCGCAGGTCGACTTCGCAATCGGTACCCAGGTCCAGCGTGTTGGGCACCAACACCAGCTTGCCTTTCATGTCGGCACCGCCATTGGGTCGATGCCTGCGGCGCGCAGCAACTCGCAGGTTCGAATCAGCGGCAGACCGACCAATGCCGTTGGGTCGTCTGAGTCGATCGAAGCCAGCAGCGCGATGCCGAGGGTTTCGCATTTGGCGCTGCCTGCGCAGTCATAAGGCTGCTCAAGCCTCAGGTAACGCTCGATCTCGGCGTCTTGCAGCGGCCGGAATCGCACCGTCACAATCGCAGTCAACACCCTTGCATAAGCTTGGTCCGGCCTGACGACGGCCACTGCGCTGTGGAACACCACGTTGCGCCCGCTCATCGCTTGTAACTGCGCCACCGCACGCGCGTGGTTGCCAGGTTTGCCGATGGCCACGTTGTCGAGTTCGGCGACCTGATCGGCGCCTATGACGACCGCGCTTGGGTTGCGGTTGGCCACTTCATGGGCTTTTTCCAGCGCCAGCCGGGGCGCCAGGTCGGACGGTAGTTCGCCGGGCAGGCTGGTTTCATCGACTTGCGGCGCTACGCAGTCAAACGGCAGTCGAAGGCGTTGCAGCAGTTCGCGCCGGTAGGGCGAGGTCGACCCGAGGATCAACCGTGGCGCCGAAGCGGGGTTTGAGTCATGGGGCAGCGCTGGCTTGGGCATGTGAGGATTGTCCCATTGGGCCACCGTACACTGGCGCTGATGAGACCTTCTCGACACGACCCGTTGCGGCTTGATATGGCGGCGTTTGCCGCCGACGGCGAGCGTCAGGCCGGGCATTGGCCTGGCGAATCGTTGACGCGGCTGGCCGATTTGCAGTCGCCACCAAGTGACGGCGTGCTGGCCGATGTGGCTTGGCAGGCGCAAGGCGAGCGCCGAGTGGTGCCGGGCAGCGAACCTGAGATCTGGCTGGCATTGGCGGTGAACACGCCTGTTTGGCTGACCTGCCAGCGCTGCTTGCAGCCGATGGCTGAGCCGTTGGCGCTGGCGCGGCGGATTCGCTTTGTGCATGGCGAGTCTCAAGCCGAGTCGATGGACGCGGAGCTTGAGGAGGACGTGCTTGCGCTCAGCCGGTCGCTGGATCTGCGCGAGTTGGTCGAGGACGAACTGCTGCTGGCGCTGCCACTGGTGCCGCGCCACGGGGCCTGTCCTCAGCCGCTGAATGTCTCGGCTGACATCGCAGCCCTGCCCGACGAGGCGCCGAGCAAGCCCAATCCATTCTCAGCGCTTCGAGCGCTCAAGACTGGCGGTTCCGAGTAAGCGCTTTCAGGACGCGTAACGGACCGGCGGTGCTACACTCATGGGCTTTCCCTGGTGGTCTTCGTGGTCTGCTTTGCTGCAGGCCGATGTCACCACTATCTTTGCAAGGCGTCCTTGTCATGCGGCGCCTGGCCCGATCAGGAGTTCTCCATGGCCGTTCAACAGAACAAGAAGTCGCCTTCCAAGCGCGGCATGCACCGCTCGCACAATGCTCTGGTGACCCCGGGCATCGCGATCGAGCCCACCACCGGTGAAGTGCATTTGCGCCATCACATCAGCCCGACTGGGTTTTACCGGGGCCGCAAGGTGCTCAAGACCAAGGCTGACGCCTGAGTTTGTTGTCAGCCCGCTTTGGCTGGTACGGCGGGTGGGTAGATGGCTCGCTGCCCGCTCGGACCGGGGTTTGCGCGACAAAGTTTTCTAGGTTTTCAAGCCCAGCCCCGTTTTTCGTGGCTGGGCGTTTTTGTTGGGGCCGACCCTGGTTCGGTTCGGCGGCTTGGGCGGGGTAGCCCGCTTGCAACGCCGGGCCTCATCGCTTACGGTTGAGGTTCGCCAGAGGCGCATCTTGACCCGAAGCCCGACGACGTTTTTTACCCCGGCCTGATCGGTCGCTTGCGTCACCTCCTCGTGCCCACACTGCCGTCCCAAATCCCTGTGCTGCCAGCTTTGACGCGTGTTCGTATCGCTGTCGACTGCATGGGCGGCGACCATGGGCCGTCGGTCACCTTGCCGGCCTGTCGACGCTTTCTTGACCATCATCCGGACGTCGACTTTTTGTTGGTGGGCACGGCAGCAGCGATCGATGCTGCTCGCGACTGGCCGCGCTGCACTTTGGTCTTCGCCACTGAGGTGGTGGCGATGGACGATGGTGTGGAGGTGGCCCTGCGCCGCAAGCGCGACTCGTCGATGCGGGTGGCGATTAGCCAGCTCAAGCCCTTGCCGGGTACCGACGAGTCCGCCGCCGATGTCTGCGTCTCTGCTGGCAATACCGGCGCGCTGATGGCGCTGGCGCGCTATGTGCTCAAGACCTTCGAAGGCATCGATCGCCCTGCGATTGCCGCGCCGCTGCCCAATATGCGCGGTGGCTTCACGCAGGTGCTCGACCTCGGCGCCAACGTTGATTGCAGCGCCGAGCACTTGCTGCAGTTCGCCGTCATGGGCAGCGCGCTGGTGAGCGCGCTGGAGGGTAAAGACCAGCCCAGTGTCGGCCTACTCAACATTGGCGAAGAAGCGATCAAGGGTGGTGAGACGATCAAGCGCGCCGGCGATCTGCTGCGTGCTGCGGCGGCTGCCGGTCAGATCAACTTCCACGGCAATGTCGAGGGCAACGACATCTTCAAGGGCACGACGGACCTGGTGGTGTGCGACGGTTTTGTCGGCAATGTGCTGCTCAAGACGGCTGAAGGGCTGGCCGGCATGATGGGTCAATTCATCAAGCAGGAGTTCAGCCGAACGCCGCTGTCCAAGCTGGCCGCGCTGGTGGCGATGCCTGTGCTCAGGCGCTTCAAGGACCGGGTTGATCATCGGCGCTATAGCGGCGGTGCGCTGCTGGGACTGCGCGGTTTGGTGTTCAAGGCACACGGTTCATCGGATGCATTCGCCTTCGAAAACGCTTTGGTCCGAGGGTATGATGCCGCGCGCAATCGCCTGTTGGATCGGGTGCATGACCGCATTCGCAACACTTTGGCGGTATTGCCCGAGGGCCTTGCCCGTGCTGGCAACCTTGCCGATTCCGATTCCGATGCCTCCGCCGAAGCCGCATGAACCCTAGCCCTGCAAGTCTTTCACCGAGCTGGCCTCGAACCACGCGCATCGCCGGCACAGGCAGCATGCTGCCGCCGCGTCGATTGAGCAACGCTGATCTTGTGGCCGAACTGGCGGCGGACGGTGTCGAGACCTCCGACGACTGGATCGTCGAGCGCACCGGCATCCGGGCCCGTCATTTCGTCGACGCCGGCACCGTGGCCAGTGATCTGGCTGTCGGTGCCGCCCGCCAGGCTATCGAGGCTGCGGGTTGTGGTGCCGAAGACATCGACCTGATCATCGTGGCCACGTCGACACCGGACATGGTGTTCCCTTCTACGGCTTGCATCGTGCAGCAGAAGTTGGGCATCGCCGGTTGTCCTGCCTTTGACCTGCAAGCCGTGTGTTCGGGTTTCATTTACGCGCTGACGGTGGCCGATTCGATGATCCGCAGCGGCACGGCGCGCCGGGCGCTGGTGATCGGGGCCGAAGTTTTTTCGCGGATCCTTGATTTCAAAGATCGAGGCACCTGCGTGCTGTTCGGCGACGGTGCTGGCGCCGTGGTGCTCGAGGCTAGCGACGAGCCCGGCTTGCTCGCCACCGATCTGCATGCCGATGGTCGACATGTCGGCTTGCTGTGCGTGCCGGGCATGGTCGCTGGCGGGCAGGTGCTGGGAGACCCGTTCATCAAGATGGACGGCCAGGCCGTGTTCAAGCTGGCGGTCGGTGTGCTTGAGCAGTCTGCGCGCGCAGTGCTGGCCAAGGCTGGACGCACGGAGGCCGATATCGACTGGCTGATTCCGCACCAAGCCAACATCCGCATCATGCAAGCCACCGCTCGCAAGCTCAAGCTGGGCATGGACAAGGTGATCGTCACCGTCGGCGAGCATGGCAACACTTCGGCTGCGTCGATCCCGCTCGCGCTTCACCAGGGCGTTCGTGATGGCCGCGTCAAACGCGGTGACACGCTGTTGCTCGAAGGCGTGGGCGGCGGTTTCACCTGGGGCGCGGTGCTGCTTGATTTCTGAGCCTAAGGCGCTGTCGCTCGGCTCATCAACTTTGACTTCCGCTTAGCCTCTCATGACCAAGTTTGCCTTTGTCTTTCCGGGCCAGGGTTCTCAATCCGTCGGCATGTTGGATGCCTGGGGCGACCATCCGGCAGTGCGTGGCACGCTGGATGAAGCCTCCCAGGCGCTCGGTGAGGACGTCGCCTTGCTGATCGCCTCAGGACCGAAGGAACAGCTCGACCTCACGACCAATACCCAGCCGGTGATGCTGACCGCAGCGATCGCCTGCTGGCGTGCCTGGCTGGCAGAGGGCGGTGGCTTGCCGGCGGCGGTGGCCGGGCATTCTCTGGGTGAGTACAGCGCGCTCGTGGCTGCTGGCGTGCTGAGTCTGGCCGACGCGCTACCGCTGGTGCGATTGCGAGCCCAGGCGATGCAGCAGGCGGTGCCGGTGGGCGCCGGGGCGATGGCGGCGATCCTCGGGCTCGATGCGGACCAGGTGGTCGAGGGCTGCGCCCAGGCTGCTGCGGCCAGCGGGGAAGTCGTGTCGGCAGCCAATTTCAACGATCCCAAACAGACAGTGATATCGGGCAGTCAAGCCGGTGTGGCCAAGGCCTGCGAGTTGCTCAAGGCGATGGGCGCCAAGCGCGCGCTGGCGCTGGCGGTGTCGGCGCCTTTTCACTGCGCACTGATGACGCCGGCGGCTGAAGCTTTGCGCCAGCGCCTGGCTTCGGTGGCGCTGGCCGCACCGCGGATTCCCGTGATCAACAACATCGACGTCGCGGCGCCTGTGGACGCCGAGGCGATCCGCGATGCGCTGTACCGTCAGGCTTTCGGACCGGTGCGCTGGGTCGAGGTGGTTCGCGCGCTGCGCGCGCTGGGCCTGAGCGCAGTCGTCGAGTGCGGTCCTGGCAAGGTGTTGGCGGGCATGGTCAAGCGGATTGACGCCGAGGCGCTGAGCGCGGCGGTGTTTGATCCGGCTTCGCTGCAAGAGGCCAAGAGGATGCTGGCGTGAACACCGGCGAAGCCAGTCAAGTCGCGCCGATCACCGGCGAAGACCGCCAAGTCGCACTCGTCACCGGCGCGACGCGTGGCATTGGCCGCGCCATCGCCCATGCGCTGGCGGCCCAGCGCTTTGTCGTGATCGGCACCGCCACCAGCCCCGAAGGTGCAGCGACCATCACCGAGGCGCTGGCGCCTCATGGCGGCCATGGGCTGTGCCTCGATGTCAACGACGCGGCTGGCGTAGAGGCGGCGATCGACGGCGTCGTCAAGGCCCATGGTGGATTGCATGTGCTGGTCAACAACGCGGGCATCACCCGCGACACGCTGGCGATGCGCATGAAGGACGATGACTGGGATGCCGTGCTCGACACCAATCTGAAGGCGGTGTTTCGCTGCAGCCGCGCGGTGATGCGAACGATGATGAAGCAGCGCCATGGCCGCATCATCAGCATCACTTCGGTGGTGGGTGCAGCGGGTAACGCCGGGCAAGCCAACTATGCCGCGGCCAAGGCTGGCGTGGCGGGCATGACGCGGTCGCTGGCACGTGAGCTCGGCAGCCGCAACATCACCGTCAATTGCATCGCGCCTGGGTTCATCGCCACCGACATGACGGCCGACCTGCCGGCGGCGCAGAAGTCTGCATTGCTGGGTCAAATTCCGCTCGGCCGGCTCGGCACGCCGGAGGAAATTGCGCATGCCGTAGTTTTTCTGGCGTCGCCGCTGGCGGGCTACATCACGGGTGCCGAGTTGCACGTCAATGGCGGCATGTACATGAATTAAAGGTTTGCGGGCCGGGGCGGCACTCGTCGCGCTGGCCTGTTTCATCCCGCTGGTCAAGTGCCCGACCGGCGCGGCGAGGGGGCAATGCCCGGAAGCAAGCGCCACCGCCGGTAGAATCCTGGGCTGTTTGAGCATTTTTACTCCCGGAGGAGTCATGAGCGATATAGAAGCACGCGTCAAGAAGATCATTGCCGAGCAACTTGGCGTGCCCGAAGCCGACGTCACCAATGAGAAAGCCTTCGTGGCCGATCTGGGTGCCGACTCGTTGGACACGGTGGAACTGGTGATGGCGCTCGAAGATGAGTTTGGCATTGAGATCCCCGACGAAGAGGCGGAGAAGATCACCACGGTGCAGTTGGCGATCACCTACGCGCAGACCCACCAGAAGGCCTGAGTTTTTTCTGTCATGACCCGTCGTCGCGTTGTCATCACCGGCCTCGGGCTGATCAGCCCGGTGGGTAATTCCGTGGCCGAGGGCTGGGCCAACATTCTGGCGGGCCGATCTGGTATCGCCAATGTCAGCCGTTTCGATGCGTCTGGGCTGTCTTGCCGCTTTGCCGGTGAGGTCAAGGACTTCAAGATCGAGGATTACATCCCGATCAAGGAAGCCCGACACATGGACACCTTCATCCATTACGGTCTGGCGGCGTCAATCCAGGCTGTGCTGGATTCGGGCTTGCCCACGGGTGATGCGTTGAGCGCTGAGCAGGCCGAGCGCATCGGCTGCATGGTGGGATCGGGGATCGGTGGCCTGCCATTGATTGAAGAGACCCAGATCGAGTACGCCGCACGTGGCCCCAGGCGCATCTCCCCTTTCTTTGTGCCGGCCTCGATCATCAACATGATTTCGGGCCATCTGTCGATCCACTACGGTTTCACCGGACCCAATCTGGCACTCGCCACCGCTTGCAGCACGGGTCTGCATGCGATCGGGATGGCGGGCCGCTTGATCGAGTATGGCGACGTCGATGTGATGGTCGCCGGTGGTGCCGAGAGCACTGTGTCACCACTGGGCATTGGCGGTTTTGCCGCTGCCCGTGCGCTGTCTTCGCGCAATGATGACCCGCAGACCGCTTCGCGGCCGTGGGACCGCGACCGCGATGGTTTTGTGCTGGGCGAGGGCGCGGGCGTGTTGGTGCTCGAAGAGTACGAACATGCCAAGAAGCGCGGCGCTCGCATTTATGCAGAACTGGCCGGTTTCGGTATGGGCGCCGATGCGTTTCACATGACCGCGCCCAATGTCGATGGCCCCAAGCGTTCGATGTGGGCAGCGTTGAACAATGCTGGCATCAACGTCGCCGATGTGCAGTACCTCAATGCCCATGGCACATCGACGCCGCTCGGTGATTTGAACGAAACCAACGCCATCAAACTGGCGTTCGGCGACCATGCATCCAAGCTGGTGGTCAACTCGACCAAGTCGATGACGGGCCATTTGCTGGGGGGTGCAGGCGGGATCGAGTCGGTGTTCACGGCGCTGGCGCTGCACCATCAGGTGTCGCCGCCCACGATCAATATCTTCAATCAGGATCCTGCCTGCGACCTGGACTACTGCGCCAACACGGCGCGTGAAATGAAGATCGACGTTGCGGTGAAAAATAATTTCGGCTTCGGCGGCACCAACGGCACGCTGGTCTTTCGCCGGGTTTGAGCCTGCGCCGGGATGCAGGCCGCCCCGGCCATCTCGGCAGATCTGGATGATGGGCGACCAGAGCGCGTGCTGATCTCTTTGTTGCATGCCTTGACAGGTGTGGCCGTCGCCGCTTGGGCTGAAGGCCTCCTGGAGGTCACGTCCTCGGTGCAGGGCATGATCGTCGCCGTCGTTGCTGGGGTGGCCTCAGCATTGCTCGGCGCTGGGTTGGCCCGACTTGCGCTGCCAGGTAACGCCCAGTGTTTGCGTTGGGATGGCCAAGCTTGGTCGTTGGTCTTGCGAGCGCCTGTTGGCGGTTTGGGCGTAGAGATTGCGGTTGCACACTTGGTAGTCTCGATCGACCTGGGTCCTTGGCTGCTGCTGCGAGCCTATGCCGCTGCGGGTGGCTCGCGCTGGCAGGTGGCTCGCGCGTCCTGCGTGGGAGACGCCGCTTGGCATGGATTACGCGTGGCCTTGAAAGCCCACACCGGCAGGGCCCAGTCAAGCCCGGCCGACCAGCCCCAGCCGTGATGGGTTGCCCATGAGCATCGATGACATCGACATTGCACTGGTCGAGCGAGCCCAGGGCGGCGATCAGCGGGCTTTCGAGATGCTGGTGATCAAGTACCAGCGCCGGGTTGAGCGATTGGTCGGTCGGATGGTGCGTGATGTCGATTTGGTGCAAGACATTGCGCAGGAAAGCTTCATCCGCGCCTACCGCGCCTTGCCGAAGTTTCGCGGCGACAGCGCTTTCTACACCTGGCTGTATCGCATCGTGGTCAACACGGCGAAGAAGGCATTGGGCGAACTCAAGCGCGATCTGCTGGTGTCTGAGGCAAGCTTGGCCGGCAGCCATGATGAAGATGATGAAACTTCTCGGGTCGATCGCGAATCAAGCATGGATGCCACGCCGGAATCTCTGCTCGCGAGCAAGCAAGTTGCCCAGGCTGTCAATGCGGCGATCGATGCTTTGTCACCGGATCTGCGCCGCGCGATCATGCTGCGCGAGATCGAGGGTCTGAGCTATGAAGAGATTGCCGAGATGATGAACATTCCGATCGGGACGGTGCGGTCGCGCATCTTCAGGGCGCGTGAATTCATTGCGCTGCGGCTACGGCCGTTGCTCGACACCCGCGACGGAGAGCGGTGGTGATGGTGCAGTTTTTCAGGTCAGGCAACTTGACTCGTCGCTTACTGGCGGGCTGGGCTGTCGCAGGCAAGAGGGTGGGTGTTTCATGGGTACCGAGTTGAACCCGTCTGACGTTTCGAGTGATTTAAGTCGACTGGACTTGTTGTCGTCCTCCATGGATGATGAACTGGGACTGGATGACGTCGACCAGATGTTGTCGATCTGGCGCCAGGATTCAGGGGCGCGTGCGGCTTGGCATGCTTACCATCTGATGGGCGATGTGCTTCGATCCGAGGACTTGGCTGCAGTGCCCGCTCATGACGAGGTGTTCCTGCAAGCACTGCGCGGTCGTCTAGCCCGGGAACCTGTTCCGATCAAGGCGGTCCAGCCGGTTGCCGATCGAGCGGCCAGCCGATCGGCGGGCTGGTGGCGGATGCCGGGCGCCATCGCCGCCTGCTTGGTTGCGGGAGTTGGCAGCTGGGCGGTTTACCGTGCCATCGATCCGATCCGCTTGGCCGATCGACCACAACTCGTTCAGAGAGCACCTGCTGGCGAACTGGTGCGCAATGCGGGCCTGGACCGCTACCTGGAAGCCCATCGTACGCTCGCCAACGGCGTGGTGGCAGTGGGTGGCTCGCAATATCGCGTGCACACCGTGTCCGACATCCAGTGACCTCGCTGAGATGGTTATCCCGGCGCCGGCTGGGGGCAGGGTTGGCGCTGTTGTGTGCTGCCTGGCCGGCTTGGGCCCAAACGCCCGCCAATGTGCTGGGCCGCATCCAGCAGGCTGCGGTCGCGCGCAGCTACCAGGGAACGCTGATGTTCAGCGCAGGCGGTGTGTTGTCCAGTACCAAGCTGCTGCACATTGGCGCCGGTCGTGATCACTATGACCGCATCGAAACGTTGGATGGGCAGCCCCGCTTGCAGTACCGCCACAACGAGGCGATGCTCACCCTTTGGCCTGACATTCGGCTGGCACGCTGGGAGCAGCGTGAACCAGTGGCCGAGTTCCCGGCCTTGCCGCCATCGGTTGAGCCGCGGGCGCTCGAGAACTACGAAATTCAAGCGCTCGACTCGGACCGGGTTGCCGGTCACCCAACCGATGTATTGATGCTCAAGCCCCGGGATCTGCATCGCTATGCCCAGCGTTTGTGGGCCGATCACGACACGGGCCTTTTGCTGCGCAACGATGTGTTGGGGCCGGGCGGCGAAGTGCTGGAGTCTTCCGCCTTCACCGACCTGCAGATCGGCGGCAAACTTTCGGCCGCTGCGGTGCTGAGGCCTATGAAGCAGCTGGCGGGCTACCGGGTGCTGAGGCCGCGGGCCGAGCGGGCGCAGATCGAAACCGAGGGTTGGCAACTGGTTCGGCCGGTACCCGGCTTCGGCCTGGTGAGCTGCACCAAGCGGCCGCTGGCGGAGACCGGCGCTCCGGTGTTGCAGTCGGTGTTCTCCGATGGCCTGACGCATGTCTCGGTGTTCATTGAGCGTTACGATGCCCAGCGCCACAAACAGCCTCTGGCAACCGGCCTTGGCGCCACCCACACGCTGATGAGCCGCCATGGTGATTGGTGGTTCACCGTGGTGGGCGAAGTACCGATGGCCACGGTTCAGCAGTTCGAAGCCATGTTCGAACGCAAGCGTTGAAATTCGGCGAAAACTCCCAAAGTGGGCCATTCCCGGCGGCTCGGCTCGGGAGGCACTTGTTTCAGTTTCAAGATGAGGTGGTTTGATGTCCGAAAAATTTGTTGTGCTAACTTCCTCGCTGTATGCGGGTCGGCGGGTACTGCTGCGCGCGGCGATGGCCATGGCGATGGTCTGCAGCTTGGCGCCACAGGCCGGCGCAGCGCAAGGCCGGGGCGAATTGCCCGATTTCACCGAGCTGGTCGAAAAAGTCGGCCCCTCCGTGGTCAACATCCGGACGCTGGAGCGTAGCGGTCGCAACAACGCTGCTGCTGGCAGCGGTATCGACCCCAACATGGAGGAGTTCTTCAAGCGTTTCGGCATTCCGCTGCCCGGCGGCAGGGGTGCGCCGCGCGGTGGCGGCGAAGAGGAACCCCAGCAGCGCGGCGTGGGCTCGGGCTTCATCCTGAGCGCCGATGGTTATGTGATGACCAATGCCCATGTGGTGGACGGCGCCGACGAGTTGCTCGTCACCTTGACCGACAAGCGAGAGTTCAAGGCCAAGGTGATCGGCCTGGACAAGCGCACCGACGTGGCGGTGGTCAAGATCGAGGCCACCGGCCTGCCCGCGGTCAAGCTCGGTGATGTGGCCAGGCTCAAGGTCGGCGAGTGGGTGATGGCGATCGGCTCACCCTTCGGCTTGGAGAACAGCGTGACCGCTGGGATCGTCAGCGCCAAGGCACGCGACACCGGTGACTACCTGCCCTTCATCCAGACCGATGTGGCGATCAACCCCGGCAATTCAGGTGGGCCGCTGATCAACATGCGCGGCGAGGTGGTGGGCATCAATTCGCAGATCTACAGCCGGTCGGGTGGATTCATGGGTATCTCGTTCGCGATCCCGATCGACGAGGCCAGCCGGGTGGCCGACCAACTGCGTGCCGGGGGTCGGGTGATCCGCGGCCGCATCGGTGTGACCATCGCAGCGGTGACCAAGGAGGTGGCCGAGGCGATCGGGCTGGGCAAGCCCACCGGCGCGATGGTGCGTGGCGCCGAGAGCGGCGGACCGGCCGACAAAGCCGGTATCGAAGCCGGCGACATCATCACCAAGGTCGATGGCAAGCTGATCGAAAAGTCAGGCGATCTGCCGCGCCTGATCGGTGCGACCAAGCCAGGCAGCAAGACCGTCTTGCAGGTGTTTCGCCGAGGGGGCTACCGCGACATCTCCGTCACGGTAGCCGAGTTTGAGCCTGACGCGCCGACCCGTGCTGCGCAGTCCGAGTCTGGCGCCTCGTCCGGTGGCAAGACGGCACTCGGGCTGACGGTGAGCGAGCTTGGCGATGCGGCCAAGCGC
Source organism: Burkholderiales bacterium (assembly GCA_947448955.1). Lineage (GTDB taxonomy): Bacteria > Pseudomonadota > Gammaproteobacteria > Burkholderiales > Burkholderiaceae_C > Pseudaquabacterium. The sequence goes on from CANFPU010000050.1 coordinate 17,376, forward strand.
GATCTCAAGCTGCGCGGTGGCGTCAAGGTCGATGCGGTCGACGGCGCTGCGGCGCGTGCCGGATTGCGCGAAGGCGATGTGATCTTGGCACTCGACAACACCGAGGTCAACGACGTCAAGCAGTTCCTGGCGGCGGCGTCCAAGGTCGAGAAAGCGCGAGCGGTGAGTGTGATGGTGCGTCGCGGCGATTGGGTCAACTATGTGGTGATCAAGCCGGGGCGCTGAAGGCGGCTCGGTCGGTTGACGGGTGGTGCCGCTCAGAACCCGTCAGCCCCTCGCATGGGACTTGATTACAATTCGCAGCCAGCAAGCAGTTGCCAAACATTTGTTGGAAGGCGCGTTTCCACTTGGACGTGCCTTTTTTTTATGGCTTGCCTCGCTTGAGCTGGAGGGTTGGCATGCCCCTGACCTGGCGCAAGACGGCCAGACCGCTTGAGCCAACTCGCCACACAGCCCTGAGGGCGGTTCGCTGAGCTGGCGCACGATGAATTCCATGGACCACATCAGAAACTTCTCGATCATCGCCCACATCGACCATGGCAAGTCGACGCTGGCAGACCGCTTGATCCACCGCTGCGGCGGCTTGAGTGACCGCGAGATGGAGTCTCAGGTGCTCGATTCGATGGACATCGAGCGCGAGCGTGGCATCACGATCAAGGCGCAGACCGCGTCGCTGCACTACACCGCCCGCAATGGCCAGGTCTACCAGCTCAACCTGATCGACACACCCGGACATGTCGACTTCAGCTACGAGGTGAGCCGATCGCTGTCAGCCTGCGAAGGCGCGTTGCTGGTGGTTGACGCCAGCCAGGGGGTCGAGGCGCAGACAGTGGCCAATTGCTACACCGCGCTTGACCTCGGTGTCACGGTGGTGCCGGTGCTCAACAAGATGGATCTGCCCAACGCCGACCCCGAGAATGCCAAGGCCGAGATCGAGGACGTCATCGGCATCGATGCCGATGACGCCATCCCCTGCTCGGCCAAGACAGGCCTGGGGATCGACGAGATCCTGGAGGCGGTGATCGAGCGCATGCCGCCGCCCAAAGGGGAGCCAGATGGCCCGCCCCGGGCAATGATCGTTGACAGCTGGTTCGACAGCTATGTCGGCGTGGTGATGCTGGTGCGCGTGGTCGATGGCGTGCTGCGCAAGGGTGACCGCATCCGCATGATGGCCAGCAATGCCGTCTACCCGCTCGAGCAACTTGGTGTGTTCACGCCCAAGTCCGAGTCGCGCGTTGAGCTCAAGGCCGGCGAGGTGGGATTTCTGATTGCCGGCATCAAGGAGCTGCAGGCAGCCAAGGTGGGCGACACCGTCACGCTCGAGAAGAAGCTGCCGAACAACGCCGGCCCAGCCAATGAGGCGTTGCCGGGTTTCAAGGAAATCCAGCCCCAGGTCTTTGCCGGCCTGTACCCGACCGAGGCCAGCGAATACGACTCGCTGCGCGATGCGCTGGAGAAGTTGAAGCTCAACGACAGCTCTTTGCGCTACGAACCCGAGGTCAGCCAGGCGCTGGGTTTCGGCTTCCGCTGCGGCTTCCTGGGTCTGCTGCACATGGAGATCGTGCAGGAGCGGCTTGAGCGCGAGTTCGATCAGGATTTGATCACCACCGCGCCCAGCGTCGTCTATGAGGTCGAGTTGAACGACGCGACGGTGACCCAGGTCGAGAACCCTTCCAAGATGCCTGACATGGGCCGCATCCGCGAGATCCGCGAACCCATCGTCACGGTACACCTGTACATGCCGCAGGACTATGTCGGTCCGGTGATGACGCTGGCCAATCTCAAGCGCGGCACCCAGCTCAACATGGCCTACCACGGCCGCCAGGTGATGCTGACTTACGAGATGCCGCTGGCCGAGATCGTGCTGGACTTCTTCGACAAGCTCAAGAGCGTCTCGCGCGGCTATGCCAGCATGGACTACGAGTTCAAGGAGTACCGGGCCTCCGATGTCGTCAAGGTCGACCTGCTGATCAACGGCGACCGGGTCGATGCGCTGTCGATCATCGTGCACCGGGCGCAGAGCGTCTACCGCGGTCGCGCGGTGGCGGCCAAGATGCGCGAGCAGATCCCGCGCCAGATGTATGACGTGGCGATCCAGGCAGCAATCGGCGCCAACATCATCTCGCGCGAGAGCATCAAGGCCTTGCGCAAGAACGTGCTGGCAAAATGCTATGGCGGCGACATCAGCCGGAAGAAGAAGCTGCTCGAAAAGCAGAAGGCCGGCAAGAAGCGCATGAAGCAGATCGGCACGGTGGAGGTGCCTCAGGAAGCCTTCCTGGCCATCCTCCGAGTCGACGATTGAGAGTCCCCAATTCCATGATGAGTGTTCTGACTGCCGCGTTGTATGGCGTCTTGCTGTTCTATGGCGCCGGCTGGTGGCTGGGCTATTGGGTGGGCAACTTTTCGCTGCTGTTGTTCGTGCTGACGCTCGTCACGTTGGCTTACTGGCTGGCCGAGCGTTTCAGGTTCGCGCCAGCACGTGCCGCGGCCGCCGAGGCGCTGGCCACGCAGGATTCAAAGCGCCGTGCTGAGCTCAAAAAACTGGGACTTGCCCAGGCTGACAGCGGGGGCGTCGAGTCTGCGCGCGAATCGCTGTTGATGCAGCCTTGGTGGTTGGACTGGACGGCCGGGCTGTTCCCAGTCATCGCGGTGGTGTTTTTGCTGCGATCCTTCCTGTTCGAGCCTTTCAAGATTCCCTCGGGCTCGATGATCCCGACGCTGTTGGTGGGCGACCTGATCCTGGTGAACAAATTCCACTACGGTATCCGCCTGCCGGTGCTCGGCACCAAGCTGATGTCGAACAAGGAACCGCAGCGCGGCGATGTGATGGTGTTTCACTACCCGGTCGATCCGCGCATCGACTACATCAAGCGCGTCGTGGGTTTGCCGGGCGACCAGGTGGTCTACAACAACAAGTCGCTGAGCATCAACGGCAAACCTGTGCCAGTGCAGGCGCAGGGTGACTACTACGACGACGACAGCCTGCGGTTTGAGCCCAAGTTCGCCGAAACCCTGGGCAATGTCAAACACGGCATCTTGGTCGAACCCCGGCGCGCCTCGATCTACCGACCGATGGACAGCTTCGTGAATTTCCGTGAGAACTGCCAGTACACCCTCGAAGGCGTGTCGTGCAAAGTGCCGGCTGGCCACTACTTCATGATGGGTGACAACCGTGACAACTCGCAGGATTCTCGCTACTGGGGTTTTGTGCCGGACGAGAACATCGTCGGCCGGGCGTTCATGGTTTGGATGAACTTCAGCAATTTGCGACGCATCGGCTTGTTCGACTGATGCGGCCTGCTGGGGCCTCATGACGGGCCCGCTGGCTTCGCAGCGGGGTCTTGCGCTGATCAGCCTGCTGAGCCGGGCCTTGTGGGTCGGCATCGTGGGCTATCTGCTGGTGCAGATACTGCCCACAGTGTTCGAAGCCCGCAGCATCCAGGGAATTGTCGACCGTCTGGCCTCAGCGCCGGCGGTGACAGTGCCCGAAATCCGCAGCGCCTTCGATCGCCAGCGTCAGATCGAACTTGGCATTCATGCGGTCAAGGGTGCTGACCTCGACATTACCAAAGAGGACGATCGCTTGGTGATCCGCTATGCCTATGACAAGGAAATCGAACTTTTTGGCCCGGTCAGCCTTTTGATCAAGTACGCTGGGCACTCCAAGTGACGGCGATTGGAGTTCGTTCGACTCTGGCGGCATCCCGCCTTCAGCCTGCTGCCAACATGGACCGCAAACCCGAACCGCGTCAGGATCCTCGAATACAGACGCTGGAAACCCGCCTCGGGCACCGTTTTGCCGACGCTCGCCTGCTGCGGCGTGCGCTCACGCACCGCAGCTGTGGGGCCGACCACAACGAGCGCCTTGAGTTTCTGGGCGACGCCGTGCTCAATTTGGCGGTCTCGACGCTGCTTTATGAACGCTTCTCGGGATCAGATGAAGGCGATCTGACGCGGGTGCGCGCCCATCTGGTTCGTGAGGACAGCTTGCACCGGGCCGCGCTGGGCCTGGGACTGCCCGAGGTCTTGCGATTGTCCGAAGGCGAGGCACGTGGCGGTGGCGCGCAGCGGCCTTCGATCTTGGCCGACACGGTCGAGGCGCTGATCGGTGCGACCTATGTCGACGGCGGCTTTGAGCCTGCGACCAAGCTGGTGCGGCAGTTGTTCGGCGAGCTGATCGACCGCAGTGAAGCCGAGAGTTGGCGCAAAGACGCCAAGACGGAGTTGCAGGAGTGGCTGCAGGCACGCAAACTGCCGGTGCCGGCCTACCGCATCGTCGCTACCCGTGGGCAGGCTCATGCCCAGACTTTTGAGGTCGAATGTGCGGTGCCAACGCTGAGCTTGGCCGAACTGGGCGAAGGTCGATCGCGCCGGATCGCCGAGCAGGAAGCCGCACGTTGCGTGCTGGACAAGCTCAAGGCCAGCGACGAGCCCGGCCGTTCGCTGCGGACCTGACACTGCATCACCGTAGGTGAAGACACTTGACCGGCATCCCCAAACCAACTGGTCGCCAACCCGAGCAACACCATGAATGAACAAGACACTCAGCCCACGCGCCCATCGGTCGACGATCTTTTGGCGGGACTGGCGGGCGGTGCCGAGGTCGACGGCCAGCGCTGTGGAACGATTGCCATCGTCGGTCGCCCCAATGTCGGGAAGTCCACTTTGCTCAACGCGCTGGTGGGGCAGAAAATCAGCATCACCTCGCGCAAGGCGCAGACCACCCGCCACCGAATCACCGGCATTCGCACGCTTGGCGCGACACAGTACGTCTTTGTTGACACGCCTGGTTTCCAGACCAAACTGATTCGCGGCCGTACCGCGCTCAACCGCAATCTCAACCGCGCCGTCACCGCCACGCTGGGCGATGTCGATGTGGTGTGGTTCATGGTCGAGGCAGGGCGCTTTGGGCCTGACGATGCCAAGGTGTTGGCGTTGATGCCGCCCGACAAGCCGGTGTTTTTGGTCGCCAACAAGCTCGACACCGTGACGCGCCGCACCGATGTGATGCCCTGGCTGCAGGAGATGCAGAAGCGCCACCCGTTCGCCGAATATGTGCCGATGTCGTCGACCCGGCCGACCGATGTCGAGCGGCTGTTCAACATCGTCGACCCCTACCTGCCCGAGCAGCCCTGGATCTATGGCGAGGATGCGCTCACCGACCGCAGCGACAAGTTCATGGCAGCCGAGTTGATCCGTGAAAAACTCTTTCGTCTGACCGGCGACGAACTGCCCTACAGCGCGACCGTGGTAATCGACAAGTACGAGGAGGAG
>CANFPU010000051.1 GCA_947448955.1 Burkholderiales bacterium
CATGGCTGCACACAAGATTGAGTGCAATGCCTGTCCGGTGTTGTGCCAGATCAGCGAGGGCAAGGTCGGCGCCTGTGATCGCTACAGCAACCAGGGCGGTGTGCTGTTGCGGGTCGATCCATTGCTGCTGTTGCGCCAGCGGCTGGACACTGGCGATGGCGATGGCACTGACGTGGCGCCCGAATTGGTGGCTTTTCTACCTGCGGACTCGGCCCCGTTGTCGGCGCCGCAGCCGCTCTCGCTGTTCGCCGGTGAGCCCGAGGTCTTTGTCACCGCGGTGGGGGCATCGACCACCTACCCGGACTACAAACCAGCGCCTTTCATTGTCTCATCACAGGTCGACGGCATCGACATGGTCACGGTGGTCACTGAGGGCATCTTCAGCTATTGCAGCCTGAAGGTGAAGATCGACACCGACCGGTGGCTCGGCCCCGAGCAGGCCAGCGTGCGTTGCCAGGGCGAAGTCGTCGGTCACGTCACGACCGCCGATTACGGTTCGCAGATGCTCAGTCTGGGCGGCGTTCACCACATCACCGGTGGCAGCAAGAAAGAGGGTCGCGTCAGCGTCGAGATGATGCAGGCGCTGGGCAACAAGCAGCCGGTCACCTTGGTCATCGAAGGCGGCGCTCAAGTGGTGGTGCAGGCCGGCCGGGCGCCATGGATCAATGGTGTGCCCGAAGCGAAGATGCGCGTGGGTTGCGGTTCGGCCGCGGTGGGGATCTTCGCCCAGCAGTTTTGCGACCAAGCGGACGAAGTGGTGGTGGTCGACGACCACATCACCGGTGTACTGACTGAACACCAGGCCGGCCGCTGCCTGGGGATGCGGCCTTCGGGGCTGAAGATCCGCGGCCGCAAGAGCACCCCGGGCCGCTATTTTCAGGTGGCCAACCCGGGCACTGGATGGGGCGGCACCGACCTCAACGACCCGCTGGCCATCATCGAGGGTTGGGACCCAGCGCTGGCTTGGCCTGGCCAGCGCTTGCTGATGGTCAGCACCACGGGCGAGCATTCGGCTTGGTATGTGCTGGACCAAGATCTGCAGCCGCAGCCTGCGGCGCTGCCGGTCGCGGTACAGACCATCGTCGAGCGGATCGGCGAGAACTGCGAACCTTCCTTGTGCACGGTGTTGTTCGTCGCTGGCGCGGGCGGCAGCCTGCGTGCTGGGGTGACCGAGAATCCGGTGCAGCTGACGCGCGCGATCAAGCAAAGCCTGGTCAACGTGACTTGTGGCGGCGCGCCGGCTTATGTCTTTCCTGGCGGCGGCATCACGCTGATGGTCGATGTGATGCAGATGCCTGACAACAGCTTCGGTACCGTACCGACGCCGGCCATCGTCGCGCCGATTGAATTCAGCCTGCGCCTGGCAGACTTCCAGTCGCTGGGCGGTCACATGGCCTACGTGCGGCCGCTGGCTCAGGTGCTGGCCACCGGCAGTTGGCATCGGGACGGCGCACCCAGTGCGCGGCGCTTCGCCGCCCCGTTGGCGGGCAACCCCTGGCCCTTGTTGCCGTGAGCGCGTCGGCCCAGCGCGCGCAGTTGTCCGGCGGACGCTGGCACTTCCAACACGGGCCGATCGACATCGTCCTCGACGCCGAGGGTGATGCATCGGCGCTGCGTTGCGCGCACGCGGCGGCTTGGGCCCGCTTCGAAACGGTTCTGTCAGAACTGGTGGCCGAATTGCCGTTGCTGCGCCGTCCGTTGCCTAGCGAGGGGTCCAACGAGGGGTCTGGCGAGGCGTCCTATGCGGCTTGCCCGCTGATAGGCGAGGTTGCGCGTCGGATGTGGGCCGCCTGCGCGCCGCTGGTGGCCGAGGCCGATGGCTTCATCACGCCGATGGCTGCAGTCGCTGGCGCTGTCGCGCAGTCGCTGATCGGGTCTTACCAGCGCGAAGGGATTGCCAAGGCCTGGGTTAACAACGGCGGCGACATCGCGTTGCACCTCAGCCCAGGCACCCGGGTCAAGGTCGGGCTGTACGCGAACCTGGCGGAATTCGATGCACAGGCTGTTGCGCACAGCCAGGCGGGGAATTTGCGCACCGATGTGGGTTTTCCAGTGCACGCCAGCGATCCCGTGCGTGGCGTGGCCACCAGCGGTTGGCGCGGGCGCAGCCATTCGCGCGGCATTGCCGACAGTGTCACGGTGCTGGCTGGCAGTGCTGCCATGGCGGATGCTGCGGCCACCGTCATCGCCAACGCGGTCGACATCGATGCGGTGGGCATCGTTCGTCGCCCGGCCAACAGCTTGCGGGACGACAGCGATCTTGGCGCGATCGCTGTGACCGTCGCGGTGCCTGCTTTGCCAGCCGACCTCGTGCAACGCGCGCTGCAGCAAGGCCTGGACTGCGCGCATCGACTGCAGCGCAGGGGGCTGGTGCATTCGGCACTGCTGGTCTGTCAGGGTTCCCTCGCTCGGCTGAAGCCTGTGCAGGCCTTAGAGTCGGCGCTGGTTCACTGATCAATTCATCCGATTGAGAATGCCTCGCCATGAGCCTGATCGACATTCGCCGCGTCTTCACCCAGGTCGAAGATATTCATCACGAGGGTGGACCGCGCTCAGCCACGCCGTTACGCCGTGGCGCCATCGCCGCGGTGCTGACCAACCCCTATGCCGGTCGCCATGAGCCCGACCTGCTGCCGTTGATGGCCGCACTCAACCCTGTCGGACTGGACATGGCTCGCCGCTTGCTGTCGGCGCTGGAGGTTTCGACCGACCGCATCCAGGGCTATGGCAAGGGCGCGATCATCGGCGCTGCTGGCGAGCTCGAGCATGGGGCGCTCTGGCATGTGCCCGGCGGCTATGCGATGCGTGAGTTGCTCGGTTGGAAAGGTGATGCTCCCAGCGGTGCCAAGGGCATTGCAAGCGGCGGTCAGAGGGGCAACGCACTGGCACTCGTGCCGAGCACCAAGAAGGTTGCCGGCCCAGGCGCGACGCTGGATGTACCGCTGACCCATCTCAACGCCTGCTATGTGCGCAGCCACTTCGACGCGATGGAAGTGCGGGTGCCGGGTGCGCCGCGGTCCGACGAAATGGTGGTGTTCCTGGCGATGAGCACCGGGCCGCGCATCCATGCCCGGATCGGCGGACTGGCCGCGAGCGACATTGCCCAATGGGACGGGCAGCGCTGATGACCCAGCCCGCAAGCCAGCACAACACCGCCGTCGCATCGCCGGTGTGCGCTGGCGGGTTCCTACTTTCATGCTCAAGCAGCGGAGTCCATCGATCATGAGTGCTGACACAAGTTCTGACATACCTTCCTACATCCGCAAGATCGTTGTTCAGGTCGACGAGATCCACCGCGAAATGGGCCGAGACATCGCCCCGCCAACGCGCCGAGCGCTGGCGATGGCGGTGATCGCCAACCCTTGCGCCGGCCACTACGCTGAGAACCTCGACGCGCTGATCGCCATCGGCGAGGAACTCGGGGGTCTGCTCGGTGACCGCTGCGTGCAGGCGCTGGGCATCACCCCAGCGCAAGCGCAGAGCTACGGCAAGGCGGCCATCGTCGGTGAGGCTGGCGAACTCGAGCATGCCGCGGCGATCCTGCACCCCAAGCTTGGCGCGCCGCTGCGTCGCGCGGTCGAAAAGGGCGCTGCGCTGGTGCCTTCAGCCAAAAAACAAGGCGGGCTGGGGACTGCTGTGGATGTGCCGCTGGGCCACAAAGATGCAGCCTTCGTGCGCAGCCATTTCGATGCGATCGAGGCCCGCATCGGCGATGCGCCGCGTGCTGCCGAGATCCTGGTCGCGGTGGCCGTGACCGACAGCGGCCGACCCTTGCCGCGGATCGGTGGCCTGCAAGCCCATGAGATCCAAGGCCAGGACGGGCTGCGCTGACGCGCAGACCCGACCAAGCCGATTCGCCAGTCACCGTTGACTTCAATCTTTTTCAAAAAGGTTCACCTCCATGACCCGAAATGCCCTGACCACTGCGCTGCTGTCTTTGGCGCTGCTGGCTGCCGTGCCCGCCCACGCCCAGGGCGTGATCAAGATCGGCGAGGTCAACAGCTACAAGGTCCAGCCAGCTTTTCTCGAGCCTTACAAAAAGGGCATGGAACTCGCCGTCGAGGAGATCAACACCGCCGGTGGCCTCAACGGCAAGAAGCTGGTGCTGATCACGCGTGACGACAACGGCGCGCCAGGCGATGCGGTACGCGCTGCCGAGGAACTGGTCTCGCGCGAGCAGGTCGACGTGCTGACCGGCGGCTTCCTGTCCAACATTGGGCTGGCGCTGACCGACTTCGCCAAGCAGAAAAAGTTCTTCTACCTGGCCAGTGAACCGCTGACTGACAAGATCGTTTGGGGTAGCGGCAACAAGTACACCTATCGGCTGCGGCCGTCGACCTACATGCAGTCGGCGATGCTGGTGCCCGAGGCTGTCAAACTCAAAAAGAAGCGTTGGGCGGTCGTCTACCCGAACTATGAATACGGCCAATCTGCGGTGGCGACCTTCAAGGCCTTGCTCAAGGCCGCGCAGCCCGACGTCGAGTTCGTCGCCGAGCAAGCGCCGCCCTTGGGCAAGCTCGACGCCGGCAGCGTGGTGCAGGCACTGGCTGACGCCAAGCCTGACGCAATCTTCAACGTGCTGTTCGGCGCTGACCTATCCAAGTTCGTCCGGGAGGGCAACACCCGTGGCCTGTTCCAGGGCCGCGAGGTCGTCAGCATGTTGACCGGTGAGCCCGAGTATCTGGACCCGCTCAAGGACGAAACGCCGAACGGCTGGGTCGTCACGGGCTACCCCTGGTACGGCATCCAAACGCCCGAGCACAAGGCCTTTTTCCTGGCCTACCACCGCAAGTACAACGACTATCCGCGCCTGGGATCGGTGGTGGGCTACGCAGCGATCCAGTCACTCGCTGCCGGTATCACCAAGGCCAAGAGCACCGACACCGAGAAGCTGGTCGCAGCGTTCAAGGGGCTGGAACTGATGACGCCGTTTGGCAAGACGGTCTACCGGAAGCAGGACAACCAGTCGACGATGGGCGCCTATGTCGGCAAGACCAAAAACGACAAGGGCAAGGGCACGATGGTCGACTATGTCTACCTTGACGGTGCGAAGTACCAGCCCAGCGATGCCGAGGTCAAGAAACTGCGCCCGGCCGACTGATGCAGGCCAGAGTGGGTGAGGCTTGTTGGTGATGGATGCAGTCGTGGCGGGGCGGCTGGCTGCAGCGGGCGCTGAGCAGACCTTGCGAGAGGCTGCTTCATTGGCGGCGATCGGTTGCTGCCGCCTGCTGGGGCAGAGCGAGGCCGAGGCCACCGGGTGGCCAGCTGCCTCCGTGTCCCCCGTCGTCGGCAAGAGCAGCCGCCGGCTCCTCCTCTACCTGGGGCATCCGGCCACCCAGCGCCCTCGACCCATCCACCTTCTCGCATTGCGTCGTGGAGACCGAGGTGCCAGAGCACTGGCGGTGGCGGAGCGTCAGGACGGGCTGGCGTGTTCTGCGCAGGTAGAGGAGGAGCCGTCGGCGGTTTTTGCCGGCGGCGGGGGACACGGAGCAGAACACGCCAGCCCGGCCTGATGCTCACGTACAGCACTTTGAATGTCGGGTTCCGAGGCAAGGTGTTTGCCTTGAGCAGCCCGCACGAACTTGATTCGTCTGTACTCAAGCGCTGATTTCCGGACACCGAATTGACATGGGTTTTTCAGGTTTACTGGTTCAACTGCTCAACGGCCTGGCCGGCGCGTCGTCGCTGTTTCTGGTCGCGGCAGGGCTGTCGCTGATCTTCGGTGTCACGCGCGTCGTCAACTTCGCGCATGGCTCGTTTTTCATGCTGGGCGTCTACATCGCTTACAGCCTGGTGGAGCGCTTTGGTGCGGGGCTGGGCTTCTGGCCCGCACTGGTGCTGTCGGCGCTCGCCACGGGTGCGATCGGCGCGCTGGTCGAGGTGGTCGTGCTGCGCCGGATCTACCGCGCGCCCGAACTGTTCCAGTTGCTCGCGACTTTCGCGCTGGTGCTGGTGATCAAGGACGCGGCGCTGTGGCTTTGGGGTCCTGAGGATTTGCTCGGACCCCGCGCGCCGGGGCTCTCCGGTGCGGTCGACATCCTGGGTCGGCGCTTTCCCAGCTACGATTTGTTGTTGATCGTTGTCGGCCCGTTGGTCCTCGCCGCACTGTGGCTGCTGCTCAAGCGCACCCGTTGGGGCATGCTGGTCCGCGCGGCGACGCAGGACCGCGAGATGGTGGGTGCGCTCGGTGTGAACCAGGCCTGGCTGTTCACCAGCGTGTTCGCGCTCGGTGCGATGCTCGCAGGGCTGGGCGGTGCGCTGCAACTGCCGCGCGAACCGGCTTCTCTCAATCTCGACCTGTTGACCATTGGCGACGCTTTCGTCGTCGTCGTGGTCGGCGGCATGGGCTCGATCCCAGGGGCTTATGCCGCCGCGCTGTTGATCGCCGAGATCAAGGCGATGTGCGCTGGGCTGGGCACGGTCCAGGCCTTCGGGGTTGATTTCAGTTTTTCCAAGCTGACGCTGGTGGCCGAGTTTCTGGTGATGGCGGTCGTGCTGGTGTGGCGGCCCTGGGGCTTGATGGGACGGCCGCAGGCGCCCAGCCGCAACAGTGCCGCGATCGAGCTGCCGCTTCGCCCTGCGGGCCGGGGGTTGCTGGGTGTTGCCGGACTGGTCGCTGTCGGCCTGCTGCTGCTGCCACTGGTCACCGCGGGTAGCCCTTACGTCACGGTGCTGGCGATCGACTTGCTGACGGCCGTGCTGTTCGCCGCCAGTCTGCACTTCATCATGGGGCCGGCGGGCATGCACTCTTTCGGCCATGCCGCTTACTTCGGGCTGGGCGCTTACGCGGCTGCACTGTTGATGCTCAAGGCGGCTTGGCCGATGGAACTTGCGCTGGCAGCGGCACCGTTGGCTGCTGGTTTGGCCGCAGCGGTGTTCGGCTGGTTCTGCGTTCGCTTGTCGGGCGTCTACCTGGCAATGCTGACGCTCGCTTTCGCGCAGATCGTCTGGTCGGTCACCTTTCAGTGGGACGAATTCACCGGTGGCAGCAATGGTCTGACGGGCGTCTGGCCGGCAGCTTGGCTGGCCGCCAAGCGAAGCTATTACTTCCTGACACTGGCGCTGGTTGCAGGCGGCGTATTGGCGCTGCGTCGGATGCTGTTCTCGCCTTTCGGCTACGCGATGCGTGCCGGTCGCGACTCACCGCTGCGGGCTGACGCGATCGGTATCGACGTGCCGCGCATCCAGTGGGCGGCTTTCGTGGTCGCGGCGCTGTTTGCTGGGCTGGCCGGTTCGCTGTACGCCTTCAGCAAGGGCAGCCTGTCGCCCGATAGCCTGGGGGTTGGCAAGTCGGTCGATGGCCTGGTGATGGTGTTGCTGGGCGGGGTGCAGACGCTGGCCGGACCGGTGGTCGGTGCTGTCAGCTTTACCTGGCTGCAGGACACCGTGGCCCGCAGCACCGACTATTGGCGCGCACTGCTGGGCGGCATCGTGTTGATGCTGGTGCTGGCATTTCCTCAAGGCGTCGCGGGTTTTGTCGGCCAGCTGGCGGATCGGTTGAGTGAGCGCCGCCGGGGCGACGCATGAGTCTGCTGATCGTGACAGGTCTGGGCAAGTCCTTCGGCGGCAACCGCGCGGTCGATGGCATCGATTTTTCGGTCGCACCGGGAGAGTTGCTCGCGCTGATCGGCCCCAACGGTGCGGGCAAGTCGACGACCTTCAACATGGTCAACGGCCAGCTCAAGGCCGATCGGGGTTCGATCCGGCTCGATGGCCAGGAGCTGATCGGGCGCAAGCCGCGCGAGGTCTGGAAACTTGGCGTGGGCCGTACTTTCCAGATCGCCGAGACCTTCGCCTCACTGACCGTGGCCGAGAACGTGCAGATGGCGCTGCTCTCGGCTGATGCGCGCTTGTTCTCGCTCTGGCGCCGAGCGGCGACTTATCGTCGAGATGATGCGTTGGCCTTGCTGGCGCAAGTCGGCATGGTGTCGCAGGCTGACCGTCCCTGCAGCGTGCTGGCTTATGGCGATGTCAAGCGGGTCGAGCTGGCCATCGCGTTGGCCAACGACCCGAAGCTGCTGCTGATGGACGAGCCCACCGCCGGTATGGCGCCAGCCGAACGCCATGCGCTGATGGCATTGACCAAGCGTCTGGTGGTTGAGCGCGGCCTGGGTGTGTTGTTCACCGAGCACAGCATGGACGTGGTGTTCGCCCATGCTGACCGGTTAATCGTGCTGGCGCGAGGTCGTTTGATCGCGCAGGGCCGGCCGGCCGAGATTCGCGACGATCCACAGGTCCAGTCGGTCTACTTTGGCAGTGGCAAGACCTTCGAGAAGGCGGGCGACCCGTGAATCCTGTCAACGAGGTCCTGCTCGAAGCCAACAGACTTTCAGCCTGGTACGGGGCAGCGCAAATCCTGTTTGACGTCGACCTGCAGGTGCGGCGCGGCGAGGTGGTCGCGCTGATGGGGCGCAACGGCGCCGGCAAGAGCACCACGCTCAAGGCCTTGATGGGCATGTTGGCGCGGCGAGACGGCCAGGTGAGCTTCATGGGCCGCGACATCAGCCGTACCGAGCCGCATGTGATTGCCCGCGCCGGTCTCGGTTTCGTGCCAGAAGATCGACGTATCTTCGCCGACTTGACGGTGCTGGAAAATCTCGAGGTCGCACGCCAGCTGCCGAGGCGTTGGCCTGATGGCAGCGACGCACCGAACTGGACCCCTGCCGCGTTGTTCGAGCTGTTTCCCAATCTCGGCGAGATGCCCGACCGACCCGGTGCGCGCATCAGTGGCGGCGAGCAGCAGATGCTCACGGTCGCTAGAACGCTGATGGGCAATCCTTTGCTGGTGTTGCTAGACGAGCCCAGCGAGGGCGTCGCGCCGCTGATCGTCGAGCAGATGGTACGGATGATCCTCGCGCTCAAGCGCCAGGGGGTCAGCGTCCTGCTGTCCGAGCAGAACATGCATTTCGCTGCGCTGGTGTCGGACCGCGCTTATGTGCTCGAGAAAGGCCAAATTCGACACCAAGCCACGATGGCGAATCTGGCTGCGAACGAAGAGGTGCGCAGGGCGTACCTGTCGCTCTGAGTTTTGTATGGTTGTGCCGCTACCGCGACCGATTCCCCCATCGATAGACCTGCGGGTCAACGGCCGTGTCGAACGCTTGGTGGTCGACGGCGCGGTGCCACTGCTGACCGTTTTGCGCAACGACCTCGGCTGCAATGGCCCGAAGTACGGCTGCGGCCTCGGTCAGTGCGGTGCCTGCATGGTGCTGGTGGACGGCGCGGCTGCGCGTGCCTGCGCGATACCGCTGGCAGGGGTCGCGGGGCGCGAGGTGACGACGCTCGAAGGCCTGGGCCGGTTCGACGGACGGTGCGCGTCAGCTGACGAACTGCACCCGGTGCAAAAAGCCTTCATCGCGACCCAGGCCGCGCAGTGCGGCTATTGCCTCAACGGCATGATCATCGCGACCGTTGCGCTGCTGCGCCGCCATCCGAAGCCGACCGAGGCGCAGGCCCGCTCCGCGCTGTCACACAACCTGTGCCGCTGCGGCAGCCATCTCGAGATCCTGGCGGCGGTGCAGCTTGCGGCGCATGGGATGGCCGAAGGGGCGTCAGTGTCGAACGTGATGCCATGACCGCGCCGCCCCGCGTCTGGCGCAATCGTGCCGATTTCCGCGCCGCACCGGATACCTTGTTGGTGCTGCGCGAGCCACCGGTGCCGCCGCCACCGACCCCAGGCCAGCCGGCGGTGGTTGGGGCCAATTTGTCCGAAGGTCTGGAGGTCTTGCTCGCGCTGTACGACACGGGCAGAGGCCGAGCCGCGGCGATCGCGCTGGTCGGTCATGTCGACCTGGGCACCGGCATCGCGACGGCCTATGGACAGATCGCCGCCGAAGAGCTTGACCTCAAGCCCAGCCAGGTCCAAGTGATGCTGGGCGACACCGCGCGCGCGCCCAACCAGGGCCCGACGATCGCCAGCACTTCGATCCAGCGTCATGCCCAGCCCTTGCGCCTGGCGGCGGCCCAGGCCCGGACCTGGCTGGTGGCCGAGGCTGCCGCACGCTGGGGCTTGCGGGCCCAGGACCTGCGCAGCTTTGAGGGGAAGCTGCACGCACCCGATGGTCGGCGAATGGACTACGCTGACTTGCTGGTCGGCCGCCATGTCGAGCTGATGCTCGACGATGCCACCGTCACCAAGCCTGAAGCGGACTACCGGCTGGTGGGTCGCTCGATCCCACGCATCGACCTGACAGCCAAGGCCAGCGGGGGCGAGGTCTATGTGCATGACCTGCGGCTGCCCGGCATGCTGCACGGTCGGGTGCTGCGCCCACCCTATGCCGGCGTCGACGCTGGGGATTTCGTCGGCCGATCGCTGTTGCGCATCGATGAGACCTCGATCGCCCACCTGCCGGGCATCGAAAAACTGGTCGTGATTGGCGACTTTATCGGCATCGTCGCCGAGCGCGAAGAGCAGGCCGAGGCCGCGGTCCAGGCCCTGGCCGTGACTTGGGCGCCGTTCACGCCGCTGCCGCCGCTGGCCGATCTGGCCCAGGCGATCAGCGCCAATCCAAGCCGGCCACGGGTGGTGACGCAGCATGGCGATGTCGAGTCGGCACTGGACCAGGCGGCGCTGCGCATCGACCGCAGCTATGTCTGGCCCTACCAGATGCATGCTTCGATCGGTCCGTCCTGCGCGCTGGCGGACTGGCGTCGCGACGGGCCCGATGTGCAAGCCACGGTCTGGACCGGCAGCCAGAACCCGCATGTGTTGCGGGCTGATTTGGCGCTGCTCACAGGTCTCGCCGACACCGCGATTGAGGTGATCCGGCTCGAAGCCTCGGGTTGCTACGGTCGCAACAGCGCCGACGATGTGGCCGCGGACGCGCTGCTGCTCTCGCGTGCGGTGGGCCGGCCGGTGCGGGTGCAACTCAGCCGCGCCCAGGAACACGCCTGGGAGCCCAAGGGCGCGGCCCAGCTGATGCAGGTGCGCGGTGGTTTGGCGGCGGACGGCTCGCCGGCAGGCTATGACTTCGCCACCAGCTACCCCAGCAACGGCGCACCAACGCTGGCCTTGCTGCTGACGGGCAAAGTCTCGGCGGTGGCGCAGGCCTACGAGATGGGTGACCGCACGTCGGTGCCGCCGTATGCCTATGCCCACCAGCGCATCACCGTCAACGACATGGCGCCTATTCTTCGCGCCAGCTGGTTGCGTGGTGTCTCGGCGCTGCCCAACGCCTTCGCCCACGAAAGCCACATCGACGAGCTCGCCAGCGCGGCCGGCGTCGACCCGGTAGCCTACCGCTTGCGCTACCTGCAAGACGATCGCGCCGCCGAGTTGGTTCGCGCCACGGCCGCCAAGGCTGGCTGGATCCCACACAGCGCGCCGCAGCTGCAGGCAACGCAAGGCGATTGGCTGCACGGGCAGGGCTTTGCTTATGCGCGTTATATCCACAGCAAGTTTCCCGGTTTCGGCGCTGCCTGGGCGGCCTGGGTGGCTGATGTCCAGGTCAACCGCGTCACTGGCGAGGTGCATGTCGCGCGTGTCGTCGTGGGCCATGACGCCGGGCTGATGATCAACCCCAAGGGCGTTGAGCAGCAAGTCCATGGCAACGTGCTGCAGACCACCAGCCGCGCCCTCAAGGAGCAGGTCCGCGTCGACCCGGTCTCGCGTACCGTCGCCAGCCGCGAGTGGGGCAGTTACCCGATCTTGAGTTTCCGAGAAGTGCCAGTGGTCGAGGTGATGTTGATGCCCAGGCCCGGTGAAGCGCCGTTGGGCGTCGGTGAATCGGCCTCGGTGCCGGGTACCGCAGCGATCGCCAACGCGATCTTCGACGCCACCGGCGTTCGATTTCGCAACCCACCCTTCACGCCCGAGGTGGTTCGTGCAGCGCTCAATCCCTTGTCGGCGCCGGTCCCGCCCAAAGCCCCGATCGCCGAGGTGGTGGGGATGGCCGATGATCCGCAGCGCCTGCGGAAGTCGCGATGGGCGCTGGCGGGTGCGCTCGCCACCGGGTTGGTCGGGCTGGCTGCGGCCGCGCTCGGCTGGCGAACCGCGATCGCGCCGGTGCAGGCCAGCTCGACCGGTGTGTACAGCCAAGCGCTGGTCGCGCGTGGCCAGCAACTCGCGGCGGTTGGCAACTGCGTGGCCTGCCACACCGCCGAAGGCGGGCTGCCGGGTGCCGGCGGCCGCGCGCTGGCGACGCCCTTCGGCACGGTCTACAGCACCAACCTGACGCCAGATGCAGCCACCGGCATCGGCCGCTGGTCGTTCACGGCGTTCCAGCGCGCGATGCGCGAAGGCTTGTCGCGCGATGGCACGCATCTCTACCCGGCTTTCCCCTATACCGCCTTCACGCAGACCAGTGACGAGGACCTGACGGCGCTTTACGCCTGGCTGATGTCGCGTCCTGCCATCGCTGCCCCCGTGCCCGAGACACGCTTGGCCTGGCCCTTCAACTGGCGACCTTTGATGGGGCTGTGGAACGCGATTTACCTGCAACCGGGACCGGCGGTCGTACCCGTGACGAGTCGCGCGCAATGGCAGCGCGGCGCCGAGCTCGTCAATGGTCTGGGCCACTGCGGCGCCTGCCACACGCCGCGTGACGGGTTGGGCGGTGAACGCACCAGTCGCTCCTACCTGGCCGGTGCATTGGTAGAGGGCTGGGAAGCGCCGCCGCTGGGTGCGCTGAGCCGATCGCCGCTGCGCTGGACCGAGGCCGCGATGCTGCAATACCTGCGTCAGGGCCACCACCCAGAGCATGGCATTGCCGGTGGGCCGATGGCGCAAGTGGTCCGTGGGTTGGCCGACGCCAACGCGTCCGATTTGCAGGCGATGGCGCATTACCTGGTGTCGCTGCAGGCCGACCGTGCACCGGCATCGGCTGCGACGCTGGTGGCGCAGGCCGCAGCACGCGCCGCCGCGTTGCCAGGTCCGGTCCAGCGCATGTTCGAATCAGCCTGTGGCGCCTGCCACCACGATGGTGACGGCCCCGAGGTGCTGGGGCTGAACCAGCCGCTGGCGCTCAACACGAACTTGCACAGCGAGCGTCCCGACAACCTGATTCGCACCGTGCTCGAAGGGATCTGGCAGCCGGCTGCTGTCGAGATCGGTCACATGCCGGGGTTCAGGCAGTCTTTGGACGACCAGCAGATTGCCGAACTTGTCGCGTACATGCGGCAACGTTTCGCGCCCGACCGGCCGGCCTGGACCGACTTGACCAGCACGGTGGCCAGGCTGCGGGTCGCCGTGCAGTGAAGCGCTTACCAGCAGGTTTCAGCGACCCACCTGACCGAAAGCCACCGCCCAGGTCAAGGACGCGACCGGGCTGGCGCCGCCGCCGCGCAGTGACGCTGCGCGCCCCAGGCCCAGTCGCCATTGCTGAGCGCTGCCTGCAGGGGTCAGACCGGCCCACACCAGGCCCTGGGCGACGGCGCCGCTGACGCCTTGAACACCGGCGCCGCCCGCGCCGCCCACCAGCAATTCGGCGCCGACTTGCCAAGGCGCCGGCAGCGCGGTGCTGGTCCAGCCTGCACCGATCAGGCCGACCGAATAAGCGCCGGCCTGGCCGCCGTAGGCGCTGTGCGCTTGGGCGCTGACATAGACCTGCGGCGTCAGCCAACGGTTCAGTGCCAGACCCAGCGTTTGGATCGAAGCCTTGCTACCGTCTCGTCGCGCCACATCGACCAGCTGCTGCAGACTGCCTGCCCATTCGGTACGGACAACGTTGCCGCTGCGTCCAGGCGTTGAGGGCAGGGCGACCGGCTCGAGGTCGGTGGCGAGCCAAAGCTCGGTAACCTGTCCGCGCAGGCCCGGCGTCGGTCCTTGGATCCGACCGAACGAGGCGCCAGCTGCCCAGCCCGGCGCCAGTTTTGCGCTGAGCGTGCCCTCAAGCTTGGCCATCAAGCCACCACCGGTGGGCACGCCGCCGCCGCCGCCCAAGCCGAGCTCAGCGCGTGCGCCCAGCCGGACCCGCTCGCCAAGGGACACCTCACGGCCGATAAAGCCCAGGATCTCCATGTAACCCGCGACGTCTTGCCGCACCGCTGCAGCGGCCGACAGGCCCCAGACATCCCCTTGTTGGTTCAGGCGCTGCGCCGCCCGAGCGCCGACCAGCGGGAAATCCATCGGCGCTGCAGCGCCATGCAGGCGGACCTGGGCGTGGGTCAGTGCGACCTGGTCGAAACCCAGCCCGCTGCGCTGGTCCGCCCGCACCCACTCGCCGACCCGGTCCAGCGCTTGAATCCTGAAGTCTCCCTGCCACTGCGCGACCAAGCCGAACTGCTGGCTGCGGATCGCAGTGCCTGGAAACTGCACCGACGAGATGGATAGCCCAGCGCGCATCGGGCCGAGGGTCTGCAGCAACGCCATCGATGGCCGGAGCATCAAGCCATTGCCCACCGGCGCACCGCCGCCGCCGCCGCCGCCCAAGCCAAGGCCAGCGAGCAGTTCCAGATCGGTCGTCAGCGCCCAGCGCCGCTGTAACTCGAGACCCAGCACGAAAAAGCCGCCGCGTTGACCGCTGGCTGCGCCATAGACCACTGGCCCGAGGCTGTAGCCCGGCTGGAGCTCAAACAGGACCTCGGCTGAGGCCAGCCCCAGGCGCTCGCGCCCAGGCAGTTTGACGGTTTCAAGGCCGGTCAGTACCGACACCGGGATTGACGAGTTGGCTTCGGCGGCCTGGGCTGGCAGCCCGCAAAGCAGGACCGATGCCAGCGCCAAAGACCAGGTCCACATCTTGCCAGCGTTCGAGCTCATGTTGGATCGATTGGTAGAAGAAGAGGATGGGGATCGAGAACGCAAGTTCTGGAGGGTTTGAGGGTTCATCGCCAAGCCGCCAGGCCAGCCAAAGCCAGCGGCAGGCCGAGCGCGGCCAGCAAGGTGGAAACAGTGACCAGCCCGGCGACGTAGGCGCCGCTGCCACCCATCCGCACAGCGAGCACATAAGCGCTGCTGGAGGTGGGCAAGGCTGCGAAGGCGACGATCACGGCTTGCTGGGCCGGCGGCAGTTTCATGCCGACCACCAGCGTGATCGCGAGCAAAGGCAACACGGCGTGACGGATGGCCAGCAGACCGAGGGCCAGTCTGGGGGCCTCACCCAGCGCGCCCAGGCGAAGTCCGGCGCCCACTGCCATCAGGCCCAATGGCAATGCAGCGCCCCCGATGCGCGACAGCGTGATCGACGCCAGCGCCGGCAATTGCAGTCCGATCAGGTTCGCCAACAGTCCTGACAACGTGGCGACGATCAGCGGGTTGCGTAACAACTCCTTGAGATAACCATGGCCGCCTTGTCTTGCCAACGGCCAGACCGCGGCGACATTGCAAAGCGGCACGCACAACGACATCAACAGCGCCACCCAGGCCAGTCCAGGTGCGCCGGCCAACCGCTCGGACAGTGCCAACGCCACATAGCTGTTGAACCGGAAGGCGCACTGTGCGCCGCTGGCATGCAGCCTCGCGTTCACCCCAGGCAATCGTCCCAGTGCCCAGGCCAGCGCAATGCCGCAGGCGACCACCGCCAGCCCGGAGGCGCCCAAGGCCAGCAAGTCGCCGGGATGCAGCGGGTTGCGGGCGATCGCATGAAAGAGCAACAGCGGGAACAGCAGGTAGTAGACCAGCCGCTCGACCGCATCCCAGACCGGTCGACCCAGCGCGGTATGGCGGCAAATCAGGTAACCGAGTGCAATCAGCACAAAGTCGGGCAGCAGTATCAGCAGGTCGGACATCGCCAGAGTGTGCCAGCGTCGGCCCGACGGATGCTGTCGCGAAGGTCGAACAGGTCAGCCGGATGGGCGGTGGCGGCGTTGTACCGAGATTGACTTGCCAACCTTGCCGGTCTATTGAGCCACATGATCTCTCTCAGCTTTTCGTCGATGTCCCGCGGCTGGCCGCTTTCCCGGCTTCGGTTTTTATTGGTCAGTTTGCTCTTGCCGCTGGCGCTGGCTGGTGTGGCCGCTGAAGTGCACAACCCCATCGGCGGCGTTCGCTTCGATCCCAGCGTGCAGTTGGCTGGCCAGGTGTTGCAGCTCAACGGCACGGGGTTGCGAGCACGGTTCTGGATCAAGGCGTATGCAGCGGGCCTGTACCTTGGTCAACGGGTCCAGGATGCGGATGCAGCGCTGACGCAGCCTGGCGCCAAGCGATTGCAGTTGCGTATGTTGCTGCCGGTGCCGGCGGCGGAGTTCGTCAAGGCCTTGCATCTCGGCGTTGCGCGCAACAACCCGCCTGCGTTGCAAGCCAGTTTGGCAGAACGGGTGGCGGTGTTCGATGCGATGCTCACGCCCTTGGGCGAGGTTAGAAAGGGCGACACCGTCAATCTCGACTTCCTGCCAGGCCGGGGCTTGTTGTTCTTCCACAATGGTCGTTTACTGGGCCCAGCCATCGCCGGCGATGAGTTCTACAACGCGGTGTTGCGCGTCTTTGTCGGCGAACATGTCAGCGATGAGGGATTGCGCGCTGGGCTGCTGGGTCAGTCCTGAGCCGCGGCGGCGCACAATCATGGTTTGAGGGCCGGCGGTGCCGGGTTGAATCTGGAGACTTTCTCGACATGAAGCGACTTCTACTGGTCACATTGGCAATTGCCGTAGCACCTCTGACTGTGCTTGCACAGCCTTATCCCAACAAGCCGGTCAGGCTGGTCGTGCCATTTGCGCCCGGCGGTACGACGGACATCGTGGCCCGGGTATTGGCTGAAAAGATTGGCCCCGCCTTGGGTCAGCCGCTGATCGTCGAGAACAAGGCTGGTGGCGGTGGTTCGGTTGGCGCCAACGACACCGCCAAGTCCTCGCCCGATGGTTATTCATTGGGCATGGCCACGGTGTCAACGACGGCGGCCAATCCGGCGATCAATGCCAAGATCCCGTACAACCCGATCACTGATTTCACGCCCATTACCAATGTCGCAGCCACGCCCAACGTGATCGCTGTCCATCCTTCCTTCCCAGCCAAGGACTACACCGGATTTCTGGCCGAGTTGAAGAAGAACCCTGGCAAGTACAGTTTTGCAAGTTCCGGTACCGGCGGTATCGGTCACCTACAGATGGAATTGTTCAAGAACTTGTCGGGCACTTTTGTCACCCATATTCCCTACCGTGGCGCGGGTCCGGCGCTCAACGACACGGTGGCCGGTCAGGTGCCGATCATTTTCGACAACATGCCTTCGGCACTGCCGTTCATCAAAGACGGGCGCCTGGTAGCGATCGTCGTCGCCGCACCAAGCCGCTTGGCGCAACTGCCCAATGTGCCAACCTTCAAGGAGGTCGGGCTGGAGCCCGTCAACCGGATGGCTTTTTACGGTATTTACGGCCCCAAAGGTCTGTCCAAGGAGGTTGTTGACAAGGTTTATTCAGCGGTCAAGAAGACCACTGAGCTCCCCGAGGTGAAGAAGCGCATCGAGGAAACCGGATCACTGGTGGTGGCCAACACGCCAGCCGAATTCGCGGCCCAGATCAAGGCTGAATTCGAGGTCTACAAAGGCGTGGTCGAAGCCCAGAAACTCAAGCTTGATTGAATCCGATCGGCTGTCATGACGCCTCGAGACAGCGGTCCCGGACTACCGCCTGCCAGCCAGGCGTTGATCGCGCGCTTTGTCAATGCGCTGTGGATCGAAGATGGGCTGGCCAAGCTCACGCTCGATGCCTACCGGCGTGACTTGACGCTTTATGCCCATTGGCTGTCTGACACGGCGGGCTGCGCAATCGCTACCAGCACTGAATCGAATCTGCTGGGTTATATGGCCTATCGCCATGCAGGCAGCCAAGCCACCACCGCGAACCGGCGCTTGACCGTGTTCAAGCGCTTCTTTCGCTGGGCGCTGCGCGAGCGTTTGGTGACCGAGGACGCCAGCTTGCGCCTGGGCAGCGCGAAAGCGCCGATGAGGGTGCCCAAAGTGCTGTCAGAGGCCCAGGTCGAGGCCTTGCTCAACGCGCCGGACGTGGCCGAGCCGTTGGGATTGCGCGACCGAGCGATGCTCGAGTTGATGTACGCCAGCGGCTTGCGCGTGAGCGAACTGGTGGGCATTGCCACCGTGCGGTTGGGACTGAGTGAGGGCGTCTTGCGGGTGGTGGGCAAGGGCAGCAAGGAGCGCCTGGTGCCATTTGGCGGAGAGGCGCAGGACTGGATCGAGCGCTACCTGTCGCAGGCCCGCGAGGTCATTCTGGGCGGGCAGCGAAGCGATTCGCTGTTTGTCACGGCACGCGGCGCGGCCATGACCCGCCAGATGTTCTGGTCACTCGTCAAGCGTCATGCGCTGACGGCGGGTATCCGCGTGCCGTTGTCGCCCCACACTTTGCGCCATGCGTTTGCCACTCACTTGCTGAACCATGGCGCAGATTTGCGAGCGGTGCAATTGTTGTTGGGCCATGCGGACATTGCCACCACCACCATCTACACCCATGTCGCCCGAGAGCGTCTGCGTTTACTGCATGCGCAACATCATCCTCGCGGATAGCTGGACGGAGGATGGCTGCGTGGTGGTGGCGGCATGAAGGCCGGATGAAGGCGGGGGGCGGTGCAGCAATACCTCGCGTTGACGCTCAAGGCGACCCTGCTAGGGGCGCCCCCCTCAGGACGACTCTTTTTCCTGCAGCTTTACGCCCACCAAGCCATTGGCTGGCAGTCTGATCAGCGAGCCTTGAAAATACAGTTGCATTTGCGCCAACTGCGGTGAGTGCAGTTGCCAAGGAGGGCGTCCATGAAAGCTCTGGCCTCTCTCCTCGCCGAAGACGTGACGCCACGACTGCCCGCCTGCGTCTTGCACACAGACCACCTGTCCGGTGGCACCGACGACGTACACCATGTTGGCGCCCTTCAAGGCCTTGGGCGGCTGAAGTTCGGCGAAGTCGGCGTCTACCACATCGCATTCATTGTCGGTCTTGGCCGGCGGCGCCTCCGCAACCTGAAGGACCGTCGGCGCATGCAGCGCCGACCCTGTCGCGGCATCCCGTGCGCCAGCGTCTATTTTGGCGGGCATCACCACGCTCTCGAGCGACGACGGTTCTTGCTTGGGTCGGTCTGATGAAAAGCCGATCACTGCCGCCCAAACACCGAGCATCAGCATCGTCAGCCCCGCGACGCCTGCGAACTTGAGTTGACGCGGTAGGCGTGCCTTGAGGCCTAATTGCAAGTGAGCGCCCAGTGCAGCGCCAAGTGCAGCGCTCAGTTTGGTCAAAAAATTGCTTGGACGGTGGCCACTTGAAGGCTTCGGTAAAGTCAACATTGAAGCTTCTGACAGGACCGGTCCGGGCGCCACCGCCGCTTCAGCCGCGCTGATTTCGATCACGCTCTCAGGGTCAGCACCCAAAACCATCGCGACCTTTCGCGCGGCTTGACGACGAATCGAATCGTTGTAGAAGGAGCCGTGGCTGCCGTTCTCAAGTTGCTCAAGCTGCGAAGAGGACAGCGCTGCTCTCTTGGCCAGTTCGGAAAGATCGAGACCGGCCAGCAAGCGCAACGCCCTCAGGCGCTCGCCTTTGACGCCCGCCGCTTGGGGGAGATCCTGAGTTGACGGGTCAAGGTCCAACGTACTTCCCGTAGCATTGCTTTGAAAGTTACTATCCGCAACTTGGAGATTTTGCCAATTTTTCTGCATTTTCGCAATCCGGTGGCCAAGCCTTTTCGAGGCAAAGCCAAGGTTGAAGCCTCGAACTTACCCGTCGGCTGGCGCGCTGGGCTCAGGAAAATGGTGAACCTGCTGAAACAACCGATAGCGCCTAGGCGGTCAAATCAGGATGATCTACCCGTTAATTCATCGGCGAATCTTGGGGACCGCCGGCGGTTCACCTTCCTCTGGAGATCGAAATGAGTATTTCTCGCAAGCTGTTCATCGTTGGCGCTGCCACCTGTTTCTCGGCCGCCTCGGCCTGGTCGCAGACCTACCCGACACGCAGCATCTCTCTGATCGTGCCTTTTGCTGCTGGGGGGCCGACTGACGTGGTCGCGCGTACGCTGAGCGTGCCGTTGTCGCGCGCGCTCGGACAGACGGTGGTGGTGGAGAACAAGACGGGCGCCGGTGGCACGTTGGCGGCCGCTCAAGTGGCGCGCGCCGCACCCGATGGCTACACCTTTCTGATTCACCACAACGGCATGGCCACAGCGCCTGCGCTCTACCGCAAGCTGACTTACAACGCGCTGACCGATTTCGAATATGTCAGCCAGGTGGTGGACGTACCGATGACGCTGGTCGCACGCAAGGACTTGCCCGCCAAGACACTGCCCGAGTTGCTGGTCTACCTCAAGGCGCAAGGCGACAAGGTCAACCTCGCCCATGCGGGCTTGGGCGCGGTATCGCATTTGTGCGGCATGGTGTTTAGACAGTCTGTCGGGGTTGAGTTGACCACCGTGCCCTACCAAGGAACAGGTCCAGCGATGGCCGCGTTATTGGGCGGTCAAGTCGACCTGATGTGCGACCAAACGACCCAGACCGTGCCGCAGATCAAGGCGGGTTCGCTTCGCTTTTACGGGGTCACCACCGCTCAGCGCATCAAAGCCTTGCCTGATGCACCCACACTGGCCGAGCAGGGGCTTAAGGGGTTTGAGGTGATGGTTTGGCACGGCGTTTATGCGCCCAAGGGCACGCCAAAAGAAGCGACTGAGAAATTCAACGCCGCGCTGCGATTGGCATTGAAAGATCCGACCGTGGTGGCGCGGATGGCCGAACTGGGCGCCGAGATCGTGCCGGACGCGAAGCTCACGCCCGAAGGACTGCGTGGCTGGCTCAAGCAGGAGACCGATCGCTGGGGGCCGGTGATCAAGTCAGCGGGTGTGTACGCCGACTGAAGCCTGCTTCAACGGCGGTGCGGACGATTTGGCGCGTCGCTGCTCGCAGGGCGAAAGCCAAACCTGCACGGCCGGCGTGCAAACTCGCCGCCGCTGTCATCGGTGCGGTTGACATCCAGCGTGACCTGGGGGCTGAATCTTCAGGATTGCAGCGATGAACCTCGCCCTCAGGATCGTGGAGGTGAGCGTTCAGCTCAAGCCCTCGGGAGAATCAACCGGGCTCGCGTCGACTGGCCGGGTAGACGATCGCTTCCTCGAGTGCGATGTGCTCTCGGTAAAGTTCAGTGAAGACTGGGATCGCTGAGCGCAGCGTATCCAGGTCGTACCAGCTGTAGCCCTCGGAAATCGCTTTGAGCTGTGGCGACAGTTCGAGCCAGTCTTCCTCCAGCCAGCCATGGTCTTGCTGCAGGCGATGAACATGTTGAATCAGCAATGCATCGCGACCGTTCAGGAGCCGAGGAAAAACGAATGACTCTTCGGCCAGGTGGTGAGCTTGCGCTGAGCCATCAAAGAAGCGGCAGATCTCGCCGGCCATTCGGCGGGCGGTGTCGTTGACGCCATTTGCTTCAAGCTGGATCGCCAGCGTTGACAACTGGGCCAGCGCCTGCATCACCTTACGGTGGGTCAGGTCGAGCGACTCGAAGCTAGGCCGTTGAGGGACGGCGGGACGGGCGGGACGGGAGACTTTTGTTCTGGCGTTTGACATGTCAACTCCTGCTGATGGCGTTCAATACTTCGTGGTCTTGCGGGTCTTGGGTTGTCAGGTTGGACTGACATCCACGGCGGACGCCTGGAATTTCCGCTTGAAGCCTCAGATGACCTCCGGCTGCATGTCAATCGCGCCGCAAGGACATTCCGCGGCGCAGATGCCGCAGCCTTTGCAGTAGTCGAGCTGGAACTCGAAGCGCTTGCCGGGGCCTAGCTTGATCACCGCGTTATCGGGACAGACGCCGTAGCAGTTGTCGCACTCGAAGCAGTTGCCGCAGCTCAGGCAGCGCCTGGCTTCAAACAACGCGTTGGCCTCGGTTAGCCCACCCTGTACCTCGTCGAAACTGCTGGTGCGGCGGGCGAGGGCGAGCTGCGGGCGAATCTTCTTGGGCGCGTCGCTGTAATACCAAGTGTTCAGATGCTCGAACATCACCGCTGCAGGAGGCGGCTGCGGCGCCAGTCGGGTGCCGCACAGCCAAGCGTCGATGTGGCGCGCAGCTTTCTTGCCATGGCCGATGGCCACGGTCACGTTGCGTTCGGCCGGCACCATGTCCCCACCGGCGAACAAGCCCGGGTGGCCGGTCATCATGGTCGCCGGATCGACCTGGACCATGCCATCTCGGATCAGCAGCTCAGGCACGCTGTTGAGCAGCGACAGGTCGACCTCCTGGCCCAATGCCAGCACCAGCGAGTCGGCGGCCAGCGTCTCGAACTTGCCGGTAGGCTGTGGCACGCCTTGATCGTCCAGCCTCATTTTCTCGACCTTGAGCGTGCTGTCGCCGGCCTGCTTGATGGTCGACAGCCACTTGACCAGCACCCCTTCCTGTAACGCCTCTTCGATTTCGCTGTCATGGGCCGACATGCGCTCGCGATTGCGGCGGTACACGATGACGGCCTCGGTCGCCCCCAATCGCTTGGCGGTGCGGGCGACGTCGACTGCGGTATTGCCACCGCCATAAACGACGACCCGACGACCCAGCAGAGGCGGTTCCTGGTCTTCCATCGATCGCAGCAACGCCAGCGCGTCGAGGACGCGAGCCGAGTCCTTGGCGGGGATGTACGCCCGTTTGGCGATGTGCGCGCCCACGGCCAGGAAACATGCATCGAAATGCCCCTGGGACATCGTTTTCGTCACGTCGCTGACCTTGGTCGCGAGATGGATCATGATCCCCGTCGCAACAATGCGGTTGATTTCGGCGTCGAGCACCTCGCG
>CANFPU010000052.1 GCA_947448955.1 Burkholderiales bacterium
AGGGTCACGGGTCTAGCCTGGTGCGGTCGACTCGGCTTCGGCCTTGTCGTACCAGGATCTGGCGTCGACGGGCAAACCGTGGCGGTTTGCTGGGCGAATGGCGCGAACCAGAGCTTGGTCCGCGCTGGTGAAATCCGCGCGCCGCGCTGCAAACCGAGGTCTCGCCCGATTTGCAAGCGGGTGCTGCGGTGGCAGGCCTGGGTCAGGCGTTGCGCCGAATCGCTCCGCGCACGGTGTCGACCAGTTCGTCGATCTGGCCGCGTTCGATGATCAGCGGTGGCGACAGCGCCAAGGTATCCCCTGTGGTGCGCATCAACACACCGCGTTCGTAGCAGTCGAGGAAGATGTTGAATGCGCGCTTGGCCGGTTCGCCCGGCAGGGAAGACAACTCGATGCCACCGACCAGACCGATATTGCGGATGTCGATCACGTTGGGCTCGCCTCGCAGCGAATGAACGGCCTCGCCGAAATAGCCTTGCATCTCCGAGGCCCGTGTCAGCAGGCCCTCATCTTCGTAGGTGGCCAATGTGCCTAGACCTGCCGCGCAGGCCAAGGGGTGGCTGGAGTAGGTGTAGCCGTGGAAGAACTCGATCAGATGCTCGGGGCCGTTCATGAAAGCATCGTGGATGCTCTGCTTGACGGCCACCGCCCCCATCGGCACGCTGCCGTTGGTCAAGCCCTTGGCCATCACGATCATGTCGGGGGTCACGCCGAAGGTCTGGGCCGCGAACGGGTTGCCGGTGCGGCCAAACCCGGTGATCACCTCGTCGAAGATCAATAGGATGCCGTGCTTGTCGCAGATCTCGCGCAGTTTGTTCAGGTAGCCTTTCGGCGGCACCAGCACGCCAGTTGATCCCGCCACCGGCTCGACAATCACGGCCGCGATCGTGCTGGGGTCATGCAATGCGCACAAGCGTTCCAGATCCTCGGCGATTTCTGCGCCGTGCTCAGGTTGGCCGACCGAGAAAGCATTGCGAACGGGGTCATGGGTGTGGCGTATGTGGTCGACGCCTGCCAGCATTGCGCCGAAATGCTTGCGGTTCGCGACCATGCCACCGACCGATATGCCGCCGAAATTCACGCCGTGGTAGCCGCGCTCGCGACCAATCAGTCGCGTGCGTTGACCTTCGCCGCGCACGCGGTGGTAGGCCAGGGCCATCTTCAGCGCCGTCTCCACCGACTCGGAACCCGAGTTGGTGAAGAAGACCTTGTTCAGCCCCGCGGGTGTGAGCTTGGCCACTTTGTCGGCGAGTTCGAAGGCCTTCGGATGCGCCATCTGGAATGCCGGCGCGAAATCCATCTCCGCTGCCTGGTCCTGGATCGCCTTGACGATCTTGGGTCTGGCATGACCTGCATTGACGCACCACAGGCCGGCCACGCCATCCAGGATCTGGCGACCATCGTCGGTCCAGTAGTGCATGCCAGCCGCCTTGACGAACAGGCGCGGGTTCTTCTTGAACTGCCGGTTCGCGGTAAATGGCATCCAGTAGGCGTCCATCTTCTGGCTACCGGTGGCTTCGGCGGCTTGCATCAGGGCGGGGTCGACAGCTTTGTTCATGAGAGGCTCCTGTAGGTGCCGGACACGGGATGACGGCACGGTTCAACGGCGTGTGAGGTGAGTGTATGCAACTGGGCGCGCAATGTGTCCGCGTCTTGAGTCCGGCAACAGCTCGGCGACGCAATATCATGCGATTTCATTGATGAAGTTTGAAATATCATGCTGAAAATCAACCAAGCAATGCAACTGGATGCGATTGACCGGCTCATCCTGACCGAATTGCAGCAGGACGGCAGGCTGTCCAACCAGGACTTGGCGCTGCGGGTGCATCTCTCGCCTTCGGCTTGTTTGCGGCGGGTCAAGCTGCTCGAGGAGAGCGGCGTGATCGATCGCTATGTTGCCCTGCTCAACCCCAAGCGAGTGGGCCGCTACGGCACGAGCTACACGATCGTCAACCTCGAGAGCACGCAAGCGCAACAGCAAGAGGCGTTCGAACAGGCGGTACGCGACACGCCAGAGATTCTGGACTGCTTTTATGTGGCAGGCGCGAATGACTATCTGCTTCGATTCGCGTTCCGTGACGCCGAGGACCTGGAACGCCTGCATGCGGAGGTTCTGCCGCGCCTCCCAGGGGTGTTGCGTTCGAACTCGATGTTGGTGCTGCGCACGGTCAAGAAGACCACCGCCTTGCCTTTGTAGTCAGCGGCAGTCTTGGCGCTGTTGGGTCAACCACACACTCATCGCTCGACGTGAACGAGCGACTTCGCACCGGACCGTTCTTCCGGCTTTCACATGGGGAAAGTTGAATTTCACATGGTGAACTATCGCCATGCTGCACTGCAGCACGTCTTTTCACTTGGTCGGACGACGTTCCGTATCATGAAAAAAATGTCTCAACCTATTGATTTGTATAACAATAAAAATATGTCTTCTATAAGACATAAGTCTCGTCATTGGTCCGGTGAGCCGTTACGCTTGATGCACTGATTCACTCACTTTGAACCCCAAGGAGCTAGCAATGAGCACGTTGACCCGCGAGCAACAAATCGCCGCCATCGAAAAAGACTGGGCCGAAAACCCGCGTTGGAAAGGCATCAAACGCGGCTATACAGCCGCCGATGTGGTGCGTTTGCGCGGCTCTGTGCAGGTCGACCACACCTTGGCAAAGCGTGGCGCTGACAAGCTGTGGAACCTGATCAATACAGAGCCTTTTGTCAACACCTTGGGTGCGCTGACCGGCAACCAGGCCATGCAACAAGTCAAGGCCGGCCTCAAGGCGATCTACCTCAGCGGCTGGCAAGTCGCCGGTGACGCCAACAGCAATGGCGAGATGTACCCTGACCAGTCGCTGTACTCGGTGGATTCTGTGCCCAAGGTTGTCAAGAAGATCAACGCCACCTTTGCCCGCGCTGACCAAATCCAGTGGAGCGAAGGCAAGAACGACATCGACTACTTCGCGCCAATCGTGGCGGATGCCGAAGCCGGTTTTGGAGGCGTGCTCAACGCTTTCGAGTTGATGAAGGCGATGATCGAGGCGGGCGCTGCGGGCGTGCACTTCGAAGACCAACTCGCGGCTGCCAAGAAGTGCGGTCACATGGGTGGCAAGGTGTTGGTCCCCACGCGTGAAGCCTGCTCCAAGCTGATCGCCGCCCGTCTGGCTGCTGACGTGATGGGTACGCCCACCATCTTGTTGGCCCGCACCGACGCCGAGGCTGCCGACCTGGTCACCAGCGATGTCGATGACAATGACAAACCTTTCATGACGGGTGAGCGCACCGTTGAAGGCTTCTTCCGCACGAACAACGGTATCGAGCAAGCGATCAGCCGTGGTTTGGCCTATGCCGAATATGCCGACCTGATCTGGTGCGAGACCGGCACACCGGATCTGGCTTTCGCCAAAAAATTTGCTGATGCGATCCACGCGAAGTTCCCAGGCAAGCTGTTGGCCTACAACTGCTCGCCCAGCTTCAACTGGAAGAAGAACCTAGACGATGCAACCATTGCGAAGTTCCAGCGCGAACTCGGTGCAATGGGCTACAAGTTCCAGTTCATCACGCTGGCCGGGTTCCACAGTCTCAACTACGGCATGTTTGATCTGGCCTACGGCTACGCTCGCAACAACATGTCGGCTTTCGTGGAGTTGCAACAGAAGGAATTCGCCGCTGCCGAGCGGGGATTTACCGCCGTCAAGCATCAGCGCGAAGTGGGCACCGGTTACTTCGACGCCGTGACCACCACGATTGAGGCCAACGCCTCGACGGCCGCGCTGAAGGGCTCGACCGAGGACGCGCAGTTCTTCGACAAGAAGCACGGCTGATCGGCCTGGCAACCTGAAACGGCATGGCCTGAATCCAGGCCATGCCAGCGCCAGGCGCGCTACTTGGGCTGGGCGGATGCCGCCTCAAGGTCGACTTCTGCCAGGAAGTCGGCGCCTTGGTCGCTCGATAGGCTGCTGGCGATCCAATCGGGATAGTGCAGGCGAAAATCGGCCAGCAATTGGTCCAGCGGTAATTCGTTGAAGCTGCCGCGCTGGGTCACATATTCCATGTGCCGGTTGCCGGCCCGATCGAACGGGTGGTAGATCGAATCAGCTTGGCCATCAAATTCCAGTGCCATCAGGCCGAATCGATCGCATAGCTCGACATTGAAGGCTGGTGTGGCTTTGCGCCAGCCGCCGTTCAGCCAGATTTCCGTGTAGCCATGCCAGTAAAAGATATCGGTCTTCATGCTTTGGCGCATGCGCTCGGTGCTGAGATGATTTCGCACGTCGGCAAAACCCAGCCGCGCTGGGATGCCGGCTGCGCGACTGGCCGCCGCCAACAGCGTGGCCTTGGGAACGCACCAGCCCAGGCCTTGCGCGATCACCGTGCTCGCTTTCATGCCGGCGGGTGAGAGGTCGCAACGATAGGGGTCGTAGCGGAATCCATCGCGTACGGCGTAGTACAACGCCACCGCTCGCTCCCGATCATTGCTGCCCTGCGCATGCCGCTGCACAAATCCAAGCACCGCCGGATGATCGCTGTCGATCAGCGGCGTGGGCGCTAGTGTGGCGGCATCGGGTTGGGTCGGGTTCATTGACATCTCCTCGATGACAGGTTCGCGGTAGTCTTCCAGACTTGATGTCACGGCTGCGCCAGACGATGAAGGCCAAGCAGACGAGGTGATCGCCCGTGGTGACTTCGGGTCACCGACGATCTTTGTCGGCGGCGATGCCCTGTATTTCGGCAATGACCGCTTGGTGCTGGTGCGCCATGCAGTGCTGCGGCGCCGGCCTTACGCAGGGCCGCCCTCCAGTCTCCCGCAGCCTTAGAGGCCGTGGAACTGGGCGAAGTTGTCGAGGGGCGCCCGGTCTACCCGTAGTGCATTGATGGTGTGGTCGGGATTGCGATGGCCGATGGCCATGCCGGTGAAGAGCATACGCTCAGCGGGGATGCCAATGAAATCGCCGATGGTTTTCGGGTAAACAGCCCAGCATTCCTGGGCACAACTGTCCAAGCCTTCTTCGCGCAACAGCAGCATCACCGACTGCAGGAACATGCCCATGTCGCTCCATTGTGGTGGCCCCATGCGGCGATCGACGCTGCAGAACAAGGCCATGGGCGCACCAAAAAATTGGTAGTTGCGGGCAAACCAACGCAGCCTTGACGCCTTGTCCTCGCGCGGGATGCCGAGGCGCGCATACATGTCCTCACCGACCTTGAAGCGATAGTCGCGGTAAGGCGCAACCAGCTCTTTCGGATAGATGTCGTATTCGGGCGTCTCGCTGCGGTCGCCCGCAGCCACCTCGGCAAGACGTCGCTGCGCAATAGCCTTGAGTTCATCGAGCTTGGTGCCCGCCACCACGTCGATGTGCCAGGGCTGCAGGTTGCCGCCCGAGGGCGAACGCGAGGCGGTGGCCAATACGCGGCGGATCACTTCGCCAGAGACTGGCGTGGGCAGGAAATCGCGCACGGACATGCGGCTGTTCAGGGCTTCGGTAACGGTCATGGCGGTGTTCATCGTGTGTGGTTAGCGTAAATCTGAGACGACCTTCCAGCGGCCGTCCTGGATCTGACTCAGGCGCGACAGCGCTGAACCCAATCGCTTGGTGGTGGAGAAGCTCAGTGGCGGCGTACCGAACATGTCGGCGGGGATCTCGCCCATGGTCTCCATCGCTTTGACGAAGCTGTCAGTGCTCAGGTTGGGGCCGGCTTTCTGTGCCGCGCGGATGAAGATTTCGATCGTCGCGTAGGTGCCCGTGGCGTAGGTACTCGGGTCTTCGACGAACTTGGTTTTGTACTTGTTGGCCCAGAATCGAAGGGCTTGCTGCTCGACGTCGAGGTAGGGAAAGTAGACGGTCGACACGGCGTAGTAGCCGTCCATTGCCTTGCCCCCCAACTTGTGGATCAGGTCGGTGAACGAGGCCTGCGAGCCCACGATGGTCGGGTTCCAGCCGGTCTTGCGGGCCTCTCCGATCGCACCGATGGTTTCTCGGATGATTGTGCCGAGTACCAAAAAGTCGCAGTTCGAGGCTTTCAGTCTGGCGATCTGCGAGGAGAAGTCGGTTGCGCCCCGCTTGTAGGTGGTCTTTTCGCCCATCGTGACGCCGATGTCCTTCAGACCGGCCTCGGCCCCACGAAGCACTTCCAACCCGTAATCATCGTCTTGGTACAGCGTACAGGCCAGCTTGGCGTTTTTTTCCTTGTACAGCTTCGCCACGTTCATGCGCATTGTGTCGTAGTACGAGGCCACGCTAGCGAACTTCAGCTTGTGCGGCGGGTCGTACATTTCGCGGCCGGCCGATAGCGGCATGAAGTTGATCACGCCTTTTTCGAACATCACCGGCATCGCTGCGTTGTTCATCGGTGTGCCGATGTGCGCCGCAATCAGAAACACTTTGTCCTGGTTGACCAGTTTCTGCGTGGCCAGCACCGCTTTTTTCGGGTCGTAGCCGTTGTCCTCGACCAGCAGTTTGATCTTTCGGCCGTGGATACCGCCTTGTTCGTTGATCTCGTCGACCCGTAACTGCATGCCGTTGCGCGCAGCTTTGCCATAAGCCGCGACCGGCCCGGAAAGGTCCTGGATCGTGGCGATCAAGATTTCGTTCTTGGTCACGCCCTGAGTTTGGGCCGCAACCGGGCTGGTAATGGCCAGCAGCGCAAGGCTCAAGCTGAGCACGCGGGCGAAGTTGGAGCGGTCAATCATGCGAGAGGTCTCCTGTTGCTGGGTAAGGGCTGCGGGGGGGGGGACGTCAAGGTGGGCGGGATGGTGGGGGTTCAGTCCGCGCCAAACTCACCGTCCGTTAGGACAGGGTAGTGGAAGGAGAGGTGGATCGTCTTGTGCGATCTGGCTGTCGGCCTGTGTCGGTTGATCTGTGCTCGTGGGTACAGCCAATTGGCGCAAGACATTGGCTTGGTGCGCGACCAGAGTGGCAGTACACCTTCAACGGCACCCCTCCCATGAGTTTGCTTGACGCCCCACCAGCACCGCATTACTTCACGCCCGAGCATGAGCAGTTCCGCGCCTCACTGCGCGCTTGGGTGGCCGCGGAGATCACGCCCCATGTCAACGAATGGGACGAAGCCGAGACCTTTCCGCGCGAGCTGTACCGCAAGGCCTCGGCGATCGGCCTGCTCGGGCTGGGTTATCCGGAAGAATTCGGGGGTACTTCAGTCGATTTGTTCTACCACCTGATCATGTCTGAGGAACTGGCCCGGCCGGGCTGCGGTGGGGTTTCGGCCTCCTTGATGTCGCACACCATTGGCCTGCCGCCGGTCAAGGCTTACGGCAGCGCCGCGTTGAAGTCCCGGGTGATCCCGCCGGTGCTGGCCGGCGACAAGATTGCTGCGTTGGCAGTGACCGAGCCCACGGGTGGTTCGGACGTCGCGGCGCTCAAGACCACCGCGATCCGGGGCACCGACAGTGCAGGCGAGCACTACATCGTCAATGGCGAGAAGGTGTTCATCACCTCGGGCATGCGGGCTGACTTCCTGACCGTGGCGGTACGCACTGACCCTGCCAACAAGGGGGCCGGCGGCATCTCTGCGCTGCTGATTGAGGGCGACACGCCTGGCCTGACCCGCACCCCGCTGGCCAAGATGGGCTGGTGGGCCAGCGACACGGCGCATTTGCGGTTCGAGAACTGCCGGGTGCCAGCGGCCAACCTGATCGGTGAGGAAAACAAGGGTTTCAAGACCTTCATGACCAACTTCAACGCCGAGCGGCTGGGCATGGCGGCCCAAGCGGTTGGCTATGCCCAGACCTGTTTCGACGAGGCGTTGGACTGGGCGCGTCAGCGCCAGACCTTCGGGGTGCCGCTGTCAGAGCGGCAGGTGATTCGCCACAAGCTGATGGACATGCTGCGTCTGATCGATGTCGCGCGCTGCCACATCTACGATCTGGCCTGGACCCAGCAGCACGACGCCGGCGATGCCAACCTGCGTGTCGCGCGGATTGCGATGGCCAAGGTCCAGGCAACCCAATGCATGCAGTTTTGCGCAGACGCTGCGGTGCAGATCCTGGGTGGCATGGGATTCATGCGGGGCACTCGCAGTGAGCGCATCTACCGCGAGGTCAAGGTGATGATGATCGGCGGCGGCTCTGAGGAGATCATGAAAGACCTAGCCTCGCGCCAACTCGGCATTTGAACTGGAGAAAATCGATGCAACTCACCCCTGAACACGATGCGCTGCGCGCCACCGTCAAGCGCTACATCGCCGAGAAGGTCAACCCATTTGTCGATCAATGGGAGGCCAACGAGATTTTCCCCGCGCACCAGGTTTTCAAGCAAATGGGCGACCTGGGACTGCTCGGGCTGAACAAGCCTGAGGAAAACGGTGGCGCTGGGCTGGATTACAGCTATGCCGCGGTGCTGGCCGAAGCGCTAGGCGACATGAACTGCGGGGGCATTCCGATGGCCATCGGGGTGCAGACTGACATGGCCACTCCGGCGCTGGCCAAGCGTGGTAGCGCGGAACTGCGGGCTGAATTCCTCACACCTGCAATCGCTGGCGACATGGTCGCTTGCCTGGGCGTCAGCGAGGTGGGCTCAGGGTCCGATGTGGCCAGCATCAAGACCCGCGCGCGCAAGGACGGTGGCGACTACGTCATCAATGGCGGCAAGATGTGGACGACCAATGGCACTCAGGCTGATTTCTGCTGTGTGCTGGCCAATACCAGCGAAGGCGCCAGCCACAAGAACAAGAGCTTGATCATCGTGCCGATGGCCACCAAAGGCGTCAGTGTGGCGCGCAAGCTGAAGAAAGTGGGCATGGATTCGAGCGACACCGCGCAGTTGCACTTCGACGACGTGCGTGTGCCGCAGCGCTACCGCATTGGCGAGGAGGGCATGGGCTTCATCTACCAGATGGAACAGTTCCAACTCGAGCGGCTGTGGGGTGCGATCAACAGCGGGGCTATGGCCCAGCGCGCGATCGACGTGACCTTGGACTACACCCGTGAGCGCCAGGCCTTTGGCAAGAGCATCCTCGACAACCAGTGGGTGCACTACAAGTTGGCAGAGTTACAGACCGAGGTTGAATGCCTGCGTGCGATTGCCTGGCGCGGCGTCGAGATGGTGTGTCATGGCGAGGATGCGACCAAACTTGCAACCATGGCCAAGCTCAAGGCCGGCCGAGTGTTGCGCGAAACCACCGATGGCTGTCTGCAATTTTGGGGCGGTATGGGCTATGTGATGGAAAGCCCCATCAGTCGCTTCTGGCGCGATGGTCGCTTGACCAGCATCGGTGGCGGTGCCGACGAGGTGATGCTGCAGATTCTGTGCAAGTTCATGGGCACCTTTCCGATGCGGCACTGATCGGGGGCTGCCTCGAAGTGGCAGCCCGCAGCTTTCGACTGGGGGTTGCCTGCTGGCTGCTGCGGGTGGGGGTCAGCGCCCTGCGATGCCCAGCAACTCGACTTCAAATTGCAAGGTGGCGTTGGGCGGAATCACCCCACCAACACCGCGTTCACCGTAGGCAATCGCGGGCGGGCAGGTCAGTTGAGCCTTGCCGCCCACCTGCAGGCGCTGTACCCCTTCGGTCCAGCACTTGATCACCCCGTTGAGCGGAAAGTCGAGCGGCTGCCCACGCTTGTAGGAGCTGTCGAACTCCTTGCCGTCCATCAGCGTTCCGCGGTAATGCACCTTGACGGTGTCGCTGGCGGACGGACTCGGCCCTTTGCCTTGCTTGATCAACTTGAACACCAAGCCGCTGGCGGTGGTGATCACCGAATCCGGCGCTGGCGCCGTCGGCTGCGCTGTCGCAATTGCTGGCAGCAAGTTGGCGATCAGCAGTGCAGCTTGGCGGCAATAACGACGGAATGGTTGGCTCGGCGTTTCAAATCGGGCGTTCATCATGTTCATCATCGAAGCGATGGGTTGTGTCGCAACCTCAATCGTTGCATTTGATTTGGTTCGTCTACCAGCCAGCGACCTATCAGGAATCGGAAGCGGTATCGACAAACGATTGATTGGGCGAAATCGCGGATTATCGCGCGGCAGGCAGGGCTGAATGCCTGTCGGAAATTCAAATTATCGCTCCTTGGTGCCGGCGTCGAGAGTTTTAGACCGGCCAGTCCGCCGGCACCTGGATAGGCATCTCCAGCAGCATCTGCGCCATGC
This sequence comes from Burkholderiales bacterium, assembly GCA_947448955.1. Classification (GTDB taxonomy): domain Bacteria; phylum Pseudomonadota; class Gammaproteobacteria; order Burkholderiales; family Burkholderiaceae_C; genus Pseudaquabacterium. Next base: position 10,098 of record CANFPU010000052.1, read on the forward strand.
CCTTGCCGAGCGGGTCGATCCGCAGTGAAACCGGGCCGCCGCCGTCAAGCGCCTCGTGCAACACCAGGTTCATCGCATGGAGCCCGGGCAGGTGATAACGATCGGCGCGCCCCTTGACCAGATGGCCAAGCCAGGCCAGCACGGCCTCCTCGGTGACCTGCGCCCACAATAACGGCAGCCAATCTGGTTGGCGGGCGATCAGGCCGATGTTAGACAGGTCGCCCTTGTCGCCGCTGCGCCCCCAAGCCAATTGCACCAATTTGACACTGCGGGTCTTGCCTGCAGGCATGGTGAAGCCGACCGGGTCAGGCATTGTTGCCGCCGCCTCGGCAGTTGCCGGTTGGTTCAAGGGCACGGTGACCGACGCTTCGGTTGGCGAGCCGACGAAGCGCAGCCTGGGTGCCACCGCCGCCCGAGGCATCAGGAAGGCGCAGGGAACGATCAGCGGCGAGACGGCAGGCCTGCCGCCGCCAGCCCCGGTGGTTCCCGGCGACCAGCTGGTGCCGGCAGCGGCGAATTCGCGGGCGAACAAGTTGAGCGCCTCGCGCCGCTCATGGTGCACCGCCACCCGCATCATCACTTCGCGAAGTGTCGGCGGTGCCGCATGCGGGCCATACAGACTCTCGGCGCCCAGCACCTCGATCCTTGTGGCGGAAAAGTCGCCCCAACCCTGCGCCATGATCAGCTCGCGGGTGCGTTCGAGCAGCGCTTCGCCGCTGCGCCTGGCCTTGGCCACCGCCTCGATCCCCACGATCACCAGCGAGCTGCTGCAGCGCCAACCGGCCATCGCCGTTGCGCTGACTTTCAGGGTTGCCGGCGGCGGGCCGCCTCTTGCGCCGCTGACCCTCACTTGGTTCTCGCCGACCTGTTCCATCTGCACTTGACGGAAGTCGCAGGCCACATCAGGCAGTAGGTAGGCGCCCGGATCGCCGATCTCGTAGAGCAGTTGTTCACCGACCGTCGCGCAACTCACCAAGCCGCCAGTGCCTGGCACCTTGCTGATGGTGAAGCTGCCGTCGGACTCGACCTGAGCGATCGGATAACCGATGTGGGCCCAATCGGGAACGCTCTGCCAGTCGGTGAATAGACCGCCCGTGGCCTGACAACCGCACTCAAGAATGTGGCCGACCAGGCTGCCGCCGGCGAGTTGGTCGTATTGGTCCATCGTCCACCCAAAGTGGTGGATCAGTGGCCCCAAGGTCACCGCGCTGTCAACGCAGCGCCCGGTGATCACTACATCGGCGCCCGCCGAAAGCGCCCGAGCGATTGGCTCAGCGCCAAGATAAACATTGGCACTGAGCAGTTTTTCAGGAACAGCCTGGTTGCTGACCAGGTTGACCAGCACACCCTTCGGCGCAGCGCTTCGCAAGTCGGGCAGGCTGGCGCGGACATCGTCGCCGTCAACCACAGCGATGCGCAGCGTCACGCCCAATTCCGCCGCCAATGCGGCCAGCGCCTTTGCGCAGGCCTCGGGGTTGATACCGCCTGCATTGCTGATCACCTTGATGCCGCGCTTGACCACCTCGGGTAGCACTTGTCGCATTGCGCTGTCGACGAAGTCGGTGGCATAGCCGGCGTCCGGGTTCTTGCGTTGCGCGGCGACCAGGATGGCCATGGTGGTCTCGGCCAGATAGTCGAACACCAGGACGTCAATCAGTCCGCTGCTGACGAGTTGCGGCGCACCGACGCTGCTGTCGCCCCAGAATCCGGAGGCACCACCGATGCGCAGAGGGGCTGGTTTGGCGGGGTTCATCACTTCTCCTTGTTTGGCGACCAGCATAGGTTTCGGCGGCCACGCCGTCTTGCGGCCAGTGGCTGGCGCGCACTTCAGGGCGCGTCGTCCTGCTGGAAACCGTGAAGATACACTGCGAGCAGCTTATTTGACTGATATTTGCTCGCAGCTGCCGCCCCACCGACTCAACATGCCACCCGTCCTACAGTCCAAGCCTGCATTCGATCTCAAGAGCACCGCCTGGACCTTGACGGCTTTGCGTTTGCAGACCTGCAATCTAGCCGCGTTGGTGACTGAACTGGATGAGCGTTTCGGGGACAGTCCGGGGCTGTTTGACAACGATCCTGTGGTGATTGACCTCAGCCCTGTTCGCGACCTTGACGAGCTGCTCGACTTTTCCGGTTTGCTGGTCCAACTTCGGCGCCACCACATGATGCCGATCGCTGCGCAGGGTGGTAGTACGGCACAGATGGCGGCTGCGCTGGCAGCTGGTTTGGCTGAAGCGCCTGACACCGCCATGGTTGCGGCCGAACCACCGACTTTGCGGGAGGTGGCGGTTCCCGAGGTGGTGTTGCGCGAGGTGGTGCGCGAAGTCGAGGTGTTGCGCGAAGTGCCTGGCGCCGCGGTGCCGACCCTGGTGATTGACAAGCCGCTGCGTTCGGGCCAACGGGTCTATGCACGAGGTGGCGATCTGGTGGTGATGGCGGTCGTGAGTTTCGGTGCCGAAGTGATCGCTGACGGCAATATCCATGTCTACGGCCCCTTGCGTGGGCGGGCGATCGCCGGCGCGCGCGGCAATACCGATGCGCGAATTTTCAGCACCTGCATGGAGCCTCAATTGGTGTCGATCGCTGGCATTTACCGAACCACCGAACAGCCCTTGGCGGCGAATGTGCTGGGTCAAATCGCACAGGTTCGGCTGGATGGCGAGAAAATCCTGGTTGAACCGCTGGCGGCCTGATCGGCGCACGATTCAATCCACTTGCTCCACACTTTTCAAGAAAGTAGTCCAGATGGCCAAGATCATCGTCGTCACGTCCGGCAAGGGTGGGGTGGGCAAGACAACCACCAGCGCCAGTTTTTCTACCGGCCTCGCGCTGCGCGGCCACAAGACCGCAGTGATTGACTTCGATGTCGGTTTGCGCAACCTCGACCTGATCATGGGTTGTGAACGTCGGGTCGTCTACGACTTGATCAACGTGATTCACAACGAGGCCAAGCTCACCCAGGCGCTGATCAAGGACAAACAGTGCGAGAACCTGTACGTGTTGGCGGCCAGTCAGACCCGCGACAAGGATGCGCTGACCCAGGACGGTGTTGAGCGGGTGCTCAATGAGCTGGCAGAGATGGACTTCGAGTACATCGTCTGCGACTCGCCCGCGGGGATCGAAACCGGTGCGCTGATGGCGATGCATTTTGCCGACGAGGCCTTGGTGGTGACCAATCCCGAGGTATCGTCGGTGCGCGATTCCGACCGCATTCTGGGCATGCTGTCATCCAAAACCAAGCGCGCGATCGAAGGTTTGGCACCGATCAAGGAGCATTTACTGATCACCCGCTACAACCCCAGCCGGGTGATCGGCGGCCAGATGCTGTCGCTCGGCGATATCCAGGAAATCTTGCGCATCCCGTTGATCGGCGTGATTCCCGAGAGCGAGACCGTGCTCGACGCCAGCAATCAAGGCGTGCCGGCCATCCATCTCAAGGGTACCGATGTCAGCGAGGCCTACCAGGACGTGATCAGCCGTTTTCTGGGACAGACCGCAGCGATGCGTTTCATCGATGCTGAGAAACCGAGCTTTTTCAAGCGGCTGTTTGGCGGGAGGTGAACGAGATGTCGTTTCTCTCGTTCTTTTTGGGCGAAAAGAAGAAAACCGCCTCGGTCGCCAAGGAGCGACTGCAAATCATCCTGGCCCACGAGCGCTCTGGCCGGGGTGGTTCGCGCGCCGACTATCTGCCACAACTGCAAAAAGAGCTGATGGCCGTGATCTCGAAATATGTCCAGATCTCGCCCGACGACATCAAGGTCAGTCTGGAAAAACAGGACAACTTTGAGGTCCTGGAGGTCAAGATCGAATTGCCCGACGCGGCGCGCTGAGCGCCGATGGTCGGCGTCTCAGATCCCTGTCTGCGATTTCTGGCAGGCTACCCGGCGCCACTGCTCGATCAAGTCCGTCAGCAGTTGGCAGACGGACATCTTGGTCCCTACTTGGCGCAGCGCTACCCTGAGACCCATCTGATCCGCACCGACAGCGCGCTCTACGAGCATGCCAAAGCGCTGAAGTCGCGCCACCTGCGCCATGCCCAACCCTTGGCCAAGGTGGTGTTTGACAACCGCTTGCAGATCGACCACCGCGCGCTGGGCACGCTGACCTCTGTGTCGCGCGTTCAAGGTGGCCGTCTGACGGCCAAGCGCGAAATTCGGGTGGCGGCCTTGTTCAAGCAAGCGCCGGCAGCGATGCTCGAGATGATTGTGGTGCATGAACTCGCGCATCTGAAGGAGCGGGACCACGACAAGGCTTTTTACGCGCTGTGCGAGCACATGCTGCCGGATTACCACCAGATCGAGTTCGACACCCGGCTTTACTTGGTTTGGCGCGTCAACGAAGCAGACCACAGCGCGAGTGATCGACCTGGCTGAGTTGAACGCAGGGACATTGCCCAGGAATTGCGCCCAGGAAGAGCGGCCAGGATCAGCGACCAAGACCAGCGTGCGGGATCAGGCAGCAGGCGGCAAGTCAGCTGCCAACGCATCGTCTCGGCACTGCTGCTGCAGTGCCCGCCAAGCATCGCCCCCGATTCGAAGCATGGTTTCGATGTTGGTCTGATAGATCGCCTCGGCCTCGGGGAATGCGGCCACGGCGCGGTCGATGCTGTCCTCACGGATCAGGTGCAACGTCGGGTAAGGCGAACGGTTGGTTGCATTGCCCAGGTCGTTGGGCTCGGTGCCTTCAAACTGGTATTGGGGGTGGAAGCTGGCAACCTGGATCACACCGTCCAGATCGAGTTCCTCGACGGTCGCATCGACCAACTCTAGAAAATCGTTGTAATCGGCAAAATCCTCCAGCACCTGCGGGTGGATCAGCAGCGTGGTTTCCAGTCGTTCAGCCGACGCCTCAGCCAGCCGCTCCAACTCTGCGATCAGGTCTGCCAGCAGTGCAGCAGGGTCGCAGGCGAGGCTCAGTGCATAGCGGATCTGGCCTTTGACCTGAGGTGCCTTGGCGAAAGGGCAAAGGTTCAGTCCAATCACCACGCGGTCGACCCAGGCCCGGGTTTCGGCAATGACCTGTTCCTTCGAACTCATCCGGCCTCCGCCATGCGCAAGCGGCGCGCGGCTTCCTCGTCCTTGGCGTCGTCGATGCCACGCAGCACCGCGCCCAAGTCGACGGGTTTGATCTTGCGGTCGAATCGGCCGGTCAGTACCGCGTCAGGCTGCAGCATGCCGCGTTCGTACAGCGACCAGATCTCTCGGCCGTAGTCCGTGGCCAGCAACTCTGGCGCGAAACGGCCGAAGTAGTGGCGAAGATTGGCGACATCGCGCTCGAGCATTGCCGCCGCATGGTTGTTGCCGGCTGCGTCCACCGCCTGCGGCAAGTCGATGATCACCGGACCCTCTGCGCTGACGAGGATATTGAATTCGGACAGGTCGCCATGCACCACGCCGGCGCAAAGCATCCGGACCACTTCGCGCAGCAAGGTCTGGTGGTGCCCGCGCGCTTGTTCGGGCGTGAAATTCATGTCGTTGAGCCTAGGCGCAGCATCGCCGTGCTCGTCGCACACCAGCTCCATCAGCAGTACGCCCTCGTGAAAGTTGTAGGGCTTGGGGACACGCACGCCGGCGGCCGCCAACCGGTACAGCGCATCGACTTCAGCGCTCTGCCAGGCGGCTTCTTGCGCCTGCCGGCCGAACTTGCTGCCCTTGGCCATCGCCCTGGCTTGACGGCTGTTCTTCGTCTTGCGGTTTTCGGTGTAATCCACTGCCTGGCGGAAGCTGCGGTGCGTAGCTTCCTTGTAGACCTTGGCGCAGCGGGTATCGTCGCCGCAGCGCACCACGAAGACCATCGCTTCTTTACCGCTCATCAGCTGGCGCACCACCGAGTCGATCAGGCCTTCGTCAAGCAGGGGCCGTAGCCGCTCGGGTGTTTTCATAGGATGTATTTTGCCTACACTGCGCGCTTGCTCGACTGAAAGACTGTGCCCTGGCTCCGATGACGATCCTGCTCGCGCCCATGGAAGGGTTGCTCGACGCCAGCTTGCGCGATGTGCTGACCCGCATCGGCGGCATCACACGTTGCGTTTCCGAGTTCATCCGCATCACGGACCGGCTGCTGCCACCGCAAGTGTTCTTGCGATGGATACCCGAACTGCACAACGCCAGCTGCACGCCTGCCGGTGTGCCGGTGCGGGCCCAGTTGCTGGGGTCGGACCCGGATTGTCTGGCCGACAACGCCGCGCAACTGGCGGCATTGGGCGCAGAGGGCATCGACCTGAACTTCGGTTGCCCGGCCAAGACTGTGAGCCAGCACCGTGGCGGGGCGGTGTTGCTCGACGAGCCTGACCTGATCCACTCGATCGTTGCTGCGGTGCGGCGCGCAGTGCCCGCCCACTTACCGGTCTCGGCCAAGATGCGGCTCGGCAACCAGGATGATTCGCGTCGACTCGACGCCGCGCGGGCGATCGCCGAGGCTGGCGCCTGCGAATTGGTGGTTCATGCCCGCACCAAGGTTGATGGATACCGGCCCCCAGCCTACTGGCACCGGTTGGTGCAGATCCGCGAGGCGATCTCGATTCCGGTGATCGCCAATGGCGAGATCTGGTCCTTGGCCGACGCTCAGCGATGCCGGCTTGAGTCGGGATGCGATCGGCTGATGCTGGGCCGCGGCGCGGTGGCCGACCCCGGGCTGGCCTGGGTCCTCCAGTCGCCGACGGCATCTGAGTTGGCCTGGGCAGCGCTGCTGCCCTTTGTGGCGCACTATTGGCAGCTGATGGCTCATCACATGGCACCGCGCCACCGTGCCGGCCGGCTCAAGCAATGGCTCAACCTGCTGCGGCGGCGATACCCTGAGGCTCAGCAGGCCTATGACGCGGTGCGAACGCTCAACGATGCCGCGCTGGTGGCACAACGGCTGTTCGGCAAAGCGGTTCTCGCCAGCTGACGACATCGGCCTGTTAAGTGCCCATGACAGCGATTCAGCAGCGCCGGGCCAGCGGCAGGTTCAGCAACAGGTTCTGCGGTTTCAGGCGCAGACCTTGTTCGCGGTCCATTGCCAAACCCAGATAGACCACCGCGCCCGCCACATCGGCATGCATTTCTGAGGGTCGCTCGAAATCGAGTCTGAACAGGCCCAGCAGTTGTTGCAGCCGGTCGGCTTCGACGTCTACCCCCAGGTACAGATCGTCAAGGATGGCGCTGGCCTGCACGTCGAGTCCGAGGTGCCAGCGCCATCGCTCGTCGGCGATTCGCGGCAGAGGTGTGATCGCCACCGCCACGCCCAGCAGGTGCGTGACCCAGCGCTCCAGCACCCGTGCCAGCGCCGCCATGCCGGACCGCGCCAGTGCCAGCGGCACGCTCACACCAGGCGCCAACTCCTTGGCGACATGCTGCGTCAGGTCGAGCAAGAAGCGGTGTCGCCCGCCGTCGTGCCAGTAGTCGACCGCGTTGTCTGTGGTCAGCACCTGGAGTTGCGCGGCGCGTAGCGGAACCTTCGCTTCGGCCAACCACCTGCCGATGGCGCCAAAGCCGCCGGCATCACTGAGCCGGTCCAGTGTGGCGCGGTCCCCAGCCAGCACTCGGCCACCCTCCAGGCTGATTCTTTGTGGCCTGAACAGCAGTTCGGCTGCACGGGCTTCGAACGCATCAGCGCCCTCGTCGAGCAGGTGACGCAAGATGGCTTGAGCGACCAGGTCGATGAACAAGGGCGGCAGTGTGATCGCACCCTTGGTGAACAGTCCGCAGTAGAAGGCCTCGAGGGTTCCAGCAGCCAGCAAGCCATCACGCAGGGCCAGGAATAAACGGTAGTTTTCGCGCGCATCATCGTCCCGTATCCCAGCCAAGTCGACAGCCGATACGGGCATCACCGGGGAGGTCCGAAGCGCCCGGTGTAGTGCGATCTCGGCATCACACGACTCTGCGACCAGTGCCAGCTCGGGCCGATCCAGCCAATGCGCCCACCAGGCGCCCGTGGGCTCCAGCCAGCCCCGCTGGTCGGGCCGCAGGTGACGGTGACCGCATTCGGGCCAAAAGTCGAGCATGCTCAGACTGGGACTTGCCGCTTTGAAGGCCGGATCGGCAAGCTCATGGCGTCCAGCTGTCTTTCAGCCCGGTGATGCGATTGAACACGGGAGCGCCGACCCGGTGGTCGATCCTGTCGGTGACAAAGTAGCCATGACGCTCGAACTGGAAGCGCTGCTCAGCAGGGGCGCAGGCAAGCGACGGCTCGACATAGCCAAAGGCCGATTTTTTACTCGCAGGATTGAGCACCTCGCGGAAGTCTCGTCCGCCGGCCTCTGGCTGAGGCTCTGTGAACAGCCGGTCGTAGAGATTGAAGTTTGCCGCCAGCGCGTCGTGCACGCCGACCCAGGTGATCGTGCCTTTGACCTTGACCGCATCGGCACCCGGCGTGCCACTCTTGGTATCGGGCACCGCGTTGGCCAGCACGGCGGTGATACGGCCATCCCCGTCTTTTTCGCATCCGGTGCATTCGACCACCATGCCGTATTTCAAGCGCACCTTGTTGCCTGGCAAGTTACCACCTGTGGCATCGGCGCGAGGCGGGTAGAGACGCTGGAAACCCTTGGTCGGCAGTTCGGCGAAGTCATCGCGCTCGATCCAGACCTCGGCGCCCAGTCCGAATGCGCGCTGGCCGAGTTCGGGCAACTGCGGATGTGCCGGCGCGCTGCAGGCCTCGACGTGACCAGCGCCGAACAGCATGTCCCAGTTATTGATCTTGAGCTTGACCGGGTCGATCACGGCCATCGCGCGGCCAGCCTTGGTTTCAAGATCTGCGCGCAGCGCGCCGTCGAGAACGGCGTAATCGACCCAGATGTTGGTGCGTGATGCGCCGGTGTCTTCAGCGAATTTACGCACCGCTTCCGGGGTGTAGCCGCGCCGACGCATGCCTGCCAGCGTGGGCATGCGAGGGTCGTCCCAACCGCTGACGATGGCCTCGTCGACCAGCGCCTTGAGTTTGCGCTTGCTGGTGATCACATAGCTCAGGTTCAGCCGTCCGAACTCGTGCTGCTTTGGGGCCGGTCCTTGCAGCAGGCCGCCCTCGATCAAGCGCGCCAGCAGCCAGTCATACCAAGGCCTCTGGTCTTCGAACTCGAGCGTGCAAATGCTGTGGGTGATGTTTTCCAGCGCGTCTTCGATCGGATGCGCAAACGCGTACATCGGGTAGATGCACCAGGCGTCACCGGTGTTGTGGTGCGGCGCGCGCTTGATGCGGTAGAGCGCCGGATCGCGCAGGTTGATGTTGGGCGACGCCATGTCGATCTTGGCGCGCAACACCATGCTGCCATCGGCATGCTTGCCGGCGCGCATCTCGCGCAGCCGGGCTAGGTTTTCGGCCACGCCGCGGTCACGCCAGGGGCTGTCGGTGCCAGGGGTGGTGAAGTCGCCGCGCGCGGCGCGCATCGCTTCGGCGCTCTGCTCGTCGACATAAGCCAGCCCGCGCTCGACCAGGTGCTCGGCCGCGCGGTACATGAAGTCGAAGTAGTTGCTGGCGTAGAACAGGTGGGTGGCGGGCATGCCGCCGAAATCGCTGCGCCAGTCCCAGCCAAGCCAGTGCACCATCTCGATGATCGCGTCGACAAACTCTTGCTCTTCTCGCTCCGGGTTGGTGTCGTCGAATCGCAGGTGGCAGACGCCGCCGAAATCGCGCGCCAGGCCGAAGTTCAGGCAAATGCTCTTGGCATGACCAATGTGAAGGTAGCCATTGGGCTCGGGGGGGAAACGCAGCCGCACCGGCGCCGGGTCGGTTGCACCCTTTGCATGGTGCGCTGCATCGCCGGGCGATCCACCCCACTGCCGTTGCGCATAGACCCCGTCTTGCAATTCACGCTCGATCAACGTTCGCAGGAAGTTGGCGGGTTTGACGGCAGGGTCGGTCTTGGCGAGCGCGGACATGTGTTGTGCGGCCGGTTCCGGGGTGTGGAGGGCGGCGGTTCGGGGAGATTTCCATTCTACCGAGGGGCTTGTTGCAAACCCTCCCGCTGGCGCTTGGCCGCTGGTCAGGGGTGGTCGCCACCCTCGCGCCGCTTCAATGCTTCGATCTCATGGTCCAGCATGCGCTGCGTCAAGCCGTCACCCTTCAGCTGGAGCAAGACCACAGTGCCGTGGATCGCCAGGCCCAGGCCCCATCCCCAGAGCGGGAAGACCATGGCATGACGGTGTCCATGGCCCCATCCCTCGCCCCAGCCACCGATCCAGGACACCAGGAGCAAGCCGCCGTTGACCAACGCGAACACGATCGCATGGACATAGAAACTGGCCTTCAGTGCAACGCGGCGACGGGCGCGCTGCTCGAGGGTTGGTGGAGTGGTGTCGTGGTCGCGGGACATGCTGCTCTCCTGGGTTTGTCGTTGGACGTGTCGTGGCGGGGCAAGAAAAACTGCTGGCTGGCGCCGGGTGTGGATCGCCTACATGGCTTTGAACAAGTGGGCGTAGAGCCGACTGGCGGTGAGCCGCTCAGGGCGGCCGCGCAGCGTCAGCAAGACCTTGCCAGACTCGTCGCGCAGCGCGGTACTGATGGATGCGGCGCGCACGACCAGACTGCGGTGCACCTGCCAGAACTGCTGGGGGTCGAGTTGAGGCATCAACTCGCGCAGCGACATCCGGATCAGGTGCTCACGCTCGGCAGTGACCACCCGCAGGTACTTGTCAGCGGCCTCTAAGTACAGCACCTAGGCCACCGGCACCAGGTGCACCCTGTTGCCCACACCGGCCTGTATCACCTCCAGCCGCGGCAGGGGCGCTGACGCCGCCGGACCGGCTGCGCCCAACAGCGCGCGCAACTGGTCCAGGGTCTGCTGCAGCGCTGCTGACTGGCCGGCGGCGCCGGCACGGTCGGCCAGCCTGGACTTGAGCCGCGCGACGCAGGCCGCCAGGCGCGGCGAGTCCACCGGCTTGACAAGGTAGTCCACCGCCTGGGCCTCGAAGGCCTTCAACGCGTACTGGTCGTAGGCCGTGACGAAGACCAGCAAGGGAAAAGGCACGCCTTCTGGCCAATCCTCAGCCAGCGTCTGCGCCGCCTCTAGCCCGCTGGCGCCGGGCATCCGGATGTCGAGAAAGCAGACATCGGGTTGCAGCGCCAGCGCCTGGCGCGCCGCGCTCAGGCCGTCGGCCACCTGGGCGACGATGCGCAGCTCGGGCCAGAGCCTGGCCAGCTCAGCCGCCAGCGCAGCGGCCAGCAGCGGCTCGTCTTCGGCGATCAGGGCGCTGGGCATGATCAGCGGCAAGGCTTGCAGTTCATGTTGCCGCTCATTTTGCAGTGTTTTTCAGGACGGGCTGCGCCGCTGGTCTGGCGTGGGTCGGGCTGTTTGACGCCGGCCAGGGCAGGCTGACCTCGGCCAGCGTGCCGCCCTCGGCGTCATCGGCCGGCAGCAAGCGGAACAGCGCCCGCGCACCGTACAGCGTGGCCAGGCGTTCGGCCACATGCTGGGTGCCATAGTGGCTGTGCGCCGGCGCTGCCGGGTCGCCGCCATGCTGTGGGCGGGTGCCTGCCTGATCCAGCCCGACGCCGGTGTCGCGAACGATCAGCAGCAACTGCTCGCCGCGCCGCTCGGCGCGCACCTCGATGCGGCCACCCTCGACCTTGGGCTCCAAGCCATAGCGGATGCTGTTTTCCACCAAGGGTTGCAGCAGCAAGGGTGGTACCGACAGGCCGCGTAATTCTGCTGGCAGGGACAGCAGTACCTGTAGCCGCGGCCCCATGCGCAAGGCCATCAGAGCCAAATAGTCAGCCAGCCGGTCGAACTCGGCGGACAGCGGGTGCAGGCCGGTGCGCGAGGCGCCCAGCGTGGCGCGCAGATAGCTGATCAGCCGGTCCAGCATGGCTTGGGCGCGCGTCGGGTCTAGGGTGATCAGCACCCGCAGCGTCGCCAAGGTGTTGAACAGCATGTGCGGCTCCAACTGCGACTGCAGCAGCATCAGCTGGCTCTCGGCGGCTTCGCGCCGCGCGGTCTCGGCGGCGGCCTCGGCCAAGTTGAGTTTTTCAGTGGCCATGAAGTACCAGGTGGCGGCCACGGCAACGATGAGGCTGATCACGATCGCGGTTCTGTTGTGCAACAGGTCGACAGAGGACAGGCCGGTGATCAAGTCGCCTATTGCCGTGCCCATGGTGTAGCCCAGCGTGCTGCCGGCCAGGATGCAGGCGGCCATCCAAAGCGGACCCGGCCAGCGAGCGCGGCGCTGGGTCGGCATGGTCTGCCGCCCTGGAACCCAGCGCGCCAGCAGCAGACGGCCGCCGTCGATGAAGAACCAGCAAGCCGTGCCGATGGCGGCCGAATAGACCCAGGTGCCGAGCAGGCTGCCGCGCGCGTTCGAGTTCGTCAGCCAGATGGCCAGCGCCCCCCCCGCACAGACGAACTGGTTGCGCAGGCCGCGTCCGACAAAGCCGGCCCAGAGCCCGGGCTCAGCTTCAGGTGGTGTCGCTTTCACTTTGGACCAAGTCACGGTGGCTGGCACTGTCATCAGGTCCCGGCGGCCCAGGACGCAGAGCCCGCAT
>CANFPU010000053.1 GCA_947448955.1 Burkholderiales bacterium
AGATTTTTATCCTCTGGGCGGCGCTGCTGTCGTTCTTGATCGCCTCGCAAGCTTCAGCGGCGAGTCCCGGCGCCCCCACGATCGGCGCCGCGACCGCGACCAGCACGAACTCCGCCACCGTTGCGTTCACCGCACCGTCGTCCAACGGCGGCTCGGCAATCACCAAATACACGGCGACGTCCAACCCAGGCGGGAAAACCGGCACCGTGAACCAGGCGGGCTCCGGCACCATCAGCGTCGGCGGGCTCACCGCCGGTACCGCCTACACCTTCACCGTGACGGCCACCAATGCGGCTGGCACCTCGGTTTCGTCCACATCATCCGCCTCGGTCACAACGTTCAGCCCACCCGGCGCCCCCACGATCGGCGCCGCGACCGCGACCGGCGCGACGTCCGCGACCGTTGCGTTCACCGCACCGGACTCCAATGGCGGCTCGGCAATCACCAAATACACGGCGACGTCCAACCCCGGCGGGAAAACCGGCACCGTAAACCAGGCGGGCTCCCGCACCGTCACCATCAACGGGCTCAGCGCCATCACCGCTTACACCTTCACGGTGACGGCCACCAATGAGGCCGGCACCTCGGTTGCGTCCAACGCCTCCGCCTCGGTCACAACGATGTATGGGGTGGGGTCGACCGGTCCCGGCGGCGGCAAAGTGTTCTACATCGCCACGACCCCGTTCGCGTGCGGACCTAACTTGACGAGCAAGTGCAATTACCTGGAATTGGCACCGTCAAACGCGCCAAATAGCACTTGGTGCTCGAACACGACCTCGAACATATCGGGGAGCGTTGCCACAGCCATCGGCACTGGATACTCGAACACCATGGCCATGATCAACGGCGGGTGCACCACGGGTGCGGCAGTCGTGGCGAGGGCCTACACCAGCGGGGGCCTATCCGACTGGTATCTCCCGTCAAAGGACGAGATGATGACCCTGGCAGCAAACCGAGATGCCGTGGGTTTTACAGTTACACAGAGTTTCTGGACTTCTTCTGGCTCCGTTGTATCTGGCAATTCAAACGCAACGGCATATGTTTTAGACAATATTAACGGAAAAGTTGTTTTGAACTTTAAGACCGTTCAATATGCCGTCCGCCCGATACGGGCTTTCTAGTTAGAAGTTCGTCGGTTCGCTGCCCTTGCATCGGCCATTGCGGTGAAGCGTTGATCGGTGTGCGGGGTCGGCCTCGTCTCGTATGAAGCGGGCCACGCACAGATCGTCGCGTAGGTCGCCTGACCGGCTAGCCCGCTCCTCCTGCCGCCCTCCGACCGACTGAAGACTGAGCGCCAGGCAGGCTGTTGACGACAGCCCAGGCGCTGCCGGTCGATCCGCACCACCTGACCGGGCAGGGCAGGGCCAGTACGTGTTGTCCTCACTGCGACCTGATGCGCGTGGCATGCGCGCCAACGCGACTCCGGTGGCATGGCGGCGCATGGGCCACTCGAACGACGGGACGGTTGCGGGGCACGGGATCAAGGGGGCGCTTGGCGTTGGCGCTCGAAAACGCCTTGATCGTCAAGACCGTGATGCACCGATGGGAGCTGATGCCATGAAAACCACCTACTTTGACGATGACGACACGCTGGTCATCCGCCCGTCCAACAAGCCCATCGTGCGTGAGGTGTCGCAGGACTGGAACACGCATGTCAGTTACGCCGCAGACGGATCCGTGGTTGAAACCGTGATCCTCGAGGCCGCAAAGCTGGGCGCCTAGCCGCTGGCCATCGAGCACCGCGAGGCCGTCTGAACGCTGTGCTTTGTTGAGCGGTGGGTGCTGGCGCGGCGCAGCCAGGACCTGATCGCGCGTTGGCCCACCGGCCTACCCAAGGCGAGGCGCTGTACCCGGAGGGGGACTGGCGGTGACACCGTCGTGTGGTGCGCGCAGGCTCATGACCTGCCGCCCTTCGCCGCAGAGTTCGGGTGTCGGCCGCAGGTATGGTAGTTTCGAGTTTTACTGGGCTGAGATTTACTGGGCTGAGACTTGGGACGCATGATGAAGAGCGCGACGCCGATGGGCGGGTTGATGGGCAGGTTGATGGGCTGGTTGATGGGCGGGCTGGTCTCCGCAGGCATGCTGGTCGGCTGCGGTGGCGGTGGCGTTTCTGACGGCAAAGCGGCCAACGTGTCAGGCTTGGAGGCCAGCCGCCCGGCGATGGTCAAGGCGCTGGGTGCCAGCGTGGTCGAGGCCCCTTCGCCAGCGTCGGCCGCGCTGGCCGATCAGGCGGTGAACCTGCAGGATGCCATCGCCATCCTCAAGCTGATCGTTGGCCTCTCGGTCGACAACCCGGGACAGGCCGCCGCGCCGTACCAGGGGTATGCGGCCGATTTCGACGGCAACGGCAAGGTCGAGTTGACCGACGCGATTGGCGTGCTCAAGCGAGTCGTCGGGCTGGAGGCGCCCAGTCCCAAATGGTTATTTTTCAACGCTGCCGCCAGCACGCCGGTGGTCAGCGACAAACTCAATCCGGGTCAGCCGCCCGACCTGGGCGCAGAAATTGGCGCTTCTTCCGCCGCCAACGTGTCCTTGGTCGCTGTGCTGCGAGGCGATGTGGTGGGCAGCACGTTGAGCTATGCCTGGGCACTGGGCGCCAAACCTGCGGGCAGCCAGGCGGTTTTAAGCGGCGCAGCGCCGGTCTTCACGGCAGACCTGGTCGGCGACTATGTGGCGACCTTGACGGCCACCGATGGCAGTGCCGCCGCCAGTGCGACGGTCACGCTGACGGCGGCGGTCAAGGCCGTGGCGCCAGCCACGCCGACGGGGCTCATTGCCACGGTCGGCGATACCGCCGTCAGCATCGCTTTCACGCCGGGCGCCGCAGGCAGTGCCAGCCCCAGCTACACCGCGAGCTGCGCCGCCGGCGGGGTGACCAAGACCGGTACAGGTGCCGCCAGCCCCATCGTCGTGACCGGCTTGAGCAACGGCACTACCTACCTTTGCACGGTCACCGCGGCCAGCAGCAGTGGGACCAGCGCAGCCTCGGCCACCGTGTCCGTGACGCCGGTGGCCAAGCTCGCGGTCCCGGGCCGGCCCACGGTCAACTCGGTGGCGGCTGGCAACGCGCAGGTCAGCGTGGCGTTCGCTGCGCCTTCGACCGGCGGCGCTGGCATCAGCAGCTACACCGTGACCTGCAACGGTTCGTTCAGCGCCAGCGGCAGTGGCAGCCCGATCATCGTCACCGGACTGACCAATGGCAGCAGTTACAGCTGTACGGTCACCGCGACCAACAGCGCTGGAACTGGCGAGGCCTCTGTGGCATCGGCCAGCTTCACGCCGACCGCCGGGGTGTCCCAAACCCTTTATTACGCGCCGGCACCGTTTGCCTCGGTCTTGAAATCAAACTACCAGGCCTCTAGCCTGGTGTCGGTCAACGCGATGGCGCACCGAGGCCGGTACCTGATCTCCGATTCGCCCACGGCGACTTCCACCGCAAGCTATCTCTCGATCGGAGCGTCCTATAGTGCCGCCACTGGTTTTGCGCTGGAGTCAGGCACGATGGCGGCGGGGTCGACTTACAACACCTATCTGTCCAAACTGGTGCAGGTGTCGGCGGATGCCGCTGGCTATTTCAGGCTTGACTCGCATCTCCATCCGAACAACTCGATCGATGCGGATGCGGCGGATGGCCATCGATTGAAATTCCGCAATAACTTCGGCAAAGTGGCCCAGACCTACGGATACGTCGTGTTCTCTTACGACGGCGCCACCAAATTGCTGCAAGCCCGCAAGCGATACAAATACAGCTACGATGCGGTGAGTTATGCCGCCAGCTATACCGAAGACACCTCATTTGCGGCCGCAAATTACTATGTGACGGTCGCTGCTGGGTCTTACAGTCTGGTCGCCGGCGCTGCGTCGGCCAGCAAGTTCTATCTCTACAACTCACCGATCGATTTCAGCGTGCCGTTCGACATGAACCCGCTGTCGACGGCACCGGTCAGCAACGCGGCGGCGGCTTTCAAGAGCAAGACCACGACCGCTGCGACCGAGGGCATCAATGGCGTGATTTATCGGAGTGTCAATGCGACCTACCGTGGCCAAGTCTTGACGGCGGGCAGCGATGCCACGACCAAGGCCAATGCCGATGCGATGCTGGCGAAAATCAAGACGGCGGTCGAATCCAAGGGCGAGAAGCTTCGCTACGACACCGCTGTCTACACGGTGTTCAGAGACGCTGCGGTGGCGACCACCTTGGTCAGCGATGCGATTGCCGACGGCGCGCCGGGGCAAAATCTCGTGCCTTACGTGTATTTCACGAACGAGCAGGATGCGAGCGGAAATTACCATCCCTTCATGATCGTGGTGAATTACGGCAATCCGGCTTCGCCGCACGGCTTGCTGGATATTCCCAGGCCGCCTGGGGATGGTCAGGGATCGGGATATCAAGCGCAGAAGGTCACGCGCTTCACGAATCTCGAAAACTACATCACCAGAATTCCGATGAAGGATTATGGAGTGGTCACCTCGGTGACTGAAAACAGCTTGACGCCAACCTTGCTGAGCGATGTGGGTGGGAGTATTTCATCGGCCAACGTCTACAGCTATGCGAGCATCGCCGACAACGGTTTGCTGATCGACGGCTCGGTGATGTTCCCGGTCTTCAACAATAGATTGACCCCTTCGCAAGCGGACGGCGAACTGACTGCCAGCGGTTGCCATGTCGGCCAAGGGGGCGGCGGCCCGCATTGCCATGCCGACGGTTCACAAAGCGGCAACGGGGTCAGGCTTTACAACGACAGCGACTACGTGGGCAAGAGCCACCCGCCGTTGATCGGTTTCGGCTATGACGGGGTTGCGCTGTTCGGGGTCTACCGCGCCGGCACTGACAGCTCGATGTTGGGTGCTGGGACGGCGCTTGATGGTTTTGGCGGGCATGCCCACGACGGCATCGGCTATCACTACCACGCGCACTTGGTGCCAAATTATCCGCTCGCCGGATCGACCACCGGCTACACGCTGCATGTGCTGATGAAGGGCGCCTATATCGGCAAGACCAACAATGTCCCCTATTTCAATACGCGAACAGGCTTCAACAACAACAAGTACATGGGCGGGACGGTCCCGTGATGCCCGCAGGCTGGATCAGTAGCGAGCTCCTGGGTCTGGAAGCTTTCGCTGTCTGACGGCGCCTCAATCGGCTGATGTCGTGTTTGCATTTTTCGATCGGGCAAAGATCTGGACTGCGGGGCTCGCCTGTGCGCTGCTGACCGTGGCGGCATCAGCGCACGACGCGAGCCTGACCTTGGAGCGCGTAGCGCCACTGCGCTTGAACCTGGTGCTGGCGCTTGACCCGATCCAAAGCCTGCACCAGTGGTTGGCGCCGCAGCTGAGTCGGCAGGCTTTTCTGACGGTGTACTGCAACAAGCCGCTGACTGAATTTCAGGCCGAGCTGCGACCAGTCTTGGTATCGGTCGAGACAGGCATTCGACTGAGCGGGCCCGATGGCGTCGATCTGACCTTCAGCGGCTGGCATTGGCCCAGCGCGGCGCAGTGGCAGGAACGCTTGCGCGAGCAGGTCTCGCGTCTGCTGGCGCCGGCCTCGACGCGCGAGCAGGACCCGGTGCTGGAACTGCGCACGCAAGGCGTGAGCAAGCGACCGATCGGCCGCGTTCAACTGAGCCTGCCAGCCAGCCTGCAACCGGTGCTGGTGATTCGGCCTGGCATCGAGCAGTTCTGGCTCAATGGCCTGGCACCGACGGCCATTCTCGATTTCTAGAGGCCGTCTCAGAACGGTGCGTCGCCGGGCTTGCGGCGGGGTTTGAACGATCCGGGTGCGGGACCGCGTCGATCACCCGGTCCGGTCCCGCTGCCGCCTCTGACATCACCGCGCCCATCGCCACGCCCGTCGCCACGCCCGTCACCGCGCCCATCGGATCGCGGCCCACCGCGTGGCGGCCTGCGGTCATCGAATCCGGCGCCAGCTGGCGGCGGGCTGCCCTCGATCTTGCGAATTCGGACGGGCTTGCGTTCGCGTTCGACGATGGGTGCTGACCCGTCGACCGCGGCAGCCTGCGCAGGCTCGGTGATGCCGGCAGCGAGCGTCGCGATCACGTTGTCCGAGGCGGCGCCAATTTCGGCCACCATCGCCGCCAAGCTGTCGTCCGTCTCATCACCCTTGATCACTCGCGTGAAGGGCGCGAGCAGCGTCACCATTTGGCCATAAACCTTGGGGTTGCCGGCCAACAGCTCGCGTTGGTACAGGAAATCGGACTCGCCGGTGAAGTTGCCCACCAGGCCGCCGGCTTCGGTGATCATCAGCGTCCCAGCGGCCATGTCCCAGGGCTGCAGGCCGGTCTCGAAGAAGCCGTCATACCAGCCCGCTGCGACATAACACAGATCAAGTGCGGCAGCGCCTGGTCTGCGCAGGCCGGCACAGGCCAGTGTCATGGCTTCGAACATCTTCATGTAACGCTGCAGGTTGTCGCCGCGACGGAACGGGAAACCGGTGCCGATCAACGAGTCAGCGAGCCGGGTTCGCTTCGACACCCGAAGACGTTTGTCGTTGAGAAACGCGCCGCGTCCGCGGGATGCGTAGAACAAGTCGTTGCGGCTCGGGTCGTAGACCACCGCCTGTTGCACCACACCGCGGAAGGCCAGTGCGATCGACACTGCGTAGACCGGCAAGCCGTGCAGGAAATTGGTGGTGCCGTCCAGAGGATCGATGATCCAGATGAACTCGCTGTCCTGGGAGCCATGTTCGCGACCGGATTCTTCGGCCAGGATGCCGTGGCCTGGGTAGGCGGTCAGCAGGGTCTCGATGATCACGGCCTCTGCCGCTTGGTCGACTTCGGTGACGAAGTCGTTCGGCCCCTTGCTGGTGATCTTGAGCAGGTCCAGGTCCTGCGAGCCCCGGTTGATGATCGCCCCGGCAGCGCGTGCTGCCTTGATGGCGGTGTTGAGCATGGGGTGTAGCGATTGCGACATGGATCGTCCTGGGTGGATCGTGCTGGCGCCGGATCGAAGGGCACAGAAGAGGGGCTGGCGGGGAGAAAGAGCGCAGGGGCTGCCGGCTTTGCCGCTGAGAGGCCTGCTGCGAAGACAATTGGCCGGGCCTGTACTGCGAGTTTACCCTTGTGACCGCCAACACCCCACTGCCCGACAACGACCGCACCCGCTTTGTGCTGCTCAACCCCAGCCACCCTGGCAATGTGGGCGCCACCGCTCGCGCAATGAAGGTGATGGGGTTCTCTGATCTGGTGCTGGTGCGTCCGCGCTTTGCGGACGTGTTGAGTCAGGAGGACACGGTGGCGATGGCCAGCGGTGCCGCTGACATCCTCGTGCGTGCGCGCATTGTCGACAGCCTGGTCGAGGCACTGGATGGCATCAGCCACGCTTGCGCCACCGCGATGACACCGCGTGACTTCGGCCCGCCTACTGCGGCGCCGCGCGATTACCTGCCAACCTTGGCAGCCCAGGTCGAGGGCGGGGGGCAGCGGGTCGCTTTCGTTTTTGGCAGTGAGCGCTACGGCATGCTCAACGAGGACGTCTGGCGCTGCCACGTCTGTTTGAGCATTCCGACCCACCCCGGTTACGGCTCGCTCAATTTGGCCCAGGCGGTGCAGTTGATCGCCTACGACTGGCGTGTTGCGCTGGGCGGACACGCAGTGCTGGCGCGCACGGCGGATCCGGTGCCTGCCGATGGTGCCGAAGTGGCCGGCGCGCTTGCCCATTGGCAACAGGTGCTCGAAGTGATCGGTTTTCTCGACCCGGCGGCCCCCAAGCGCTTGATGCCGAGGCTGCAACAACTGATCAACCGTGCCCAACCGACCCGTGAGGAACTGCACATCCTGCGCGGCATCGCCAGAGCGGTGGGGAAGCGTGCCTGAATGCGCCAGGCCCAGCGTCACACGGGTCTATTGGTGCCGTCATACACTTGATCGCTATGGTCTGGAACCCCATCATGCTGAGCCGCCTTCGTGAAGACATCGCCTGCATCCGCGAGCGCGACCCCGCTGCGCGTTCGATATGGGAGGTGCTCACCTGTTATCCCGGCTTGCATGCGGTGATCTGGCATCGCTGGGCCAACGCGGCTTGGCGGCACGGGTTCAAATGGGCCGGTCGATTTCTGTCGCATCTGGGGCGTTTTTTCACCGGCATCGAGATTCATCCTGGTGCCACGCTCGGTCGCCGGGTGTTCATCGACCACGGCATGGGCGTGGTGATCGGCGAGACCGCCGAGATCGGCGACGACTGCACGATTTACCAGGGCGTGACGCTGGGGGGCACCTCGCTGGGCCGTGGCACCAAACGCCATCCCACGCTGGGCAAAGGCGTGATTGTTGGTGCCAATGCGCAGGTGCTGGGCGGGTTCTTGGTCGGTGACGGCGCACGCATTGGCTCGGGCGCGGTCGTGATGAAACCGGTGCCGGCCGGTGCCACAGCGGTGGGCAACCCGGCGCGCATCCTCCAGGCCGCTGCCGACACAGCGCGCGAGGCGGTAGCTGCCAAAATGGGCTTTTCGGCCTATGGTGTGACCCAGGGCGATGACCCGGTGTCGCAGGCCATGAAAGGTCTGATCGACAGCGCTGCGGGCCAGGAGCATCAGATCGCGCTGCTGTGGCAGGCGATCGAGAAATTGTCGTCGGGCGCGCGCGAACTGCCAGGCGATCACTGCGTGCCGCAGGATGCGCGCACCACTGAGAATTTCGACGCCGAAAGTTTGAACCGCCTGGTCAAGTGACCCGGTGGAGGGTGGACTTCAGCCGCGCGTCGGGCGCTGCGCGCTTTTGGGCCTGAAAGCCTTGCACAGCGTCGCATCGGTTTCGAGGTAGGGCCCGCCGATCAAGTCAATGCAATAAGGCACGGCGGCGAAGATGCCTGGCGCAGGCGGTTCAGCCTGCGGCAGACCTTGCAGCGTCTCGGCGATTGACTTGGGCTGGCCCGGCAGGTTGATGATCAGCGCTTTGCCCCGTATCACCGCCACCTGTCGCGACAGAATCGCCGTCGGCACAAAGCGCAGGCTGATGCTGCGCATCTGCTCGCCAAAGCCCGGCATCACCTTGTCGGCCACCGCCAGCGTGGCTTCGGGCGTGACGTCGCGCGGCGACGGCCCGGTGCCGCCTGTGGTCAATACCAAATCGCAAGCGGCCTGGTCGACCAACTCGCACAGCGCGGCGCTGATGCCGTGCTGCTCGTCGGGAATCAGCCTGGTTTCCCACTGGATCGGGTTCTTCAGCGCCCGGGACAGCCAATCGCGCAGCGCGGGCAGACCCAAATCCTCGTAGACCCCGGCCGAGGCTCGGTCGCTGATCGAGACCAGACCGATCTTCACCCGGTCATGCCAGGGCTCACCGGCTTGGTCAGTGTCATTCATCGTCATGGCGCTCGTCGTTGGTGCCCGGGTCGATCTCCGGTTTCAGCCAGGGCTTGATGAACTGGAACAACTCACGGTAGCCGCGGCCGTTGCGCTGGTCAGGCGCTGCGGCCGCGTCCTTGCGTGCTGCGCGCATCAGGCTGCGCAGTTGCTGCAAGTCGCTTCTGGGGTAGGTCTGCGCCCAGCGGGTGGCGGCCTCGTCATTGGCCACGAGTTGATCGCGCCAGAGTTCGACTTCATGCAGCAGCAGTGTTTGTTTGGCCGATCCGAGCTTGAAGTTGTCCACGGCCTCGCGCAGCGGCGCTGGGTCGGCAAAGCGCATCTGCTTGCCGATGTACTGCAACTGGCGGCGCTTGCCCTCAAAGCTGCGGGTCCGTTGGTATTGCTCGATGGCGTCGCGCAGGCTCTCGGGCATCGGTGTGTCGGCCAGGCGCTTGGCCGGCAACTCGACCAGTTCCTCGCCCAGCGCCTGCAGCAGGTGGGCTTGCTGCTTGAGCTTGGTCTTGCTGGGGCGTTCGGGCTGGTACTCGATCACCGAGCGGTCTTCGGGGCTGGGACGCATGGGCCGTCTTGGTGGCAGTGGATGGCTATGATTGTCGCCCACTCACGCCATAGCAACCCCTCATGTCCGGTTCCACCATTTCCCAGGGTTTTGCCTTCGACCGCGCGCAGTTCCAGCAGATCATCGACGACGCGCTGGCCATTGCCAAAGCGCTGGGTGCGACCGACGCTGCGGCCGAGGTCAGCGAGGGCGCCGGCCTGTCGGTGTCGGTTCGCAAAGGCGAGATCGAGAACGTCGAACGCAACCGAGACAAGTCGCTCGGCATCACGGTCTATGCGGGCCAACGCCGTGGCAATGCCAGCACCAGTGACTTTTCCCGCGCGGCGCTCGACCAAACGGTGCGCGCGGCTTTCGACATCGCCAGATTCACGGCCGAAGACCCGGCCGCCGGCCTGCCTGATCCAGAGGATCTCGCCACGCCCGAGGTGGTCTCGATCGATCTTGACCTGTTCCACCCTTGGGCCTTGGACGCTGACGGCGCGGCATCGCTGGCGCGACGCTGTGAAGACGCGGCCTTCGCCACCGACCGCCGCATCAGCAACAGCGAAGGGGGTGGAACCTCGGCCCAACAAGCGCATTTCTGGGCCGGTAACAGCCGGGGATTCCGAGGCGGCTATGCCAGCTCACGCCATTCGATTTCGGTCGCACCCATCGCCGGCAAGGGGTCGAACATGCAGCGCGACGCCTGGTACAGCTCGCACCGCGACGCGATGGATCTGGCCTCGCCTGAAGCCGTCGGCCGCTACGCCGCTGAGCGCGCGCTGTCTCGACTGAAAGGTCGGCAAGTGCCGACCTGCGAAGTCCCGGTGCTGTTCGAGAACACCCTGGCCGCCGGCATGCTCGGCGCTTATGTGCAGGCCACCAGCGGCGGCGCGCTGTACCGCCGGGCCACGTTCTTGCTCGACAGCATCG
Source organism: Burkholderiales bacterium (assembly GCA_947448955.1). Taxonomy (GTDB): domain Bacteria; phylum Pseudomonadota; class Gammaproteobacteria; order Burkholderiales; family Burkholderiaceae_C; genus Pseudaquabacterium. Next base: position 10,794 of record CANFPU010000053.1, read on the forward strand.
GGCAGCAGGTGATGTCCGAGCACATCGACATCGACGAAGACCCGTTGATCCGCAAAGGCAAGGGCAGCGCGGCCTTTGACGACGAGGGCGTTCGCACCCGTGCGAGGCGCAACCTTGAAGCCGGGGTGGTGCAACACTATTTCTTGTCGACCTACTCGGCCCGCAAGCTCGGTCTGAAGACCACCGGGCATGCAGGAGGGTCGCAGAACCTCAAGCTCAGCAGCCGACTGACCCAGCCAGGCGATCATCTCGACGAGATGCTGCGCAAGTTGGGCCGTGGCCTGTTGGTCACCGAGTTGATGGGGCAGGGCGTGAATTACGTCACCGGCGATTACTCGCGCGGCGCGGCAGGCTACTGGGTCGAGGGCGGGCGCATCGTCCATCCGGTGCACGAGGTGACGATCGCTGGCAATCTGCGCGAGATGTTCAAACAGATCGTTGCGGTCGGTGCGGACACCTACACGATGGGCGGCAAGACGGTGGGCTCGATGTTGTTCGAGCGCATGAAGGTCGCGGGCAGTTGATCGGTTTGAATGGGATCGCCGATGTTCGGGCTTTCACTGCATTTTGTCTCTTGACTCGATCCTAGAATGCGGCCCTTGATTCTGCAATTCCTCCTAGGAGATCCGCATGGAACGTCGTTCATTTGTCCGTAGCGCCGGCATCGCCGGCGTGTTGGCCGCCGGGGCCGCCCCGGCCATCGTGCATGCGCAAGCCACGATCCGCTGGCGTCTTGCGTCGAGTTTTCCCAAGTCCCTAGACACCTTGTTCGGTGTGGCTGATGTGTTCGCCAAGAAGGTCAGCGACATGACCGGCGGCAAGTTCACGATCTCCACGCACGCGGCGGGCGAGTTGATGCCGGCCTTCGGTGTCGTCGATGGGGTCCAGAACGGCACCATCGAATGTGCCGGTACCGCGCCTTACTACTTTTTTGGTAAGGACGAGACCTTCGCACTGGGTTGCGCCATTCCCTTCGGTTTGAACAGCCGCCAGATGACGGCTTGGACGTACGAGGGCAATGGCCTGAAATTGATGCGCGAGTTCTACAAGGCTTACAACATCATCAATTTTCCGATGGGCAATACCGGTGCCCAGATGGGCGGCTGGTTTCGCAAGGAGGTCAAGTCGCTGGCCGACATGAAGGGGCTGAAGTTCCGCATCGGCGGATTTGCTGGCAAAGTGATTGAGCGCCTCGGCGGCGTGCCACAGAACATTCCTGGCGGCGAGATCTATCAAGCGCTTGAGAAGGGCACGATCGACGCCGCCGAATGGGTCGGTCCGTATGACGACCAGAAGCTGGGTCTCTACAAGGTGGCCCAGCATTACGCCTATCCGGGCTGGTGGGAGGGTGGCCCTCAATTGGACTTGTTTGTCAATCAGAAGGCCTACGACGGTCTGTCTGCCGAGTACAAAGCCATCGTTGAGGCCGCGTCGACCTACGCCCACGTGGATATGCAGGCCAAGTACGATGCGCGCAACGCGGCGTCGCTGAAGCAGTTGGTCGCCGGTGGCGCCAAGTTGTTTCCGTTCCCCAAGGACATGATGGACGCGGCGTTCAAGGAGTCCATGGCTTTGTACAGCGAGATTTCGGCCAAGAATCCGCGCTGGAAGAAGGTGTACGACGACTACGCTGCGTTCCGCAAGGACTCGAACCTGTGGTTCCAGTTCACCGAAGCCAACTTTGATGATTTCATGCAGAAGCAGAAGCTGTAATCATTGACGGCGGTTTAGCGCCGTTGTCTGGCAAACAAAAAAAGCCTCGCGATGCGAGGCTTTTTCGTTGGTGGCTTTGGCGGGTTTGGTGGGGTTAGCGGCGTTGGCTGAGGTCAGGGCTTCTTGGCCGCTTCACCGTCTTTCTTGATGTCGTCCATCAAGCTCTTCATTCGATCGGCGGCCGAGTTGTCGCCACTGCTCGCTTTCTCCGAGCCCTTGCCCATTTGCTGCAACTGGCTGCTCGCTTTGTCCAGATCGAGCACCTTTTCCTTGTCCAGGAAGATCGTCACGGTCTGTGGGAAGAAGATGACGATGCCCACCAGAATCAGTTGGATCGCGATGAACGGGATCGCGCCCATGTAGATGTCGGTGGATTCGATTTTGCGCGGAAGGGACTTGTTCTTGTACAGCGTGTCAGCGATGCCACGAAGGTAGAACAGCGCGAAACCGAACGGCGGGTGCATGAAACTGGTCTGCATGTTCACGCAGATCATCACGCCGAACCAGATCAGATCAATGCCCAATTTGGCCGCCACTGGGGCGAGGAACGGCAGGATGATGAAGGCGATCTCGAAGAAGTCGAGAAAGAAGGCGAGAAAAAAGATAAAGATGTTCACCGCGATCAGGAAGCCCAATTGACCCCCGGGCAGGCCCGACAGCAGGTGTTCGATCCAGATGCCGCCATCCACTCCCTGAAAAACCAGCGAGAACACCCGCGAGCCGATCAGGATGAACACCACCATGGCCGTCAGCCTCATGGTGCTGAGCAGCGCCTGCTTGATCAAATCCATCGTCAGGCGCTTGTGCATCGCTGCGAGCAGGAAGGCGCCCACCGCGCCCATCGCGCCAGCCTCGGTGGGCGTGGCGATGGCCACGTCGATGCCCGGCAGGCCGCCCATGCTGCCAAGCACGGTGAAGATCAGCACCGCTGACGGGATGATGCCGGCCAGACATTTGCGCCACAACGCCCAGCCCATCAGCGTGCGGCCTTCCTTGGGGACGCCCGGCACATGCTCGGGCTTGATCCGCGACAGCAAGAAGGTGTAGAGCATGAACAGCAACACCTGCAGGATCGATGGGCCCCACGCGCCCTTGTACATGTCGCCCACCGGCTTGCCGAGTTGGTCGGCCAGCACGATCAATACCAACGACGGCGGCACCAATTGAGTGATGGTGCCCGAGGCCGCCAGCACACCGGTGGCGTAGCGCATGTTGTAGCCCCAGCGCATCATCACCGGCATCGAGATCATCGCCATCGCGATCACTTGGCCGGCCACGGTGCCGGTGATGGCGCCCAGGATGAAGCCTACGATGATCACCGAGTAGCCCAGGCCGCCGCGCACCGGGCCGAACAGCTGGCCCATCGAATCGAGCATGTCCTCGGCCAAGCCGCAGCGCTCGAGCAGCGTGCCCATCAGCGTGAAAAACGGAATCGCCAGCAGCAGGTCGTTCGACAGGATGCCGAAGACATTGAGGGGCAGGTTGCCCATAAACCCTGCCGGGAACCAGCCCATCCAGACCGCATAGAAGCCGCAGCCCAGGCCCAGCGCGGTGAGCGAAAACGCCACGGGAAAGCCGATCACCAGCACGAAGATCAGCCCCGCAAACATCAGGGGCGCAAAGGTGTCCATGGTCATTGCAGTGGCTTCTCGTAGAGGAACTCGCCGTCGTACTGGCCGTTGAGCCAGGCCACTCGCTTGATCGCCTCAGAGACCCCTTGGGCAAACAGCAGGCCAAAGCCCAATGGCAGCAGCAGCATCGCGGGCCAGCGGATCAAGCCGCCGGCGTTGTTGGAGACTTCGCCGGTGAGGTACATCTTGACGAACAGCGGCCAGGCAAAAGAGATGATCACGGCCATCGACGGCAGCATGAAGAACAAAAGGCCGATCAGGTCGACCCAGGCCTGCGTCCTGCCGGAGTAGCGGCTGTAGAGCACATCGACGCGGATGTGCTCATTGACCCGCAGCACCTGCGACGCGCCCAGCATCACCGAGGCGGCAAACAGGTACCACTGGATTTCCAGGAAAGCGTTCGAGCTGTAGTTGGCCGCATAGCGCACCACCGCATTCGCAGCGCTGATGATGCAGGCCAAAAACACTGCCCACTTTGCAATGATCCCGAAGCGGTCATTGATCCAGTCGATCCACTGGGACAGGCGAAGAAGGGATGGCACAGCATCTCCAGGCGTCAGGGCAGAAAATTGGAGGTCGGTCTTCACACCCGGGCGCTAGCGTCCGGCGTGCGATCGTCACAGGCATCGACTATAAGCATTGGCGGCGGGCATCTTCGGGCGAAACTGCTGGATCAAGGGAAAGCCCCGATCTTCGTTGAACTGCGCAGAGTAGTTTTGAGCCCGTAAAAACGGGCTACATCAACAGATGCTCACCCGCGTTCTCGCCGCCCAGCACCACGTAGTTGACGCGCTTGAGGTCGGCGAGCACCCGACCACCGGCGTAGCTGATCGAGCTCTGGAGGTCCTCGCGCATCTCGCGCAGTGTGTCGGCGAGTTTGCCTTTGACAGGCTCGAGAATGCGCTTGCCTTCGACATGCTTGTACTCGCCCTTGTTGAAGTCACTGGCCGAGCCGTAGTACTCCTTGTAGAGCTTGCCATCGACCTCGATCGTCGCGCCCGGTGATTCCTCGTGGCCGGCGAACAGCGAACCCACCATCACCATGGCTGCGCCAAAGCGAACGCTCTTGGCGATGTCGCCGTGGTGGCGGATGCCGCCGTCAGCGACGATCGGTTTGCTCGCCACGCGGGCACACCATTTCAGCGCGCTGAGTTGCCAGCCACCAGTGCCAAAACCCGTCTTCAGGCGGGTGATGCAGACCTTGCCAGGGCCGATGCCGACCTTGGTCGCGTCGGCGCCCCAGTTCTCGAGGTCGATCACGCCCTCAGGCGTCCCGACATTGCCGGCGATCACGAAGGTCGAGGGCAGCTTCTGCCGGATATGGGCGATCATTCGGCGCACGCTCTCGGCGTGGCCATGGGCGATGTCGATCGTGATGTAGTCAGCCCTCAGGCCTTCGGCTGCCAGTCGATCGATCACGGCCACATCCTCCGGTTTGACGCCCGAACTGATGGAGACGAACAAGTCCTGGTCTCGCATCCTCTTGGCGAAGGCCACGGCGTCGAGGTCGAAGCGGTGCATCACGTAGAAATGGCCGCCAGCGGCCAGCTGCTCGGCAATGGCCTCGTCGACCACCGTCTTCATGTTGGCCGGCACCACCGGCAGCTTGAAGCGGCGCGGGCCGAACTCGACCGAGGTGTCGCAGTCGGCGCGGCTGTCGACGCGGCATTGACGAGGCAGCAGCAGGATGTTGTCGTAGTCAAAGATTTCCATGGCGGAGGAGCTTTCGTAGCGGTGAGCCGAGGCGTTGTGCAGTGCCACGGCGAAGGCTGCGAGCGCTTGACCTGGATCCCGGTGTTGCCGCGATGCCATCCGATCGGGGTTGGTGCGGTGACCGGACGCCAGCATTTGGGCCCGGTGACCGATTCTACGCAGGGCATTGCAGCGAGCTCGGGTCGTCTCATCTCGGCTCCTAGAATCCATGGATGGAAGAACAGTACCCTCAGGCGGACACCGCCGCAGTGCCCGGCACCGGTTCTTTGCTGAAGGGCCTGAACCCCGAGCAGTTCGCCGCCGTCACGCTGCCTGCCCGGCCCAGCTTGATCCTGGCTGGCGCCGGATCGGGCAAGACCCGGGTGCTGACCACCCGCATTGCCTGGCTGATGGCGACGGGCCAAGTCTCGCCGGGTGGATTGATGGCGGTGACCTTCACGAACAAGGCCGCCAAGGAGATGCTGCACCGGCTGTCGTCGATGCTGCCAGTGGCCGTTCGCGGGATGTGGATAGGCACTTTTCACGGCCTGTGCAACCGCTTTCTGCGCGCACACTGGAAGCTCGCGGCGCTGCCGCAGTCGTTCCAGATTCTCGACACGGCCGATTCGCTCTCAGCGGTCAAACGCATCATCAAGGCGATGCAGCTCGACGAAGAGCGCTTCGTGCCCAAGCAGGTCAGCTGGTTCATCGCCGCTCGCAAGGACAACGGCGAGCGGCCTCAAGCCGTGGCGGCGCAGGACCCGCAGTCGCGCAAGATGGTCGAGATCTACCAGGCCTACGAGGACCAGTGCCAGCGCGAGGGGGTGGTCGATTTCGCTGAGCTGATGTTGCGCACCTACGAACTGCTGCGCGACCACACCTCGCTGCGCGAGCATTACCAGCACCGTTTTGCCCACATCCTGGTCGACGAGTTCCAGGACACCAACCGCCTGCAATATGCCTGGATCAAGATGTTTGCGCCGCCCGGTGGCTCGCAGAGCGTGTTCGCGGTCGGTGACGATGACCAGAGCATCTACGCGTTCCGCGGCGCGCAGGTTGGCAACATGGCCGACTTCGAGCGCGAGTACCGGGTGCAGCAGGTCATCAAGCTCGAGCGCAATTACCGAAGCTTCGGCAACATCCTGGACAGCGCCAACGCGCTGATCGGCCACAACACCCGGCGCCTGGGCAAAAACCTGAGCACCGAGGCCGGGCCGGGCGAACCGGTGCGCGTGAGTGAGGCCACCAGCGATTACGCCGAGGCGCAGTGGCTGGTCGAGGAAGCCCAGCAATTGCACCGCAGCGGCACCGCGCGCAGCGAGATTGCCATCCTGTACCGCAGCAACGCGCAGAGCCGGGTGATGGAGAGCGCGCTGTTCAACGCCAGCGTGCCTTACCGGGTCTATGGCGGGCTGCGCTTCTTTGAGCGCGCTGAGGTCAAACATGCGTTGGCCTACCTGCGGCTGTTGGAGAACCCGAACGACGACACCTCGTACTTGCGGGTCGTGAACTTTCCGACGCGGGGCATCGGTGCGCGCAGTGTCGAGCTGTTGCAGGACGATGCGCGCAGCAGTGGCCGCAGCCTGTTCCAGAGTGTCGCCGCGGTGGCGGGCAAAGCAAGGGCCAACCTGGTGGCGTTCAATGCGCTGGTCGAGGGTCTGCGCGCGGCCACCCGTGGGCTGACGCTGCGCGAGATCATTGAGCAGATGTTGGCGAGTTCGGGTTTGCTCGACTTCTACGCAACCGACAAGGAAGGCGCAGACCGGATCGAGAACTTGCAGGAGCTGGTCAATGCGGCCGAGGCCTTCGTCACGCAGGAGGGTTTTGGCAAAGACGCGGTGGCGTTGCCGGTTGACGAGCACGGACCCGGCGTGTTGGCAGCGGGCAATCCGGCCAACGGCATCCCCGCAGCACTGGCGGCGGTGGATTTGACGCCCGATGCCGAGACTGGCGAGATCATGTCGCCGCTGGCCGCTTTCCTGACCCACGCAGCGCTCGAGGCCGGTGACAACCAGGCCCAGGCTGGTCAGGACGCAATCCAGCTGATGACGGTGCACTCAGCCAAAGGGCTGGAGTTCGATTGCGTCTTCATCACCGGGCTGGAGGAGTCGCTGTTCCCACACGAGAACTCGATCACCGATGCCGACGGTCTGGAGGAAGAGCGTCGGCTGATGTATGTGGCGATCACACGAGCGCGCAAGCGCCTTTACCTGAGCTTTTCGCAGACCCGTTTGCTACATGGCCAGACCCGTTACAACGTCAAAAGCCGGTTCCTTGACGAACTGCCTGAAGGCGCGCTGAAGTGGCTGACGCCGCGCCACCAAGGCTTCGGTTCGGGCTATGCCCGCGAGTACCAGCAGGCCTGGCAAAGCGGCAGCGGCCTGGGCTCGGTGGTGGGCGCGGGACGGGTGTCCGCGCGGCCGTCTTATCCTTCGTCAGTATCTTCGTCAGGATCCTCGTCGGTATCTGCGCCGCCAGCGCCACCGGCCTTGGTTCCCAAGGCGCCGTCGCATGGCCTGCGGGTGGGGCAGGCGGTGTTTCACACCAAGTTCGGCGAAGGCGTGGTGCTCACGCTTGAAGGCGCCGGGCCCGACGCCAGGGCGCAGGTCAATTTCGGGCGTCACGGCGCCAAGTGGCTGGCGCTGGCGATCGCCAAGCTCACGCCGGTGGATTGAGGCCGACCCGGGCTGCGCGCTGGTTTCGATTCGGTTCGGACTGGATCAAGCCAGAAACGCTTCCAGCGCCCGGGCCAGTGCCTCAGGCTGGTCATGGTGCAGCATGTGGCCGGCGTCATCGAGCTGCACTTGTCGGACCTCGGGCACATGGGCCAAACGTGACTGGAACTCGGCATGGGTGTAGCGACCCGCCCAGTAGCTGTCCATCCGGCTGCCGCGGCCCTGTACCCACAGCAGCGGCGCGGTGATCTCGGACCAGGTGGCGATTGCTTCGGCGGCTCTGAACATCACCGGGTTGATGCGTTTGTGCGCCGGGTCGGCCAGCAGGTGCCAAAGCCCATCGTGCGCAGGCTCGGACCAATGGCCCGCCAGCCACAGGGCTTTGTCGGCGGGCAGTCGCGGATTGTTTTTGCGCAGGCGCTGTGCCACCTCGGCCAAGCTGGCATAGGGTTTGAGCCGCTTGGTTTGCTTGAGTTGGTCTAGCCAGGTCGCCAGGCGTTTTGGTGCTCCGGCCGGTGGTTGGTCGGGCAGGCCGAAGCCCTCCAGGTTGATCAGCCGGCGCACACGGTGCGGTCGCACACCGGCATAGGTCATCACGACGTTGCCGCCCATGCTGTGACCGGCCAGGTCGACGGGGGCGTCCGGCGACAGCGCGTCGATCAGCGCGTCCAGATCGCCCAGGTAATCTGCAAACCAGTAGCTGTCAGTGGGCGGCGACTCGGTCCGGCCGAAGCCTCGCCAGTCGGGTGCGACGATGCAGCGCTTGGCCAGCGGCCCCTCGGTCATGGCGTCGACGACGAACTGAAACGAGGCGCCCACGTCCATGAAGCCATGCACCATCACCAGCAAGGGCTGACCTGCCTCTGGCTCGCCCCATTGCGTCAGGTGGTACTGCAGGCCGCGCACCGGCAACTGGCGGCTTTGGCTCGTGCGCCGCACGGGATAGGTTTCACTCATGGCCGCACTGTAGGGGTCAGCACCCAGCAACGGCTGTCGGTGCGGCGACAGCCGGCAGGGCTGTTCGGCCTGGTGCCAGAATCAGGCGCATGATTCATTTCAATCTCCGCCCCGCTCAGCCCCGCGACCTACCGGCCATCGTCGGCCTGATCACCGAACTGGCTGAGTTCGAGCATTTGGCGCATCTCGTGCAGGTCACGCCCGAGACGCTGTCGCCGCACCTGTTCGGTGAGCGTCCGGTGGTCGAATCTGTGGTCGCTGAGACCGACGGCCGGGTTGTGGGTTTTGCGCTGTTCTTCACCAACTTTTCGACCTTTTTGGCCAAGCCTGGGCTGTACCTCGAAGACTTGTACGTGCAACCCGCTTGCCGTGGCCAGGGCATCGGCAAGGCCTTGCTCAGCCACCTCGGTGCGCTGGCCAGCGCGCGCAACTACGGCCGCTTCGAGTGGAGCGTGCTCGACTGGAACGAGAACGCGATCCGCTTTTACGAGAAAATGGGGGCGACCGTGATGCCGGATTGGCGCATCTGCCGGGTCACGGGCGCAGCACTGCAGGCTTTCGCCGCGATGCCGATCCAGCCAGAACCATCGTCCAGAGTTTGCCCACCATGACCCAAGCCCTGATCAACGCCCCCGCGCTGCGCGCGCTGCTGGCCAGCGGCTCGCCGCTGTTGCTGTGCGACTGCAGCTTCGACCTCAGCGACACGGGTGCCGGTGTTCGCCACCATGCCGAGCGCCATGTGCCCGGGGCGATCTATCTGAACCTGGACCAGGATCTGTCGGCGCCCAAGCGCACGGTGGATGGCGCGCCCTTCGCCGGTCGCCACCCGCTGCCGACGCGCGAGGCTTTCGTGGCCAGACTGGCGGCCTTGGGCTTTCGGGACGACCTGATGGTGGTGGCCTATGACGCCTCCGGTGGGATGTACGCGGCGCGGCTGTGGTGGATGCTGCGCTGGGTCGGCCATGCCGCGGTGCAGGTGCTCGACGGCGGTCTGGCGGCCTGGACTGCTGCCGACGGTGCGCTGCAGTCTGGCGCCGCGCCAGTGCTGGCAAGCGGCAACTTCACGCTGCGTCCGCCGCTGGTCAGCACGCTGGCCTTCGAGGATCTGCTCGACGGTCTGGGTCGCGGATCGCGTTTGATCGTCGATGCGCGCTCACCCGACCGTTTCCGAGGCGAAAACGAGACGCTGGACCCGGTCGGTGGCCACATTCCGGGCGCTGCCAACCGTTTTTTTCGCGACAACCTGGGGCCTGAAGGTCGCTTCAAACCGGCCGATCAACTGCGCGGCGAGTGGCAGCAACTGATCGGCGGCCGACGTCCCGCGGACCTGGTCCAGCAGTGCGGATCGGGTGTCACCGCGTGCCACAACCTGCTGGCGCTGGAAGTCGCCGGCCTGGGCGGTTCGGCGCTGTACCCGGGGTCGTGGAGCGAATGGTGTGGGCGGTCTGAGGCGCCGGTAGCCACCGGCGCCTGACCTCAGCAGAGCGCCCCTCAGTCACCCTGGCGCCAGCCCGTCGAGGATCTGCTGCGGCACACTGACGATTTTCTCCAAGGCAACACCGCATGACCTCCTTCACGATACCGACCATCGGGCTCGGCCACAGCGACTTGCGCGTGACACGCATCTGCCTGGGCACGATGACTTTCGGCGAGCAGGTCGATCAAGCAGGCGCTTTCGAGTTGCTGGACCATGCGGTCGCGCGCGGCATCAACTTCATCGACACCGCCGAGATGTATTCGGTCCCCGGGCGGCGCGAGACCTACGGCTCGACCGAAACCATCATCGGCCATTGGCTGGCCGCGCGACCGGGCATGCGCGAGCGCATCGTGCTCGCCACCAAGGTCGCGGGTCCGTCGCGTGGCATGGATTGGGTTCGTAACGGCGCCGACAACCTGACGGCGGCCGACATCATCGAGGCCTGCAACGACAGCCTGAAGCGCCTGCAGACCGATGTCATCGACCTCTACCAGATCCACTGGCCGAACCGCAATGCGCCGGCTTTCGGCGTGGTCTACCTCGACCCCGCCAAGGACCGCGAGTTCACGTCGATCAGAGCCCAACTCGAGGCGCTGGCCACCTTGGTCAAGGCCGGCAAGGTGCGTCACATCGGCCTGTCGAACGAGACCCCTTGGGGTCTGAGCGAGTTTTTGCATCAGGCCGAACTGCATGGCCTGCCGAAGGTGGTGTCGGTGCAGAACCCTTATGCGTTGGTCAACCGTGTGGTCGACAACGGGCTGGACGAGAGCTTGCTGCGCACGGGGGTCTCGCTGCTGGCCTACAGCCCGCTGGCTTTCGGCGCGCTGACGGGCAAGTACGATGCACCGGGTTTCGATCCGGCACAGCCTGCCTTGGGCCGGCTTTCCCGCTTTGAGAGCATGCGCAAGCAGCGTTGGGGCCGGTCGGACACTTTGGTCGCGGCGCGGCGTTACAACGCGTTGGCGCGAGAGCACGGCCTGACGCCTACCCGACTGGCACTGGCCTTTTGCTACACCAGCTGGCGCGTGGCGAGCACCATCATCGGTGTGACCACCCGGGCACAGCTCGATGACGACATCGACGCCTGGGGCACGACGCTCGCACCTGAATTGCTGGCCGCGATCGACCGCATTCGCTGGGAGATCCGCGACCCGGCGCAGTGAGATGGCCAAGAAGGAAAAACACGTCAGTGAAACCCCAGCGACGCAACGCCTGCGCGCTGCGGGGGTTAGCTTCACCGAGCATGTCTACGACTATGTCGAGCATGGCGGCACCGCGGAGTCGGCGCGCGCGCTGGGTTGGCCCGAACACGCGGTGATCAAGACCTTGGTGATGCAAAACGAGCGCGCTGAGCCGTTGATCGTGCTGATGCACGGCGACAAGCAGGTCAGCACCAAAAACTTGGCCCGCGCGATCGGTGCCAAGAGTGTCGAACCCTGCAAACCCGAGGTGGCGCAACGCCACAGCGGATACCAG
>CANFPU010000054.1 GCA_947448955.1 Burkholderiales bacterium
AATCCGCCGTGCGCTCAATGGCCGAGTGCCTTTGATCGGTTTTTCCGGCAGTCCCTGGACGCTGGCTTGTTACATGGTTGAGGGCGCAGGCTCGGACGACTACCGCCAGATCAAGACCATGCTGTATGGCCGGCCGGACCTACTGCATCGCATCTTGGCGATCAACGCCGATGCGGTGGCGACTTACCTGAATACCCAGATCGAAGCCGGCGCGCAAGCGGTGATGATCTTCGATTCCTGGGGCGGCGTGCTTGAGCATCGGGCTTTTCACGCGTTCAGCCTGGCCTATACCCAGCGCGTGATGTCGAAGCTCAAGCGCGAACACGAAGGGCAGCGGGTTCCGGCGATCGTGTTCACCAAAGGGGGTGGCCTGTGGCTCGAGCAGATTGCAGCGACTGGCGCCGACGTGGTCGGCCTGGATTGGACCTGTGATCTCGGCGCGGCGCGGCGCCGGGTCGACGATCAAGTGGCGCTCCAAGGCAATATCGACCCGATGGTGTTGTTTGCCACGCCCGAGGCAGTCGCTGCCGAAGCGCGCGCGGTGCTCGACAGTTTCGGTGCGCCCAGGCGCGCTGACGGTCGATGGGGCGGCCATGTTTTCAATCTGGGTCATGGCATCAACCAGCACACCCCTTCCGACAATGTCCTGGCGTTGGTGGAAGCAGTGCACAGCCATTCGCGTGAGCTGCGCCGCGCCAGCACACCTTGAACGCGGGCTACCTTCGGCGCCGGAACGCCTATGCAGGGCTTGACTTATCCCCAATTCTCGTGGGCGCAGGCTGGCCGTCAGGGGTAGAACACCTGGGCTCAAGCTCAGTCGTTGAGCTACGCTAAGCCTTTGATTGAAAAAGATTTTCGATGACTTCTCAGCAGATTTTGCAGCGTCCCCCGAGGCTCGCAAAAGCAATGAGCTAGCACGATTTCCAGCCGGTTTCCCACAAAGTTATCCACAGCATCTCGCCCGCGCTGGTCTATGCAGCCAGACCGCCAGCGAGAGCCTGAGCGGCCTGACCGGTCGGGCGATGCAGCGCCTCACATGCGCTGCCACGAAGACATCTTGACTCACCTCCAGCGTCAGCCGCGAAGCCTACCCTGACGAGGCTGATGACTGCGCGATGCCTCGGCGATCCATCCCATGAGGCCTGCCACTTGACGTGAATCCTCTCACTGGATCGCAGCCTTGATGTTCGATGGCCTCGTTGTCGATACCAATTCACTGAGATGCGAAGACGACGAGATCCAGTCGTCGCGCCGGAGCCATTGAACGCCCTGCGTGCACCGGGCGGGATCTTATCGAGTTCTCTACGAGCAGAAAATTCAGATTTGCTATGTTCCGAAAAACGCGACTTCATCATCGAAAAAATCAGTCTGAAGCGAACCTGCTGGAGCTTGTGAACATCGTCACCGTCCACTGCGCATGCGACTCGAACTGAATCGACAGAAAGAGACCCAGGTCTGAGGAAATGACCGATCCCGTGAACTTCTTTGGCTACAAGCCTGTTCAAGCAGGTGATCCGATGACGAAACCGGTCGACAGCATGACACCATGCGTTCCCAAGAGACGTTGCACAGTGAGGCCTACCGCACAGGCCACATCTGCCAGGGCATGGCGCTCCCATTGCCCTGCAATCACGCTCTTTCGCCAAAACCTTCAGGACGCTTCACGTGAAAAAAATGTCCCGCAAACTTGTGAACATTGCACTCGCCAAGATCCTCGCTCTTTCGGCCTTGGCACTGTCTGCTGGATGTGCCCATCGAACAGATCTTCCACCGGCACCGGAAGCGGTCCCAATCGGCAACTACACCTACAAGATCGGCGCTGGTGACGCCTTGAACATCATTGTCTGGCGAAATCCAGAACTGTCGATGGTCGTGCCTGTTCGCCCAGACGGCAAGGTGGCTGCGCCATTGGTAGAGGAAATATTGGCGCAGGGAAAGACCTCCATCGAGTTGGCCCGTGATGTCGAAAAGGAGCTCGGAAAGTACGTTCGAGATCCTGTGGTGACCGTGTTGGTGACCGCATTTATTGGTCCTTACAGCGAGCAAATCAGAGTCGTCGGAGAAGCTGCCCGCCCTCAGTTCCTGAATTACAAGACCAAGATGACGCTGCTTGACGTGATGATCGCCGTAGGCGGCCTGACCGATTTTGCCGCTGGCAATCGAGCCACGATTCTTCGGATGGGTGACGGCAGCAAGCAATACGCTGTTCGACTGAGAGACTTGGTCAAGCGTGGAGATCTGTCAGCCAACATTGACATGTTGCCGGGCGATATCCTGGTGATTCCGCAGAGTCTGTTCTGAACCATGTTGCGCGGCACCGCTGACGAATCACCACCTAGCACCTCAACATGGAAGACTTGATCAGCCAGGTGACCGCGCTGCTGCGCGGAATGTGGAAATTTCGATGGTTGGGTCTGATCGTGACCTGGGTGATCGGCGCAGGCGGCATGGTGGCCGCTTTCAAGGTACCTGATCGATATGAAGCCATGGCGAGGATATTCGTCGACACCCAATCAATCCTAAAGCCTCTGATGTCAGGCCTCGCTGTCCAACCCAATGTTGACCAGCAAGTCAACATGCTCAGCCGCACTTTAATCAGCAGACCCAATATCGAAAAATTGATTCGAATGGCTGATCTGGATCTGAAGAATGAAACAAAAAATCAGCAAGAGACCTTGATCGAAGGCTTGATGAAGAGTGTCGAAATCAAAAGTGCTGGCCGTGACAATCTTTACTCATTGACTTATGTTGATCCTGACAAAGACAAAGCCAAACGGGTCATTCAATCCATGGTGTCTATTTTTGTTGAATCCAGCCTGGGCGCCAGCCGAAAAGACACTGATTCCGCAAAAATATTTCTGGACGAGCAGATCAAGACTTATGAGACCAAGCTCGAAGCAGCAGAGACCCGACTGAAGGACTTTCGTCTCAGAAATATTGACCTTCAGACGGGTGAGGGCAACGACTCTGCATCGAGACTGGGTTCAATTTACCAACAATTGCAAGCTGCCAAGCTCGAATTACGCGAAGCTGAAAACGCGCGAGATGCTGCACGTCAGCAAGTCGACGCCGAGAAGGGCATCAGCAAAGGGGCGAGCACAGCGGTGCAGAGTTTGTTGCAAGAAGCGTCGATCTCGATCGCCACGCCCGAAATCGACGCAAGACTTGATGCACTCAGGCGTAATCTTGACCAGTTGCTGCAACGTTTCACCGATCAGCATCCAGACGTCTTGAATTCACGTCGAATGCTGGGTGAGCTGGAGCACCAAAAGCGCAGAGAGGTGACGGAACTTCGAAAGTCGGCTTTAGCGATGCCCTCCAATCCTCAGCAAGCCAACACCACCCTGGCGATGCAGGAGATGGCACGGCTCCAGGCCTCCTCAGAAATTCAGGTTGCCGCGTTGAAGGCAAGGGTTGAAGAGTACAGCGCCCGCCATGCCCAGGCACGTGCACTGACCAGAACCTCCCCGCAGCTCGAAGCGGAGGCCGCGCAGCTCAACCGGGACTATGGCATCGTCAAAAAGAGCTACGAAGATTTAGTGGCGCGACGGCAATCGGCTGTGATGTCAGGGGATCTGGACATGGCATCAGGCGTTGTTGATTTCCGCTTGATTGATCCACCTCGAGTTTCACCGCGCCCAGTCTCACCCAACCGCCTGGTGTTGTTGTTGATAGCGCTGGCGGTAGGTGTCGTTGCTGGTTTGTCCTCGGCATTCGCCGCGAGCCAACTGCGACCGGTCTACAACGACTCTCAGACAATGCGCTTGAAGTCCGGGGTTCCGTTGTTGGGTGTGGTCTCACTGGTGCTCAGTGAAGAGCAACGTCGCAGCGAACGCTTCGACCGTCTGCGCCTGCAGTTCGGTGCGGCCGGATTCTTGACGTTTTTCCTGGTCGCCTTGTTGACCGTCTCTATCTTGTCCTCCAGGCAATTGGACTGAATCCGATGAGCAGTTTGATCGAACAAGCGGCCGAGCGAATGGCGCAGATCCGTGCGGCGGGCATCTCGACCTCAGCGATGGATCCAGTGCGGCCTCATGCGCTGAAAATTGACGCACCTCCACCCAGTTGGGCCTCACTGTCGCGTGCCGAGAGATCAGCACGAATGACATCAGATTACTCATCCAAGGTCTTTGAGCTGGATTTAACCGCTTTGGCCGCAGATGGCTATCTGGTGCCTTCCGCACCTAGCTCTCATCTGACGGATCAGTATCGGGTGATCAAACGGCCTTTGATCGCCAATGCCACGGGAAGCCGGGGCGCCAGGGCTAACCATGGCAACTTGATCATGATGACCAGTGCGATGCCTGGGGAGGGCAAGAGCTTCACCTCCATCAATCTGGCCATGAGCATCGCCGCCGAACTCGACCACAGCGTGCTGTTGGTCGATGCGGACGTGGCAAGACCGTCAATCCTGAAGAAGCTGGGGCTGCCTGAGGCGCCGGGCCTGCTGGATCTGCTGGAGGGCAAGGCTGAAATGGGCGAGGTCTTGATGCGGACAAACATTGACAAGCTCAGCGTGCTGGCGAGTGGTCGACCGCATCCCAAGTCCAATGAATTATTGGCCAGCGACGCGATGCGCCAATTGCTGGACGACATGGCCTCTCGCTATGACGATCGAATCATCATTTTCGATTCCCCTCCTTTGCTGTTGACAACCCAGGCCAGAGTCTTGGCCACTCAGATGGGACAGGTGGTCATCGTCGTTCAGGCTGGCAAAACGCTACAGGCCGATGTTCAACATGCTTTATCGACCATTGAGTCATGCCCTATCCGCATGATGTTGCTCAACATGGCTCGAAGCGACAACCATGGCGCGTACGGCTACGGCTATGGCTATGGTTACGGCTATGGCCTCGGTTACGGCAGTGATGACTACCAAACCAGAGACCTCAGAAAAGAGAAGATTGATGCATCGACTTCGGCATGACGCTGCGGCGCCATCAAAGGATGGGGGTTTGAGCGTCAAGCCGTTGATGTGCCGAACGTCGATCCGTCGGCGGTCTTGTTGGCGCGCGATTCCCGTGATGGGTGCGATCGCTTTTCCCTTGCTCGCGCAGGCTCAAACCAGTGGCATCACCCTATTTCCAAATGTATCTGTCACGCAGACATGGACTGACAACTATGCGCTGGCCAGCGTAAAACCGGCGATTGACAACGTCACTCGATTTTCTGCCGATGTGAGTCTGAGAGTCCCGACGGGTCCTGTGCAGGGGCATCTTGAATATGCGCTGTCCAGCTTGGTTTATGCGCACCACAGCCACCTCAATGAGCTGCAGAACGCACTGAATTCCAGCTTCAATGCCACCTTGTTGGAAGGCCGGGCGGCACTGGGCGTCAATGCATCGATTGCTCGAAGTGCGATTTCAGCGTTTGGCGTGCAGCCGACCGTCAGTGGCCTGACGCAAGAAAACTCAGTCGAACTTCGAACGCTAGCACTGACGCCTCAGTTCCAAGGTCCGATTGGAAATACACTTCGATACACTGCAAAACTGGGTTATGTACTGAGCGATGCCAACGGCTCCAGCGTTGGTGATTCGACGAAATCTTCCATCGCGTTGCAGCTTGCGCCGTCCACATCGGCCAGCTTCAGCTGGACGTTGAATGGATCGCATGAACGGTCAGACTACAAGGCTGGCCGAACCACGACCAGCGACCGGCTCTACGCTGCTTTGACCTTCGGGCTTGCCGAATTCGACCTTGAAGTCAACGCCAATGGTGGTATCGAACGCACTGACCTGGGACTTCCCGAGCATCATCGTTACCAGACCCGTGGTTTCAGTATGGCCTGGACGCCATCGCCTAGAACCGGCCTGACCGCGATCATGGATCACCGCCCAGCGGGCAAGACGTATACCTTGGCGCTGCAACATCGAACGCCGCTGACTGTGTGGACTTTGAGCGACAGCCGTAGCCTGTGGGTCGACAGCAGTCCCGTTGCAGCTGGGTCGCGCGGGACGGCCTACGATGCTTTTTACGCGCTGTTCGCGTCGGCTATCCCTGACCCGGTCGAAAGATCAACTTTCGTCGTCAACTATCTACGTCAGCAAGGCATCAGCGCTGCCGTCAGCCCCGGATTCCTAAGCTCCTCGGCGTCAGTCACGCACGTGCAGGCGCTGTCGGCGGCCTGGCGCGGCCAACGCAGCACCGCCATGCTGTCAGTGACCAGGTCGATCAGTCGTCGCGTGGATTCGGCCAGCGATGCTGTGGATGATTTGTCAGCCGCCGGTCAGGTGCAGTTGATCGGCGCTTCGCTAGACCTCTCGCACCGCCTGACGCCTTTGTCGTCGATGTCGTTGGTGCTGAGCGGCAGTCAAGGGCGTGGGACGCTGGTCAGTCAATTCAACCGGCAACGCCAAGCTGGGCTTCAGTACAGCTTGAGGCCCACCGCGGCAAGCAGCTTGGTGGTGGGGCTACGGCGCGCGCATTATGAGAATTCCGTGACGCCATTCGGGGAGAACACCATTTTCGCCACCATTGGCCTCCGGTTCTGAGTCATGTACGAAACGTTCTACGGGCTCAACAACAAGCCCTTTCAACTGCATCCGGATCCCGGCTTTTACTTCGGCAGCAAACAGCACCGGCGGGCCAAGGCCTACCTCGACTACGGGGTTTCACGCAACGAAGGTTTCATCGTGATCACCGGCGAGATCGGCGCTGGCAAGACCACGCTGTTGAGAGCATTGATCGACGGCTTGCAGGGCAGCGACGTTGTGGTTGGGCATTTGGTGACCACCCAACTTGGCGCGGAAGACACTTTGCGATTGGTCGGTGCGTCGTTTGGTTTCAAGGTCAAGGATGTCCCAAAATCCGAGCTGCTGGTCACACTAGAGGGTTTCCTGATCAGTCAAGCGATCAAAGGCAAGCGCTGCCTGTTGATCGTCGATGAGGCGCAAAACCTTACGCTTCGTGCCATTGAGGAGCTTCGCATGCTGTCGAACTTCCAGTATGGCAACCAGGCCTTGATGCAGAGCTTTCTGGTCGGTCAGCCAGAGTTTCGTGAGATCCTGCAGCGGCCTGAGATGGAACAGTTCCGCCAGCGAGTGGCCGCGACTTGTCATGTCGGTCCACTGGATCGGGATGAGACCGAGCAGTACATCGAGCACCGGCTCAGGTGTGTGGGTTCGAACGGACAACCTAGCTTCGATCCTGAGGCCTTTGACCTGGTCTTCAACGCCAGCGGTGGCATTCCTCGGCGGGTCAACTCGGTCTGCGATCGCTTGCTGTTGGCAGGATACCTGGCCGGCAAGACACACATCCAATGCAGTGACGTTCAAGAGGTGGTGAATGAGTTCGCGCAAGAGGCCAAGGTACCCACCCGCCGGCTGTCCGGCGCAGAAAGCCCGTCGGCCAGCAGATCGTCCGTTTATCTCGCCAACGTCAACACAGCGCTTGATGTCGATTTGAACCGGCCGCAGACGGATCCGTCCCCTGCTGACAAGCTGTCGCGCCAGCCCGGACGGCTCGCGTCTGAGCCGGGTGCCGATCAGGTCCAGCGCCTCGAGCGGGGCATGCTGAGACTGGAGCGGTCCAATCTTCAACTGCTGGCCCTGGTCCAACAACTGGTGCACGCGGCACAAAAACCCATGGACGAAGGATTGAAGTGAGCGGTGCCGAGCGCAACGGGGAAAACAGTTGGTTGTCACTCGATCAAGACCGGCAAGGTCCAAGGCCAGTGATGTGCGTGGTGGGTGCTAGACCCAACTTCATGAAGATGGCACCCATCCTGCGCGCGCTGGCCGCGCATCGGCCGCCGCTGCCTTCAATGCTGGTGCACACCGGACAGCATTACGACCAGGGCATGAGCCATCAACTGTTTGAAGACCTCGGCCTGCCGACGCCCGATTTGAATCTGGAGGTCGGGTCGGGCAGTCATGCGGTGCAGACCGCCGAGGTGATGCGTCGCTTCGAGCCCGCGCTTGATGATCACAAGCCGGCTTGCGTGCTGGTGGTTGGTGACGTCAATTCCACGCTGGCCTGCACATTGGTGGCAGTTAAGAAAAATGTGCCAGTGGTCCATGTCGAGGCTGGCTTGCGCAGCCATGACCGAAAAATGCCCGAGGAAATCAACCGCATCCTCACCGACCAGGTGGCCGACAGGCTCTACACCACCGAGCGTAGCGCCTTGGAAAATTTAGTGCGCGAGGGCGTAGCTGCTGAGCGCGTCTGCTTTGTTGGCAACGTGATGATCGACTCGCTGCTGTCGAGCCGACCGCATGCCAAGCCGACCGCCCAGACCCTGCGATTTCACGGCATCGACCCAAGTCTGATCTTGCACGAAAAGGGTTACGGCCTGGTCACGTTGCACAGGCCATCCAATGTTGACGATGCGGATACGCTGCGGCGTTTGTTGGGAATCCTGAGTGAGGTGGCGCAGAGCTTGCCGCTGGTGTTTGCGTTGCATCCGCGCACACGCCACAACATGGATCGCTTCGGACTGATGGACCGCGTCGATGCGCGCAGGGTGCTGTTACTGCCACCGCAAGGCTACCTGGAGATGCTTGGACTGATGCGGGATGCGACGCTGGTGTTGACCGACTCCGGAGGGCTTCAAGAGGAGACCACTGCGCTAGGTGTGCCGTGCCTGACTCTTCGGGAGAGTACCGAACGCCCTATCACCGCCGAGCAGGGCAGCAACACCTTGGTCGGCTGCGATGGTCAGGCAATTCGGTCCGCGGTCGCCGACATCCTTCGTGGTGCCGGCAAGTGCGGCCGTATGCCAGAGTTATGGGACGGCCAGGCGGCGCATCGCATTGCTGCGGACCTGTGGCGATGGTTGGCCGCTGGCGCGCGTTGAGGCTGCAGATGACCGAGACCCACCCACCCGCGCTGCCCATCACCAACGCGCTGACGATCGATGTTGAAGACTATTTCCATGTCTCGGCGATGGCGCCGTACATCAGTCGCAGCGATTGGGGTCAGATGGCGTGCCGAGTCGAGGCCAATGTCGAACGCCTGTTGACCCTACTCGATCGTCGTGCCGCGCGGGCGACGTTCTTCACACTGGGTTGGGTTGCCCAACGCTACCCACAACTCGTGCGCCGTATCGTCGCGCAAGGCCACGAACTGGCCAGCCACGGCTACGGCCACCAGCGTGCCAGCGAACTCAGTCGCCCGGCATTCACCGCGGACATCCTGCGCGCCAAGGGTCTGCTGGAGGATATCGGTGGCCAAGCAGTGGTGGGCTACCGCGCGCCCAGTTTTTCAATCTCAGCTGGCAACCTGTGGGCTTTCGATTGCCTGTGGGCCACCGGCCATCGCTACAGCTCAAGCATTTACCCCATCGCTCACGACCACTATGGCATGCCTGACGCCCCTCGGTTTGCACACCCGTTGGCCAACGGCCTGCTGGAAATTCCGCTGACCACCTTTCGCCTGCGTGGTCGTAACTGGCCCTGTAGTGGCGGTGGGTTCTTCAGGTTGCTGCCCTACGCGTTGTCGCGTTGGATGATCCGTCATGTGAACACGGTCGATCGCAAGCCGGCGATCTTTTATTGTCATCCCTGGGAGATCGACCCTGGCCAGCCGAGAGTGGCCGGCATCGATCTGAAGACCCGGTTTCGTCATTACCTCCACATCGACCGCATGGAGCGGCGTCTCGATCGGCTGCTAGGCGATTTCCGCTGGGGACGGATGGACGAGATCTTCATGCGGTCAGCGGCGTCGTCATGCCCTGGCGCGGTTGCGAACCTTGCCCTGGTCGCCCCTTAGCACATGCTGTCGATCAAACAACTGACGGTGTGCGACAACGCCGCCGCAGCGCGTTGGGACGCCTTTGTATTGGGCTGTCCGCAAGCGACCTTTTTTCACCGCGCGGGTTGGCAGCGGGTGCTGCACCAGGTTTTCGGCCACCCAACCCATTTCCTTTATGCGGAGCGCGACGGCTGCATCGAAGGCGTGCTGCCGCTCGCCCAGGTCAAGAGCTTGCTGTTTGGCCACGCGTTGGTCAGCCTGCCATTTGCAGATTACGGCGGGGTGGCGGCCAGCAACACAGCAGCGGCGGATGCGCTGGAGCTTGAGGCCCAGAAGATCGCCCGTAGCCTTGGCGCCGGCCACTTGGAGTTGCGCAACGTCGATCGACGTCACCAGGATTGGCCGCTGCAAGACCTCTATGTGCGACTGCGTAAACCCATCCTGTCCGACGATGAGGCCAACATGTTGGCGATCCCGCGCAAGCAGCGCGCAATGGTTCGCAAGGGCATCAAGCATGGCTTGCGCAGCGAGATTGACCTTGGCGTCGACCGCTTCTTTGCGCTGTTCGCCGATAACGTGCACCGACACGGCACGCCGGCGATGCCCAAGCGCTGGTTCCAGGCTTTGCGCGACGAGTTTGGTGCGGACTGTGAGGTGCTCACCGTGGTGTCCGCCGACGGTCATCCTTTGAGCAGCGTGTTGAGTTTTTACTTCCGCGACCAGGTGTTGCCACACCATGCCGGTGATGATCTGGCTGCCCGCCATCTGGCCGCCAATGATTTCAAGTACTGGGAGCTGATGCGCCGTGCTGCCGCGCGTGGGCTGACAGGGTTTGATTTCGGTCGCAGCAAACAAGGCAGCGGGCCGCACGCCTTCAAGATGAACTGGGGCTTCGAGCCAACACCGCTGCACTATGAGTACTGTCTGTACAAGCGCGATACCGTGCCGCAGAACAACCCCGGCAACGTCAAGTACAAGCTGATGATCGAGGCTTGGCGCCGTCTGCCGCTGGGGTTGGCCAATTGGCTGGGGCCGTTCATCGTACGCAACTTGGGCTGACTGACCCACCATGGCCAACCTGCTGTACCTGGTCCACCGCATGCCTTATCCGCCGAACAAGGGCGACAAGGTTCGCTCCTTCCATTTGCTCAAGCACCTGGCTTCGCGGCACCGGGTTTTTCTGGGCACCTTCATCGACGACCCCGATGACGTTCAACACCTTGGGGCATTGCGTGCGATGTGCGCTGACCTGCAGGTGATCACACTGAACCCGCGCCGTGCCAGGCTGGCCAGCCTGGGCGCCTTGCTGGGTAGGCGCGCGCTCACGCTGGACTACTACGACAACCGCCGACTGCATCGCTGGGTGCACGAGACGATCACGAAACAAGCGATTGATGTTGCGCTGGTGTTCTCGTCGTCGATGGTCCCGTACCTGCAAGCTTGGCCGTCCCTACCGGCGTTGGTGGACTTGGTGGACGTCGACTCAGCCAAATGGGCACAGTACGCCAGCGAACACCGCTGGCCGATCTCATGGCTGTACCGCCGCGAGGGCCAACGCCTGCTCGCCTACGAGCGCGAAGTGGTGGCCAAAGCGGCGAAATCTTTTCTTGTCACAGACAAGGAAGTCGCGCTGTTCGAGCAGCTCGCGCCAGAGCACTGCGGTCGAGTCCAAGCTTTGAGCAACGGCGTCGACGCGGACTACTTCTCGCCCGATCCGCAGCGCGCATCGCCTTACCGCGCGGATGAGCTGCCGTTGGTGTTCACCGGGGCGATGGATTACTGGCCCAATGTCGATGGCATCACCTGGTTTGCCCGCGAAGCGTTGCCCGCGCTGCGCCAGCGCTGGCCGAGCCTGAGGCTGCACATTGTCGGACGCAACCCGCTAGCCTCGGTACGGACGCTGGCCAGCGATGCGATTTCGATCAGTGGCACCGTGCCCGACGTCAGACCCTATCTGCAACATGCGGCCGTGGTGGTGGCGCCGTTGCGGCTGGCTCGTGGACTGCAAAACAAGGTACTCGAGGCCATGGCGATGGGGCGTCCGGTGGTCGCGGCACAAGCCTGTGTGGAGGCCCTCAGCGCCAGGGCTGGTCAGGAATTACTCGCAGCGGTCGAGGTCGACGACTACGTACGGGCGGTGGACGCTTTGCTGCGAGATCAGGCGAGCGCCACAGCGTTGGGGCTTGCTGGCCGCCAGCGGGTGATCGACGACTATGGTTGGACCAGCCAGCTCGCGGTGATGGACCAGTACTTGGACCAGCACCTACCTCTGCACTTGGACCCATCCTCGGCCCAGGCCTTTGGCCAAGCACCGGCCAACAGGCCCGCCAGCTTGTCGGCTCAGACGGCATGATCGCCCAGACCTTGAGGATGCCAACCATCCCGGGTGCTTGGCATGCCCCTGGGATCGCCTTGCTGATCGTCATGGGTATGTTGTTGAGCGTCTACCACCAGACTGCCGAATCGATGGTCGCAATCTGGCTGCGCTCTGACACCTTTGCCCAT
Organism: Burkholderiales bacterium; assembly: GCA_947448955.1. Lineage (GTDB taxonomy): Bacteria > Pseudomonadota > Gammaproteobacteria > Burkholderiales > Burkholderiaceae_C > Pseudaquabacterium. The sequence continues at coordinate 12,196 of CANFPU010000054.1, forward strand.
GCATTCGCAGTGCCGCCGCTGGTGTTGTGGCTGGTTTGGCGCAAGCGCGTGGAGCTCGGCGGGATGATGCCTCGACCGATGGCTTGGGCACTGGCACCCATGGCCTGCGCGGCGGCCGCCTGGCTGGTGGGGCGACTGGCGATGGCCAATGCGATCGAACAATTCGCCTTCACCGCCATGATGGTGCTGGCGGTGCCGCTGTTGCTGGGGCGACAGGTGGGATGGACACTGCTGTTTCCGCTTGGTTTTCTCTTCTTTGCGGTCCCGGTGGGGGAATTTCTGGTGCCCACCATGATGCAGTGGACTGCAGACTTCACCGTGATGGCCTTGCGGCTCAGCGGCATCCCGGTCTACCGAGAGGGCTTGCAGTTCGTGATCCCGACAGGGCATTGGTCGGTGGTGGATGCTTGCAGCGGCATCAGGTACCTTGTGGCGTCGTTCATGGTTGGTAGCCTGTTTGCGTACCTGAACTACCGCACAGCCAACAGACGCTTGATCTTCGTCGCACTGTCCATCCTCGTTCCTGTTGTGGCCAACTGGTTGCGAGCCTATCTGACGGTGATCTTGGGGCATCTGTCTGGCAACAAACTCGCCACCGGCGTCGACCATTTGATCTACGGCTGGTTGTTCTTCGGTATCGTGATCATGGCCTTGTTCGTGATCGGTGCCCGGTGGTCGCAGGCGCCAGCAGTGCCTGCGCGGGTGCCTGCGCGGGTGCCTGCGCAGGTGCCTGTGCTGGTGCCTGTGCTGGTGCCTGTGCTGGTGCCTGTGCCGGTGCCTGTGCCGGTTGGTGGTGCGATAGTTCGACCTCTGTCAACGGCAGTCTGGCCAGTCGTCTTGATGGCGGTGGCTTTGCTGTGGTCGCCGCCGTTGCTGTTGGAACTCGCGCCGCAACAGGTCTCGAACCCACCTCGTCTGCAACTGCAGGAGCATCTGACTGCCAACTGGCGGGCGACCGACCAGCCGGTGACCGACTGGACGCCAAGCATCCAGCAGGCGTCTGCAAAAGTCCAGCGCAGTTATCGCTCCAGCGACCTGGAGGTTGGTGTCTACATCGCGTACTACCGAAACCAGGACACCAACAAACAATTGGTCAGTGCGTCCAATGCCTTGGTCAGTGGCCAGGACAAGGTTTGGCATCCATTGAGCCAGGGTGTGGTGACGGTCTCTGCCACAGCGGGTGGCTTCGAGGCGAGCAGCGCTGAGATCGTTGCGGCTTCAATGGCCGGCAGTAGCCGAAATACCGGACTGACCGTCTGGCATTGGTACTGGGTGGGCGGCGTGGTGACCCGCAGTGATGTGGTGGCCAAATTGCTCGGCGTCTGGCAAAGGCTGACCGGCCAAGGCGAAGAGTCAGCAACGGTTGTGCTGTATGCCCGGCGTGACGAATCGAATGGCGGAAAGATCGCACTGCAAGCCTTTGCTCGCGACAACTGGACGCTGCTGGAACGGCAGTTGCGTGAAACGAGTCACCGCCAGTGAATTTCGGCTGCAGCGACAATCCTTGCAGCGTTAAATCTACCAGGTAAAAACAATGACAACCGTTGCGGTGATTGGATTGGGTTATGTCGGTCTGCCCTTGGTCGTGGAATTTGGCAAGCAGTTGCGGACCATCGGTTTTGATATCTCGGCGCCCAAGGTCGAATCCTGCCGGCGCGGCACCGATCCGTCGCGTGAGTTATCGGACCAAGACCTCAGCGCAGCCAAGCATGCGCTCTACACCACCGATGGCCGCCTGTTGTCCGAGGCCGACATCATCATCGTCGCGGTGCCCACGCCGGTCGACCTGGCCCATATCCCGGACTTCAAACCATTGATCGGCGCCAGCAACACCGTCGGTCAGCACATGAAGAAGGGTGCGATCGTGGTCTATGAATCCACGGTGTACCCAGGCGCCACAGAAGAAGTTTGCATCCCCATTCTCGAGCGTTCGTCTGGGTTGAAATGGAAGCGCGACTTCTTTGTGGGCTACTCACCCGAACGCATCAATCCGGGCGACAAGGCGCACACGCTGACGAAAATTCTCAAAATCGTTTCAGGTGACTCGCCCGAGACGCTGGCCCAGGTGGCGCAGCTCTACGAAAAGATCATCGTGCCTGGCGTGCATCGCGCCAGCAGTATCAAGGCCGCTGAAGCCGCCAAGGTGATCGAAAACACCCAGCGAGACCTCAACATCGCTTTGATGAACGAACTGGCCATCATCTTTGACCGATTGGGATTAGACACCAGCGAGGTACTCGAGGCCGCCGGAACCAAATGGAATTTCTTGAAATTCAAGCCCGGCTTGGTCGGTGGCCACTGCATTGGCGTCGACCCCTATTACCTGACACACAAGGCCGAGATGCTGGGCTACCACCCGCAGGTGATCTTGGCTGGACGGCGCATCAACGACAGCATGGGTAAATTCATTGCGGAGCAGACGGTCAAGCAAATGATCGCCAGCGGCAGCCACATCAAAGGCGCCAAGGTCAACGTGCTGGGGTTGACCTTCAAGGAGAACTGCGGTGACCTGCGCAACAGCAAGGTGATTGACATCATCAACGAGCTCAAGACTTACGGCGCCGAGGTCTTGGTGACAGATCCACAGGCCGATGCCGATGAGGCAATGCACGAGTACGGTGTTCGCCTGCTGCGTTGGGACGATCTGCCTCGCGCCGATGCGCTGATTGTCGCTGTGGCGCATCAGGAATACGCAGACCTTGGCACCAAAAAGCTGAGCGAAAAGCTGGTCAGTGGCGGCGCGTTCATTGATGTGAAAGCGGTCTTTGACGCTGCAGCCTTGCGCGCAGAGGGCTTCCGCGTTTGGCGGCTTTGACCATTCGGGAGACGCTGAGACGGGACATGAAAAGGCCTAAAGTCTCCGTGTGTATCCCAACCTACCTTGGGGACCAAACGCTCGGCGCTGCCATCGAGTCAGTCCTGGCGCAAAGTTATACCGATTTCGAGCTGATGGTCATCGATGATGGCTCGCCAGACGACACACGCGCCGTTGTCGAGCGTTTCTCGGATCCTCGAATGGTCTACCTTTGCAATGAGAAGAATCTCGGGCCTGAGGGCAATTGGAATCGTTGCCTTGAAGTCGCGACAGGAGACTATTTCAAACTGCTGCCGCACGACGATGTGCTGCATCCTCACTGTCTTGAGCGTCAGGTGGCCGTGCTCGACGCTGACGCTGAGGTGCGCATTTCGTTGGTATTCAGCGCGCGGGAGGTGCTGGGCCCTGATGCACGCCTGTTGATGCGGCGCGGCTATCCCGGCGGCCGAGAAGGTCCGATCGACCGCGATGTACTGATCAGGGCCTGTGTTCGCCGCGGCACCAACCTGATCGGAGAGCCCGGCGCTGTGCTGCTGCGCAAGTCGACTGCCGCCAAGGTCGGTCTGTTTGACGCGACCAACCCCTACGTCATCGATCTCGACTACTGGTTCCGCCTGTTGAACCATGGCAACGCACACTTCTGTGCCGAACCGCTTGCAGCATTCCGTGTCTCGGCGGGTTCCTGGAGCGTAGCCATTGGTGCCAGCCAGAGTGTTGACTTCCGCAACTTTGTGCAACGCATGGCGCTTCTTGGCATTGCGCCGCCGTCGGCCTTTGATCGCTTTTGCGGCAATTTGATGGCCGTTCTGAACAATATTTCGAGAACCGTATTTTACCGGATTTACTTGAAGTGAATACCGGCTCCAGTATGCCTGTCAAAGAATTTGACCTTCAGTATGCCCAGGAGCAGTTGCGGCGCAGCCGCAATCCGCTTCGTCGATTTGTCAAGGCCTTCTACCTGCGTCATATCCTCAGAGACGTGCGGGGTCCGACCATCGATTTTGGTTGCGGCGCTGGCCAATTGCTGAAGCGACTGCCCAAAGGTTCGATAGGTCTGGAGGTCAATCCCCATCTTATTAAGTCGTTGCGGCGCACTGGCTTGCAGGTGCATCAAGCGCGAGCCGAAATTAAGGACTTCGATTTACCAGATTTTCTGGTCGGAGTCCATAAGACCCTCATCATCGCGCATGTGCTGGAACACCTGCCAGACCCGGCTTCAGCGTTGCTGGCCCTACTCGCCGCCTGCCACCGTCTTGGAATAGAGCGCGTCATCGTCATCGTGCCAGGAATCAAAGGATTCGCAGCGGATCGAACCCACAAGACCTTTGTCGATAGTTCTTATCTTGAAACGAGAATTCCTCAGATCAGCAGTGGCTTTAACCGCAACAGACCTAGCTACTTTCCTGGCCCTTGGGCCTCGCTTGGGCGAATGTTCACGTTCCACGAGATGAAAGTTGTCTTTGATCGAATTGATGAAAATGGCTGAGTGCATGCCGAATTTGCAAAGGTCTCTGATCGTCAAGTTTGTTCTGGTCGGCAGCCTGAATACAGCTTTCAGCTATTGTGTCTTCGCGTCATTGGTGTACGTGGGTCTCGCTTATGCTGTCGCCAACTTTGTCGCGCTGTTGCTGGGCGTGGCGTTCAGCTTTCGAACCCAAGGGGCATGGGTCTTCCGCAACCGCGACAAACGCCTATGGTTGCGCTTTACCGCTTGCTGGGCGGTCATATTCATCTTCAACATTGGCTGTATCGCTGCGCTGATGCACGCTGGACTCAATGTCTATCGCGCTGGCGCCGTCGCCTTGGTGCCGAGCACCATCATTTCTTACTTCGTGCAGAAGATCTTTGTATTTGGTTCGTCGCGGCATCGCCTCGGCGCGACCGCTGGAAGATGAGATCACCATGACCATACGACTTGCCATTGTTGTGCCTTGCTTCAACGAAGAAGAAGTCCTGCCCGAAACCAGCCAACGATTGCTCTCTATGTTGACGGGGTTGCAGGACAGGCAATTGGCATCAACTGACAGCAGCATCCATTTTGTCGATGACGGCAGTAAAGACGGTACTTGGGCAATGATCGAATCGCTTGCCGCAGTTGACGTTCGTGTGCATGGCATCAAGCTGTCGCGCAACCGTGGCCACCAACCTGCGCTGCTGGCAGGCTTGCTGTCGGTTCAAGGAGATGCCGTCGTCAGCATTGACGCCGATCTGCAGGACGATGTGTCAGTGATCGAGGCCATGGTGCAGGCTTTCGCAGCCGGCGCCGAGGTCGTCTACGGCGTACGCGATTCGCGACAGACCGACAGCGCCTTCAAGCGCAACACTGCCTTGATGTACTACGGCTTGATGAGGAAACTGGGTGTCGATCTGGTACACAACCATGCCGACTTCCGGCTGCTGGGTCGGCGCGCGGTCGAGGCACTCCGTCAGTACGGCGAAGTCAACATGTTCTTGCGTGGCATCGTGCCCTTGATCGGATTTCGTGCTGCAACGGTCAGGTACGACCGGGCCGAACGCTTTGCCGGTGTGTCGAAATATCCGCTGCGAAAGATGTTGACCTTCGCGATCGAAGGCATCACCTCATTCAGCATCGTGCCCTTGCGGATGATCACGCTGCTCGGATTTATCGTGTCAGGCTTGAGCTTCGCGATGATCGTCTTCATCATCTATGGCACGCTGGTATTGCGGGCAGCCATTCCTGGCTGGGCCTCATCTGTGGTGCCGATCTATTTCCTCGGCGGCATCCAATTGCTGTCGATCGGCATCCTGGGTGAATACGTTGCAAAAATCTATCTTGAGACCAAGCAGCGTCCTCGTTATGTTATTGAAAAGAGCCTGTGACAAGCGCTGAGGAGATGCCTCTGAAAAATCGGTTGACACTGGCGAATAGCCTGTTGTTGGTCCTGCTGTTGGCGCTGCTGCTGAGGCTGGCGACCTTCAACGGCGCGCTCGGCTCAGACGACCTGGTCTATTTCGGCCGCGCGGTCAGCCTAGCGCGTGGGGAATGGACTTCGGCGAACTACAACGGTGCGCTGCGTTATGGCTTCAATCTGCCGGCAGCGGCATTCATCGCGGTTTTCGGTGAAAACCTGTTCGCCGCCAACCTGTGGCCTTTACTGGCATCGCTGTTGGAAATCGTCGCGGTGTATTGCTTCGCCGAAAGAGTGATGAACCAGCGCGCCGCAGCCGTTTCGGCGCTTCTGTTGGCGACAGCCCCTTTACACATGGCGGTGGCCAGTCGCATCCATGCCGACGCTGTGGTGTCAATGTTTCTGACCTCGTCGTTTGTGTTGCTCTACTTCGGTGCGATACGCCGCCATGGCGGTTTACTGTTCGCTGCCGGGCTGGCGATTGGTGGCGTCTTCTGGACCAAGGAGCTGGCGCTGGTCACTTGGTTCGCGATGTTGCCCATGGCTTGGCTTTTTCGAGAACACTGGCGGCTTTGCCTTTGGCCCTTGTGCGGTGCGTTGCTGATGGTCGGTCTGCATCTAGGCCTGATGGCCTTCATTGCTGGAGATCCACTGCATCTGGTCAAGGTAGTGGCTCACGCAGTCCAAAGGAATTTCGTCGCCGGCGGTCAAGGCGAAGACGGCGCGACCTACTATTTAAAGTATCTCTTCGTCGACCTTCGGCACACAGGTTTTCTAGGTTTCCTGACTATTCTTTCGATGGCTTTGGTGCCTGCCTGGTTCAAACGAGAAGGTCGTTCCAGCCTTGGATTTGGCGTCACGCTGATGTGGTGGATTGGGCTACTGGCGGTTCTCAGCTTGTTCCCGGTCTCGTTGTCGCCGCTGCGCCTGACGATGAAGCAGTCGAACTACATCACGCTTTTTCTGGCGCCCATGGCGTTGTTGGCCGGTATGGCCATCGCAGCCTTGCCGCCCCTCGCCTACAGGCTCGCGTTGGCACTAAGCCTGAGCCTGGGTTCACTGTTGGGGGTTATGCAGCAAGCTGATTACCGCGCTGACACCGCCAACAGCAAGGCCGTCGGTCTCTTCGCTGCAGCCCACCCGAACTCGCTCGTGATCGGTTCAGCCAACAACAGCGCACTCGGTAATCTCTGGGTCCGGCTCTTGTATCCCGCGGCAGCGATTCCCAACATCCTGGATTGGCGTGACCTCATCGAGTCAGCGGAGGTCGTGCGCGATCGGCGAAACCGCGCAGACGCCGTGTACATCGTGTTGGACCGGCAGACCCTGTCCCAAGGTCCGACCAAGCCACCGACCATGACGTCGCTGGCGTGCTGGACGCACGTTGAGACGCTGCTGCCGGTGGACCTTGCTTGGGGCAACAGTCTTGCGGCATCGGCCGCAAGGGCTTTGCAAACGGTCCAGCCGCTGGCCCATGCCTTGGACAGATTGGCTCGACCAGAACCCGCGAATGTCTACCAGGTTTCGGGCGCCAACATCCTTTGTCAAGCTGATTGAAATCAGGCTTGAACCGGCTCTCTCTGGTCAATCCCAGAAAAACCTGGCAATGAGATGCCGAGGTTCCTTTGACGGGCAAGCGTGCCATCACCTTTGATCTGATCGGTCTCATGATCCGGTCGGACTGATCGAATCGGACATGCGGTTTACCTTGGGACTCAAGATGGCGCGCGCATCGCAAGATTTACATGGGCAGTGAAGTTTGAATAAAGAACCAATCTTCATTGTGCATGTCATTCATCACCTTCTCATCGGTGGCATGGAAAATGGCTTGGTCAACCTGATCAACCACTTGTCTCGGCATAAATTCAAGCATGCGATTGTCTGCATCGAAGATTTTTCTGATTTCAGACAGAGAATCACGCGTGACGATGTTGAGGTCTACGCCTTGCACCGCACCCAGATCGGGGTTTGGCGTCTGCGTTGGCGGCTGTTGAAGCTCTTGTTCGATCTCCAGCCCGACATCGTTCACAGCCGCAATATGTCTGGGTTGGACGCACTTCTGCCGGCACGATGGTTGGGCATCAAGACCATTCACAGCGAGCACGGATTCGACATTGATGATGTTCATGGACGTGCCTGGAAAAAAGCTTGGCTGCGTCGATTCCACTCGCCGTTGATCGACCGCTATGTGACCGTCTCACGCGACCTTGAGCGAATTCTCATTCAGGAATCAGGGATTGCCTCTCGACGTGTGAAGCAGATTTACAACGGTGTCGATACTGAAGTTTTCTATCCGAAGACCGAACGATGTCTGACCAAACTGCCGATCGAATGGCAGCACCAGGACTTGTTCGTCGTGGGTACGATTGGGCGGTTTCAACCGATCAAGGATCAGGCGACTTTGGTGCGTGCTTTCGCACAGGTTGTGCAGTGCGGGTCGAGGGCGAATGTGAGCCTTCGGCTGATGGTCGTTGGCGATGGGCCAGCATTGAATGATTTGCGCCAGTTGGCATTTGATATCGGCGTTGAGCGTTTCGTCTGGTTCACTGGGGCACGCAACGACGTTTCCGCTCTGCTGCAGACGATGAATTTGTTCGTCTTGCCTTCTTTGAACGAGGGCATCTCCAATACATTGCTGGAAGCCATGGCGTGTGGTCTGCCCGTACTCGCGACTGCGGTGGGCGGTAATGTGGAATTGTTGGTCGAGAACGTCATGGGTAGCAGCTTTAGCCCTGGCGATCATGACTCACTGGCTGCGATGATCTGCGCCTATATCGAAGATCCAGAGCGGCTTCGAAATCACAGCGCAGCCGCCAGGCGCAGAGCAGTCGAGAATTTCAGTCTGCAAGCCATGGTGTCCTCTTATCAGAACGTCTACGAATCCATTTGACGATGTGCGGTATTACCGGAATATTTGACACGCTCAGCAGCCGAAATCAGGACGCTGCGATCCTTCAGAGAATGAATGACTCGCAACGTCATCGAGGCCCAGACGAAGGGTCTTTACATCTCGAGCCTGGCCTTGGCTTGGGCCATCGTCGTCTGGCCATCATTGACATCGCCACTGGCCAGCAGCCTTTGTTCAACGAAGACGGCTCAGTGGTCGTGGTTTTCAACGGCGAGATCTACAACTACCAGCAGTTGATCTCCGAATTGCAGGCCTTGGGTCATCGTTTCCACACCAAGAGTGATACCGAGGTGATCGTCCACGCCTGGGAGTCTTGGGGGGCCGATTGCGTCAAACGATTTCGAGGCATGTTCTCCTTTGCGCTCTGGGACCGCAACCGCCAGACGATTTTCCTGGCGCGCGATCGGCTGGGAGTCAAACCAATGTACTACGCGGTGCTCGAAGACGGCCAGTTGCTGTTTGGTTCCGAGTTGAAGTCACTGCTGGCCCATGGCGGCTTGCGGCGCGAGATCGACCCACTTGCGGTGGAGGAATACTTTGCGCTCGGTTACGTGGCGGAGCCGCGAACGATCTTCAAGCAAGCCCTCAAGCTGGCGCCGGCCCACAGCCTGGTCTGGCGTCGTGGCGATCCGATGCCATCGCCAGTGGCTTACTGGGATCTGCGCATGAGCTTGGACAATCCCATCAATGAACAGGACGCTTGCGTCGAGCTGACGGAACGTCTGCGCGAGTCGGTCAAGCTGCGGATGATCGCCGAAGTGCCGCTGGGGGCCTTCCTGTCCGGCGGGGTCGATAGCAGTGCGGTGGTTGCGACCATGGCGGAGTTGTCTGATGGCCCCGTCAACACCTGTTCTATTGGATTCGACGATCCGGCTTTTAACGAAACCGAATTCGCCCGCAGCGTTGCAGATCGCTACCAGACGAATCATTTTGTGGAGGTGGTTCGCAGCGATGACTTTGACCTGATCGATACG